>NZ_QKMA01000020.1:0-31642 GCF_003208255.1 Thioalkalivibrio sp. ALE21
CCGCCTCGGTCATTGGCGCGGTCTCGAGCACGACGCGGAACTTCTCCTCGCTGCTCCAGCCCTCCGGGGTCGATCCTCGTGATGGCAAAACCTGTCCTCTCTCACGGGCCTGTTTGCGCCAATTGTACAGGGTCGCCGTGGAGATCCCCTCGGCCTCGGCCACCTCGGGGACAGTGAGGTTCATCGGTGGTGCCAGCTTGCGCAGGACGGCTTCCTTACGCTCCGCGGAGTAGTGCTTCATGGTTGTCACCTGTCGGTTGCGTTGAGGCGACAACTACGTTGACTGATAGGGACCCTGGTCGATCGATAATTCGTTTTACCAATGTATCATCGATCCCGAAGATTGGCGAAGGTTCTCCCACCCCCGGCGGGAGGCGAGCCCTCTGGCCGATTGGGGTTATCCTGCGATGCCGCATCGCGTTGAGGCTCGCACTCCTCGCTCGTTCCCGTGTCCGGCTGTTGACATTGGGACGATCCGGTCGCAGCATCCAAGATGCGAGTCGGGTAGCGTTGCCTTATCCTGCAATGTTTGGAGTTCCGTTACTCCCTCGGCTCCCTCAAGATTTCTGAATGGCCGCCATCAGGGCGGCCTTTTTGTGAGCGGGCAGGGAAGCCATGCATCTCCTTTACCTGGATGAGTCAGGGAGCGTCGCGAATTCGGCCGAGGATTTCTTCGTCCTGGCTGGCGTGAGTGTCTTCGAGCGCAAGGCCCATTTCCTCGAGGACGAGCTTAACGCGATTGCGGCCCGGTTCGATCCACAAAATCCTCACGGTGTCGAGCTCCATGGCTCTCCCATGCGCAGCGGCAAGAATGCCTGGCGCAGGGTCTCTCGTGAAGATCGGACGCAGGCCATGGAGGATGCACTGGATGTTGTGGTGAGGCACCACCCTCAGGGTGTTCGCCTGTTTGGCGGAGCCGTGCGCAAGACGGGGATTCCGGGCGAAGATCCTGTGGAACACCTTTTCGAGCAACTTTGCAGCCGGTTCGATCTGTTCCTGAAGCGCTGTTACGCCCGGCACGGCGATCCTCAGCGGGGCCTGATCCTTCTGGATAAATCCTCGACCGAGCAGCGGATTCAGTCTCTGGCGCGAGATTTCAAGCACTACGGACACGCCTGGGGAAAGACGTACAACTACGCCGAAGTTCCGGTGTTCCTTGATTCGAGAGCGTCGCGTTTGATCCAGCTGGCGGATCTGGTGGCCCATGCGCTCTATCGGCATCACGAACGCGGGGACAGCGCGCTGTTTAACCGAATTTCGCACTGTTTCGATTCGCAGGGACCGACGCGACACGGGTATTACGTGCGTGATTGACCGCGCGCTGGATCGCGCAGGGGGCTGCACACCTAACCAGAACCGCGGTTTTGTTGCCGTCCCGGCGATCAAGGCACCGATATCGGTCCGGCATCGATCCAGGCCCGATAATCCGGACCGGAGCGGATCACTGCGGAGGATTTTCCCGCAGCCCGGTCACCTCCTCGATTGTCAGCCCGACAATCTCGGCGATCGCGCGGTCGTCCATCTCGGTTGACCGGATCAGATTGCGCGCGGTTTCGCGGCGTCCTTCCTGGCGCCCTTCCTCGCGCCCTTCCTGGCGCCCTTCCTCGATCCACCGGTCGGGCCAGTGCTTGATCCGTTCGGCCAGCATGTCGTGTACCTCGTGCAAGTCCTGAAGGTCGTTGAACGGCGGCAGTTCCATCCCCGGTGCTCGATGCGGGAGCATGACCCGGCGCATCCACACCACGAACGAGCGCCGCAACCCCGTCTGCTCCGGGGACCGCAGCCATTCCACCAGACGGCCCAGCACTTCCAGCAGGTCCTGCTCGTTGCGGTTGTGCTCCAGCCGGAACAGCGCCGCCGCCACGTTGCGCGTCTCGTCCGACCAGTCGGGCGCGTCCACGATCGCGCCCTCGTCCAGCAGCAGATAGCTCAGATCGGGCCGGTAACGCTCCAGACCGCCCGGTACCCTTTCGACCAGCTCGCCCACGTTTTGTGCGGCCGTCCAGCGCGTTTCTCCATTGTAGAGCACCACCGGCAGCACCGGGGGCAGGCGGCCGCCGGGCGTCAGGGCCTTCTGCCGGATCAGGTCCTGATACAGCAGCCCGAGATACGTCATCATCCGCACCGCCATGAAACGGTCCACGCTCGACTGGAACTCCAGCAGCAGGTACACGTAAAGCCAGCCGTCGCCCCAGCGCACGCGCCAGACGATGTCGTCTTCGCGATCGCGCAGCTCGTCGGTCACATAGGACCCGTTGACCTTCTCGAGCGTGGAGAAATCCAGCTCCCTCACCCAGTCCTCCCGGACAAAACCGGTCAGCAGGTCCCGCACCATCTCGGGATGCGAAAACAGGAGCTTGTAGCTGTTGTCGTGGTGATCCGCCATACCGACACTCCTTGTCCGGTCGGAGCCGCAGCGTAACACGGCCTCTTCACAATCCCGACCACGCGGCCGGATCGCGCAGGGGGCTGCGCTCCCACAAGGCGCCCCCGGCCCGCAGGAGGCCAGCCCTCTGGCCGATCGCGGCGTTCGTCGACCGGCCTCAGGCGAAATAGGCGGGCTCGTTGCCGGGCTTCCACTTGATGTTGCAGCCGAGGCTGGGGTGCTGAGGCTCGGGCGCGGGCTGGCCGGCGAGCAGGGCGTCGGTGGCGTTGCGCAGGTCTTCGCCGGTGACGGGCTGGTCGCTGCCGGGGCGGGTGCTGTCGAACTGGCCGCGGTAGTAGAGCTTGCGCTCGGCGTCGAACAGGTACAGATCCGGAGTGCAGGCGGCCTGGTAGGCCCTGGCCACGGACTGGTCTTCGTCGAGGCAGTAGGGGAACTTGTAGCCGAAGCGGCGGGCGTCGTCGCGCATCGCGTCCGGGGCGTCTTCGGGGACGGCCTCGATGTCGTTGGAGTTGATGGCGATCACTGCGATGCCCTTTTCGGTGTATTCACGCCCGTAGCGCGCGAACTCGTGGCGGATGAGCTGCACGAAGGGGCAGTGGTTGCAGATGAACGCGATCATGTAGCCCTTGGCGTCGGGGAAGCTGTCCAGGCTGATGGTCTCGCCGGAGACGACATCGGGCAGCTGGAAGTTGGGGGCCTCGGTGCCCAGCTCGATCATCTGCGAGGGGGTGCGTGCCATCGGTTGTACTCCTGTCTGTGGTTTTCAGTGATGGACGATATTATAGGGGCCGCCCCGGGGTTGCTTGAAATGCCCGGGCGCGGCCCGCATGCTTGCCTTTAACCAAGTACAGGAGTCAGGAATATGGGCTGGGTGACCGGCACCGTGCAGGAACGCAAGCAGTGGACCGACCGCCTGTTCTCGCTACGCATCGATGCGGACGTGGAACCGTTCGTGGCCGGGCAGTTCAACCGCCTGCGCATGGAGATCGACGGCGAACTGGTGGGGCGGCCGTACTCGTACGTGAACGCCCCGGACGAGCGCCCGCTGGATTTCTACATGATCACCGTGCCGGACGGGCCGCTGTCCAACCGTCTGGTACAGCTCGAACCCGGCGACACGGTGGAGCTGATGCCGCGCGCCACGGGGTTTTTCACCCTGAACGAGATCCCCGACGGGCGCGATCTGTGGCTGCTATCGACGGGTACGGGCATCGGCCCGTTCCTGTCCATCCTGAAGACCGACGAGCCCTGGGAACGCTTCGAGAACATCCGTCTGGTGCATGCGGTGCGCCACGCCGAGGAGCTCACCTACCAGGACACCATTGCACGCTTCTCCGAGCGCGATCCCGAGCGGTTTCAGTACATCCCCTTTGTCAGTCGCGAGGCGCACCCCGGTGCCATCCAGGGGCGCATTACCACGGCGCTGTCGGAAGGCGAGCTGGAGGCGCAGGCGGGGATCGATTTTGCGCCGGAGCACTCCCAGGTGATGCTTTGCGGCAACCCCGACATGGTCTCCGAAACCCAGTCGATGCTGCGCGAACGGGGTTTGGAGAAGAACCGCCGGCGCAAGCCGGGGCATCTCACCACCGAGAGCTACTGGTAGCCCCGATCGGCCAGGGGGCTGGCCTCCTACGGCCGGGGCGGGCTCCGTAGGAGCGCAGCCCCCTGCGCGATCCGGCGCCGGGGAAGCCCCGATCGGCCAGAGGGCTGGCCTCCTGCGGCCGGGGGAGGTCTCGTAGGAGCGCAGCCCCCTGCGCGATCCGGCGGTGGATGCGTCAATCGGTCAGGTTGGCGGACCAGGCGCGGATCAGGCCGGCGACGTAGCGGGTGTGTTCCGGGCGCGAGAGCAGGTGGTCGACGCGGTTGAGGGCGACGAAGCTGCGCGGGTGCTGCGCCATGCGGAAGATGTGCCCGGCATGGTCGACGTTGACCACGGTATCCCCGGGGGCATGCAGCAGCAGGATCGGCCGGTTGAGCCGGGCCAGAGCGGTCTCCAGCGTGGGCTCCTCGATGGACTCCAGCAGCGCGCGGCCGATGGTGACCGGACGGCCCCCGATGATCAGCCGGGCCTGACCCTCGCGCGCGATTTCTTCGGCATGATCCTGGAACAGGTGGCGCACGTGCCCCGGTTGGCTGGGTGCGGCGATGGTGACGACGGCGTCGACCTCCGGGCGTTCGGGAGCGACGAGAATGGCCAGCGCCCCGCCAAAACTGTGGCCGAGCAGCAGGGTGGGCTCCGTGTCCGGGTGGTGCGCGGCGAGGGTGTCCAGCGCCGCTTCCAGGTCTTCGCGGCCGGTCTGGAGGGTGGAGTCCTCGAACGCGCCATCGGATTCGCCAAGGCCGGCGAAATCAAAGCGCAGGGTGGCGTAGCCCTCTTCGGCCAAGGCGCGGGCCAGGCGCACGGTGGCGGGGAAGTCCTTGGAGCAGGCAAAGCAGTGGGCGATACAGGCCTTGCCGCGCAGCGGGCCGTCGGGTTCCACCAGGACGCCGCTCAGCCGGATCCCGCGCGGCGTGGGGATGGACAGCGACGTGTTGCGTACGGCCATGTTGCGGTCTCCGGAGTTGCGGGTGAGCGAGCCTGTGGCCCTGACCGGGCTGGTCTGGGATGATACGCGAGGCGTTGGATCCAGTTGGATCCCGGGGAGCGGACGTGGAATACGACAGCGAGATACGCGCACGACTGACGGAACTGGAGGCGGAGCACCGGGCGCTGGATTCGGCGATCGCCGCCATGCACGCCGGGCCGTCCCCGGATTTTCTCGAGATCCGCCGACTGAAGAAGCGCAAGCTTCAGCTCAAGGACACCATTGCGCGGCTGCGCAGCCGCCTGATCCCCGATCTGAACGCCTGAGGAAGGCGCGGTGGCGGGAGGGGGCGCAAAAAAACGGCGCCCCGGAGGGCGCCGTCAACAGGGTCCATCCCGTTCGTGTGATGAGGCTAAAGGCTTCGGTCAGCCCCAGATGTCCGCGGTAATGCCGGCGTACCAGCCGCGGGTGTACTGAGCTTCCTGCTCGCGGAAGCGGCTGGATGCACCCGTCGGGCTGACACCACCGGCGCCTTCCACGCCGGCCATCTGGCCGTCCTTGAACTGGTACACCGCCGCCACGCTGATGCCGTAGTCCGGCGTGACCAGGCTGTAGCAGGTGTTTACCGCGGTCGGGGTGACCGGGTCGCGGCCGGCCAGTTCGTGGCTGATCGCCGCGGCGACCATCTTGCCCTGGGTGTTGGCGGAGTGGCCCGACTTCGGCATCGCACCGGCCACGGAGGCGTCGCCCAGCACATAGATGTTGTCGTCATGTTCGGACCTGAAGGTGTCTTGACGCACCGGGCACCAGCCCTCCGCGTTGGTGAGTCCGGCGTCGTGCATGACCTGGTTGGCGTGCTGGGCCGGGATGAAGTTCATCACGTCGGCCTCGACCCGTTCGAAACCGGCTTCGGTCACCGCGGTCATGTTGCGCACGTCGACCTCCTCGACCAGACCGCCGTCCGAGGCCGGGCGCCATTCGATCATGTCGCCGTATTCCTGTTCCCAGCCTTCCTCGAACAGGCCCTGCTTGGAGAAGCCGTCCTTCTGGTCAAGGATGATGATCTTGGAACGGGGCTTCTCCTGCTTGAAGTAGTTCGCGATCAGCGACACGCGCTCGTACGGCCCGGGCGGGCAGCGGAACGGGTTCGGCGGGGCCACCATCACGAACGTGCCGCCATTGGGCATGTCTTCCAGCTGCTGGCGCAGGATGCGGGTCTGGTCACCGGCCTTCCAGGCGTGCGGGATGCGCTCGGCGTCGGCCTCGCTGATGCCCTCGGTGCGGTCATAGCGGAAGTCGATGCCCGGGGACATGACCAGCTTGTCGTACTGCAGGGTCTCGCCACTGGCGAGACGGACGTTGCGGCCGTCGGCGTCCACCGCGGTCACGCGGTCCTGCACCACCTTGACTCCGTGGCGGCTTTCCAGCGCACCGTAGGTCTGCTCGATGAAGTCCATGTCGACGATGCCGCCCAGCACCCAGTTACTGCCATAGCAGGTGTAATAGCGGGCGTTGGGCTCGACCAGGGTGACGTTGAGTTCCGGCGAATACTTTTTCAGGTATTTCGCGGCGGTGGCGCCACCGGAGCCACCGCCGACCACGACGACATGGGCCTTGTCGGCGCCACGCGTCTTGTGCGGCGCACAGCCGATGCCGGTCAGGGCCACGGCGCTCCCCGCGCCGACGACCTTGATGAAATTACGGCGGGAAAATTCCTGCATGATGTCTCTCCCTCTCTTGTGTTCTGGGCCGTTCACTGACCGAAGTACGCGGCCAGGGCCTCGATTTCCTCATCGGTGTAGCCGGTGGCATGACGGTCCATGACCGTGGCCGGGCGATCACCATCGCGGAACGCCTTCATCTGGCTGACGATGAGGCTGGAGGGATAGTTACTGAGATCCGGGGCACCCCCGGCCTCGGCGGACGCGGCGCTGTGGCAGTTCACGCAGGTGTCGGCCATCAGCTGTCCACGCGTGATTTCGTCGCCGGCCGTGGCCTGCGCGAACGGAATGGCAAGGGCCACGGCCCCGACCAGCCCCGCGAAAGTAAGACGCGATTTCTTCATTGTTACGGACTCCTCCGTCTTGAAGGTTTGCTGTTTTAGCGGCGACAGCTGTGATGCGCTGCCTTCATCCTCCGGCCCGGTGTGACGATCCGGGCTCTTCATTGGCGCGGCCGGGTTCGTGCCCGGCCTTGCGCATGATCTCGCCTTGGGTCGATCATTGCCTCGACGGTATAGCACAAAAAAAAATCGTTTTCGATTAGCGTTTTCTAAGACAGCAAGGGGATGGAACCATGATCGAGGAGCGGCGACGTCATCCGCGGATACCGATGACGGTCAACGTGGTGGTATCGGCGGGCGATGGCGAGCCGGTGACCCTGACCACCAATGACATCTCCGGTGGCGGGGCCTTCCTGCGCTGGGAGGAGGGGCAGAAACCGGACCTCAGGGGCTTGCTGGAGCTCGAGTCGGACGACGAGCTGATGCTGCAGGTGTTCGGCCTGCTGGGGGACGGTGACGAGCCACCGAAGGTCCGTGCCCAGGTTGTGCGCGTGCACGACGACGGCATTGCGGTGAGGTTCGACCCCGAGGCGATGGGGGGTTGATCGCGCGGGGTCGGCCGCGGGGTAACCCAATCGGCCAGAGGGCTGGCCTCCTGCGGCTGGGGGGTAGGAGGCCGGCCCTCCGGCCGATTGGGGCCGACCCGCCTAATGCGCCGTCGTCCGCTCCTGGGCCAGCACCCACGGGGCGGCCACGATTGCGGTGAACACCGGATCGGCCTCGGTCCAGCGGCGGGCGTCCTCGTCGGAGGCGCGCGCCACCTGGCCGCTGGTCAGCCACGCGCTGACCTCGTGGGTGGCATCGTCACGGAAGGCACGGGCCACCTCGATCAGGTCCAGTTCGGGCGCCACGCGAATCACGACACCGCGGGCGAAATGGGGCATCAGCTCGCTCCAGCGGATGGGGCCGGCCTCCTCCTCGATGGGGATTTCGGCCTCGGGGTCGGCCGGTGGTTCGACGGGAAGATCGCTGGGTTCGGACATGGTGGCTCGGCTGTGTCGCATGCGGATTTCAGATGCGGTTCAGGCTAGGCGGATACCCTTGGCACTGCAACCGTCCGTCGAACTCAGTCAGGGAGAGATTGTTGATGTTGTCCAGTGTGTGGGGAATCCGAATGTCCCGTCTTGCCCCCGTGGTGTTCCTTCTGATCCTGTTGCTGGCGGGGGGCGCCGGTGCGCGCGAGGACGGGGCGGATCGCAACCCGGTGTGGACGCTGGACGAGGCGGTCGAACAGGTGGAGGCGCTGTATCCCGGCCGGATCCTTTCGGCCCGGGAAAATGACGGCGAGGGCAGCGTACGGGTCTTCGTGGTGCGTATCCTGACCGAGAATCAGGAGGTCCGGACGCTGCGGATCGAACAGGGCACGGAGGTGCGGCGATGAACCTGCGAATCGTGCTGGTGGAGGATGATTCGGCGCTGCGCGGCCAGCTGGCCGGAGAGCTGCAGGAATCGGGCTGCCGGGTGGACACCGCCGCCGATGGCGACACCGGGCTGTATCTGCTGGCCGAATACAACTGCGACATTGCCGTGGTGGACCTGGGTCTGCCCGGGATGGACGGCCTGGACGTGATCCGCCGGACCCGCGAACACAAGCCGCGGCTGCCGATCCTGGTGCTGACCGCCCGTGACCGCTGGCAGGACAAGGTCGAGGGTCTGGAGGCAGGCGCCGACGACTACCTGACCAAACCCTTCCACGTGGAGGAGCTGGTGGCGCGCCTGCGCGCGCTGGCGCGCCGCAGCCTGCAGTCGGGGCACGAGGCGCTGCGCTTTGGCCCGCTGGTGATCGACACTGCCTCCGATGCCGTGTGGCTGAACGGCGAGGGCGTCAGCCTGACCACCTTCGAGTACCGCCTGCTGCTGCATCTGGCCCGCCAGCCCGGCCGGGTGCTGAGCAAGGACGCCCTGGCCGACTATCTCTACGAACACGACGACGACCGCGAGAGCAACGTGATCGAGGTGCTGATCGGGCGCCTGCGGCGCAAGCTGGACCCGGACGGCGGGCTGGGCGTGATCGAGACCCTGCGCGGCCGCGGTTATCGTTTCGCCCTGCAGCCCGACGCCGCTTCGGCCGACGCCTGAACGGTTACATCACGCCCTTCTATGGCCCTTGCCGAGCGTTCCCTGGCCGATCGCGCCGCCCGCGCGCCGTTGCTCCTGCGCATGGGGTTGGTGGCGGTGGCGGTGGTGCTGCTGTTCTCGGTGCTGACCGCATGGGTGCTGGAAACCGCCTTTCGCGACAATGCCGCGGACGCGGCCGAAACCCGGCTGGAGGCGCAGGTGCTGCTGCTGATGGGCATGGTCGAGGTGCTCGCGGAAGACGACGTGCGGGTGCCGCAGATGCTGCCGGAGAGCCGGCTGCAGCTGCCCGGCGGCGGGTTGTATGCGCGCATCCTCGGGCCTGCCGGCGATACCGTCTGGCGTTCGCCGTCGGCGGTGGCCACCGAACTGAATGACTGGACGCGCGACGAATACTTTGCCTACAGCATGACGGTGCGCTGGCAGCTGGATGGCGAATCGGTGCCGCTGGTGTTCCAGATGCTGGAGGATCGCAGCGCATTCGACGAGCAGGTTGAGAGCTACCGCTACAGCCTGTGGCAGGGCCTGCTGACCATGACCCTGTCGCTGATCGTGGCCCTGATCCTGGCGTTGTGGTTCTGGGGCCTGCGGCCGCTGCGCAGGGTGCGCGCGGAGCTGGACGCCCTGCGCCACGGTGACCGGGTGCATCTGGAGGGACCGTATCCGCGCGAGATCGGGGCGCTGACCGGTTCCATCAACGACCTGATCGACTTCGAGCGCGAGCGTCTGGTGCGCCAGCAGAACGCACTGGCGGATCTTGCCCACAGTCTCAAGACCCCGATCGCCTCGCTGCGCCTGAATCTGGAAGGACACGCCCCCGATCACGAGGACCTGCGGCGCCAGGTCGACCGCCTGCAGGCGATGGTCCAGCACCAGCTCAACCAGGCCCAGCGGGTGGGCCCGGTGCCGTTCCAGACGCCCGAGCCGCTGGCCCCGGTGATCGAGCGCACCTGCCGCGCCCTGCGGCGGCTGGCGGAGCACCAGGGGGCGTCGCTGGAGACCGATCTGGCGGAGGGCTGTGCCCTGCGCATGGATTCGGGCGCGATGCTCGAACTGCTGGGGAATCTGCTGGACAACGCGGTGCGCCACGCCCGCTCGCGGGTGCGGATCACCACACACTGCGATGGGCGGGAAACCGTGCTGACGGTGGATGACGACGGGCCGGGTATCGAGCCCGCCGATCGCGAGCGGGTCCTCGAACGCGGCCAGCGGGCCGACACGCGCGAAGATGTGCACGGACAGGCGGCGGGGCAGGGGCTGGGACTGAGCATCATCCACACCCTGGTCAGCGACCATGGCGGCCAGCTGGAGATCGAGCGGGCGCCGGAGCTGGGTGGAGCGCGGCTGCGGCTGGTATTCGCCCCGGTCGGCGACTGAGGCCCGCGCGCCCGTCTCAGAGCCGGAAGTCCTCCAGCGAGGCCTCGGGCGCCCGCCCCAGCAGCCCGTCGCGCACCAGCGCCGCCGCGCCGCAGGCAAAGGTCCAGCCGAGGTGCCCGGAGCCGGTATTGAGATGCAGGCCCGGTACCGCCGTGGGACCCAGGATCGGCGTACCGCGATCGCTCATCGGGCGCAGCCCGGCCCACGGGGCCATGGTCTCGCGGTCGAGTTCCGCCGGCAGCGTGGTCAGCGTGCGCCGGCACTGGGCCAGTACGTTCGCCGCCCGGCGGGGTTCCATGCGGGCGTCGGCGCCGGCGAACTCGGCGGTGCCGGCCAGCCGCAGCTGATCGCCCAGCGGGGTCATGACCACCTTGTTGGCGTCGTCGATCAGCGGCAGGTTCAGTCGCCGTTCGGCATCCATCGGCAGGCTCAGGGAATAGCCCTTCACCGGGGCCACCGGCAGGTGCAGCCCGAGCGGGCGCAGCAGCGCCGGGGCCTCGTGTCCGCTCGCGACTACGCAGGCATCGGCCGCGATGGGTCCCTCATCGGTCTCGATCGCGTCGATCCGCCCCTGGAACGTGCGCAGTCGCCGCACCCGTGTCGCGGGCCGGTAGCACAGGCCGCGGTTCCGCGCCAGCTCGAGCAGTCCGGTGGTAAAGCGCCGCGCATCCCCGATGGCATCATCCGGGAAATACAGCCCGCCGCAGAGTTCGTCGCGTACCCCGGCCAGCGCCGGTTCGCGGTTGATCACCTGCTCGGTTTCCCAGGCCTCGAACCGCACGCCCTCGTCCTGCATGGCCTTGGCCGCATGCCGATTGCGGGCCTGGCTCTGCGGGTCGCGGAAGACCTTGAGGATGCCGGACTCGCGGAAGTCGAAGTCCAGGCCGGAGCCGGCCAGTTCCCGATTCAGGCGCCGGGTCTCGCGCAGGGAGAACGCGGCCAGGCGGGCGTTGACCAGGGCGTGCCGCTGGAAAGCCGAACGCCGGCTGTGCCACAGAAAACGCAGGCCCCAGCCGGCCAGTCCCGGCAGGGCGCGCGGGCGCATCAGCAGCGGGGAGTCCTCGCGCCCCAGATAGCGCAGCAGATCGAGCCCGACGCCGGGGGTGTTCCAGGGCTCGGCATGGCTGGCGTGCAGCATGCCGCCGTTGGCATGGCTGGCGCCGGCCGCCGGTTCCGGCGCGGCGTCCAGCAGGGTGACATCGAATCCGGCCTCGCGCAGATACCACGCGGTGGTGACCCCCATCACGCCGGCTCCGATGACCACCACATGCATGCGCTCCCCTCCCGTTGCCTACAAAGATCCGGCAAAGCGTTTGATCAGCGTGTCGTACTCGCGTTCCAGGCGCTGTGCCGAGACCTTTTCGCGGGTGCCCAGTTCCTGGGCGAACTGCGATACGCGGAACTCCTCGATGCGATAGCGAAAGGCCAGGACATCGGGGTCGTCGGGACGGCGCTCCAGCAGGTCGCGGGCCTTCTGCCACAGCGGTTCCACCGCCACCCGGCCGGCGCGGTCCTTGTCCGGGGCCCGGGTCAGGCGCTCCAGGCGCCGGTCGATGGCCTGCAGATAGCGCGGGAACTCGGGCAGCACGTCGGGCGGGGTGCTCAGCAGGAAGTCCGGCGGGACCAGGGTGTCGAGCTGATCGCGGATGTCGCGCGCCGCCTCGATCCAGGACAACGGCAGATCACCGTGCAGCCGGCTGCGCAGGTCGTGCCAGCGGGCGAGGATGTCGGCGGCCAGGCGCGCCAGTTCGGTAGCGGCCGGACCCAGTTCGCTGCGCCCGGCTTCCAGTCGCTCGGCGAAGGCCTCGGCATCGCGCGGCCATTGTTCCGGGGCGTCGGCGAGGAACACCCGGTCGGCCGCCGCCTCCAGCACCTGGTCGCGCAGGGCGATGCCCTCACCCCGGCCTTGTCCCAGCGTGGCGTAGTGCAGGCTGGCGCGGTCCATGTCCGGCAGCTGGCGTTTGAGATCGCGCACCGCCGGGCGCAGGGCCAGCAGGAACAGCCGGCGCAGCCCGGCGCGATGGCGGCGTTCGGCCGCGGCCGGATCGGGTTCCAGTTCCAGCGACACGCTGTCGCCGCGGTCCACCAGCACCGGGAAGGCGCGCATGCGGGCGCCCTGGTGTTCCTGTTCCACGCTCTCCGGCAATGCGCCGAAGTCCCATTCGGTGATGCCCTCGCGCTGGGGGCCGCTCGTCGGGCCGGGGTCGAAGGTGGCCTCCGCGGTGCCGCCCAGTTCGGCCTTGAGCGCCGGCAGGTCGCGCCCGGCGGTCAGCTCTTTCCCCTCCGGGTCGAGGATGCGAAAGCGCAGGATCAGGTGCGGTTCGAGCGTGTCCGGGCGCCAGGCATCGGGCGGGATGGCGGTGCCGGTCATGCGCTCCAGTTCTTCCGCCAGCGCCGGCAGCAGCGGGCCCTGGCGGTGCTCCAGCCGGGCCAGCGCGGCGCGGGCGAAGTCCGGGGCTGGCACGAACTGGCGCCGCAGGCTCTTGGGCAGGCTCTTCAGCAGTGCCGTGACCCGCTCCTCCAGCAGGCCCGGCACCAGCCAGTCACCCAGCCAGTCCGGCACCGCGTTGAGTGCGGCCACCGGAACGTCCACGGTCACCCCGTCGTCTTCCTGCCCGGGTTCGAAGCGGTAGTGCAGCGGCAGGCGCAGGCCCTCCAGTTCGAGGTGGTCGGGGTAGGCGCCCTGCGGCAGGGACTCTTCGGGGTCGTTGCGCAGCTCGGCGGGGTCGATGCGCAGGCTGTCGGGGTCCTTCTGCTCGCGTTTGCGCACCCAGCGTTCGAACGACGGGCCGTCACGCACGTCCTCCGGGATGCGCGCGGCGTAGAACTCGAACAGCCGGTCCTCCTCGGCCAGCAGGTCGCGGCGCCGGCCGCGGGCCTCCTCCTCGGTGATCGCGGCCACCGCCTCGCGGTTGGCGCGCACGCCGCGCGAGCGGGTGCGAAGCTGGCCGCCGACCAGTCCCTCGCGGATGAAGATCCGCCGGGCCTCCTCGGGGTCGTGGCGGGCGAAGTCCACCGGCTTTTTCGCCGCCACCACCAGACCGTAGAGGGTGATGCGGTCGTAGGCGCCCACGCGCCCGCTCCGACGCTGAAAATGGGGCTCGAAGATATGATGGCGCAGCAGGTGCGGCGCCACCTCCAGCAGCCAGTCGGGTTCGATGCGCGCGTTCTCGCGGGCGTACACCCGGGTGGTTTCGGCGATCTCCGCGCTGACCACCCAGTTGGGCTTTTTCTTCGCCAGCACCGAGCCCGGATGGATCTGGAAGCGGCGGTTGCGCGCGCCGAGGTAGTCGCCGCGTTCGGTCTTCTGCCCGATCTGGCTGACCAGCCCGCTGAGCAGGGCGCGGTGCACGGACTCTGGTTTGACGGACGCGGGTTCGGCCGTCGCGCGGCCCGGGTGCAGTTCCATGTCGCGCGCCAGACGCAGCAGCTGGCTGCGCAGCTCCTGCCATTCGCGCATGCGCATGAAGTTGAGGAAGTGCTCGCGGGACCAGCGCTTCAGGGCGTTCGAGCCGCGTGCCTCGCGCGCGTCGTGCCAGGCCTGCCACAGCCGCAGCATGCCCATGAAGTCGGAGCCCTCGACGCGGAACTCGGCATGCGCGGTGTCGGCCGCCTGCGTGGCGTCGGCGGGGCGCTCGCGCGGGTCCTGCAGGGACAGGAACGCGGCGATGGTGGCGGTCTCGGTCACGCAGCCATGGTCCGCGCCGGCCAGCAGCATCGCCCCGTGGCGCGGATCCACCGGCATGCGCGAGAGCTGGCGGCCGCGCTCCTGCAGCCGGTGGCCGGCATCCACCGCGCCCAGTTCCTCCAGCAGGCGGTAGCCGTCCTTGATCAGACGCGAATCCGGCGGGTCGACGAACGGGAAGCGCCGCGGGTCGCCCAGTTTCAGCGCGGCCATCTGCAGGATCACCGAGGCCAGATTGGAGCGCTGGATCTCGGGGTCGGTGAAGGCCGGGCGCTGCTGGTAGTCTTCCTCGGAGAACAGGCGGATGCAGACCCCCGGCCCGAGGCGGCCGCAGCGGCCGGCGCGCTGGTCGCAGGCGGCCTGCGATACCGGTTCGAGGCTCAGCCGCTGCACCCGCGTGCGCCACGAATAGCGCGACACCCGGGCCAGCCCGGAGTCGATCACGTAGCGGATGCCGGGCACCGTCAGCGCGGTCTCGGCGACGTTGGTGGCGAGCACGATGCGCCGGCCCGAGTGCGCCTGGAACACCCGTGACTGCTCGCGCGCCGACAGTCGGGCGTACAGTGGCAGGACCTCGGTGTCGGGCGCGGATTCCTCGCCGCGCAGGGCGCGGTGGGCATCGCGGATCTCGCGTTCGCCCGGCAGGAACACCAGGATGTCGCCGGGGCCGGCGCGGCGGCATTCGCGCACCGCGTCGCGGATGCCGGTGAACAGGTCGCGTTCGCCGCCGTCACCGTCTTCGTCGTCGCCCGCGGCATCCGGTTCCAGCGGGCGGTAGCGCAGCTCCACCGGATAGGTGCGCCCGGGCACGTCGATCATCGGGGCGTCGTCGAAGAACCGCGACAGGCGTTCCGGGTCCAGAGTGGCCGAGGTGATGATTACCCGAAGCTCCGGACGTTTGCGCACCAGGCGCTGCAGGACCCCCATCAGGAAGTCGATGTTGAGGCTGCGTTCGTGGGCCTCGTCGACGATGACGGTGTCGTAGGCGAGCAGCTCGGGGTCGTGGGCCATCTCGGCCAGCAGCATGCCGTCGGTCATCAGGCGGACGAAGTTGTCCGGCCCGGTGCGGTCGGAGAAGCGGACCTTGCAGCCCACCGCGGCGCCGGACTCCTCGCCCAGCGGGGTGCCCAGCTCCTCGGCGATGCGTGCGGCCACCGAGCGCGCGGCGATGCGCCGCGGCTGGGTGTGGCCGATCAGCCCGCCGCGACCGCGTCCGGCCTCCAGGCACAGCTTGGGCAGCTGGGTGGTCTTGCCGGAGCCGGTCTCGCCGGAGAGCACGATCACGGAGTGGGTGCGGATCGCCTCGATGATCCGGTCGCGTTCCGCGTGCACCGGTAGATCCCCGGTATACACCGGCTGCGGCCGACGCGCCTCGGCCGCGGCCTCGCGTTGCTGTTCGGTCGCGAGGCGCTGCTGCAGGTTGCGGGCCAGGCGGTCGAACGCCTGGCCACGGTCGCGCCGGCGTCGCGCGCGGCGGAGCAGGTCCTGCAGGTCGCGCCGTTCGGCAATGCGCTGGAGACCGTCGACTTCGGCGGACAGCGCGTCGAGATCCGGCGCGGCGCTCTCCCCGGTCTCCATGGTCAGCCCCGGTCGCGCAGGCGCAGGGCCTCGATGCCTTCCGAGCGCAGCCGTTCCAGGACTTCGCGGGTGCGGTCCGGATCGCTGTACGGCCCGAGGTACACGCGGTACCAGGTGTCGCCGTCGATCTCGGCTTCCCGCACTTCGGGAGACAGGCCCAGCAGGGTCAGGCGGGCACGCATCTCGTCGGCCTGCTCGGGGCGCCGGAACGAGCCGGTCTGCAGCACCACGGGCCCGTCGGCATCCGGTGCATCCAGCGGCGCGGGCGGGGCGGCCGTATCCGCATCGTCGCGGGCCGGCGTATCGGGCACCGTCACTTCGTCCTCGGGCAGGAGTTCGTAATAGCGAAAGCGCGGTTCCTCGCGCTCGGGCTCGGGTTCGGAAGCGGGGTCGGGCACGGGTTCCGGGCGCGGTTCGGCCGCGGGGCGATCGCGTTCGCTCAGCCAGTCGCTCAGGCTGTCGGGGCGATCCGCCCCCTGGAGGTACAGCACTGCGGCCACGCCCAGCCCGATCAGCAGGCCGGCCAGCAGCCAGATCCAGCCGGGCAGCGGACCGCGTTCTTTCTTTTGTGCCGGCTTGCGGCGTACCTTGCGGGCCTGGGCCATGGGGTTACATCTGCTCCGGGGCGTGCACGCCCAGCAGGCGCAGGCCGTTGCCCAGCACCTGCTTGATGCCGGTCACCAGCGCCAGGCGGGCCCGGATCAGCTCTTCGTCTCCGGCGTTGAGGAACGGCACGGCGTTGTAATAGGTGTGGAAACCGCCGGCCAGTTCGCGCAGGTACTGGGCGATCTGGTGCGGCTCGCAGGCCTGCGCGGCGGCCGCGACCACTTCGGGGAAGCGGTCCAGGCGGTCCAGCAGCTCGTCCTCGTGCGGCTCGACGAGACGTTCGGCGAGGCCGTCGGCCTGTGCCGCCGCGGGCTGGTGGCCGCGTTCGCCCGCGGTGCGCAGCACGCTGGCGATGCGCGCGTGGGCGTACTGGATGTAGTACATCGGGTTGTCGTTCGACTGCGACTTGGCCAGGTCGAGGTCGAAGTCCAGGTGCTGGTCGCAGCGGCGCTGCACGTAGAAGAAGCGCGCGGCGTCCGACCCGACCTCGTCGCGCAGTTCGCGCAGGGTCACGAACTGCCCGGCGCGGGTGGACATCGGCAGGCGCTCGCCCCCGCGATAGAGGATCGCGAACTGCACCAGCAGCACGTCCAGGCGCTCGGCCTCCAGGCCCAGGGCCTGCAGCGCGGCGCGCACGCGCGGGACGTAGCCGTGGTGGTCGGCGCCCCAGATGTTGATCACGCGTTCGAAGCCGCGCTGGAACTTCTCGCGGTGGTAGGCGATGTCCGAGGCGAAGTAGGTGTAGTCGCCGTTATCGCGGCGCACCACGCGGTCCTTGTCGTCGCCGTAGTCGCTGGAGCGAAACCACAGCGCGCCGTCCTGTTCATACAGTGCGCCACGCGCCTGCAGGTCCTCCACCGCGGCGTCGATCGCGCCGGAGTCGGCCAGGCTGCGTTCGGAGAACCAGCACTGGTATTCCACCCCGAACTCGCGCAGGTCGTCGCGGATGTCCTCAAGGATGGCGTTCAGGCCGCCCTCGAAGAATTCGTCCCACAGGGCCTCGCCCAGAAGGTCCCGCGCGCGCGTCACCAGCGCGTCGATGTAGGTCTCCTTGTCGCCGCCGTCGGGCTCGTCGGGCGGCAGGTCACGGGTGACGTCCGCGGCCGGATGCACGCCGCGGTCGCCGATGTGCCGGGTCAGGGCATCGGCGATGGGGTAGATGTAATCCCCCCGGTAGCCGTTGGCCGGGAACGGGAGTTCCACGCCGTGGCGCTCCAGATAGCGCATCCACACGCTCACCGCGAGGATGTTCATCTGCCGTCCGGCGTCGTTGACGTAGTACTCGCGGGTGACGTCGTAGCCGGAGAAGTCCAGCAGGTCGGCGACCGTCGCACCGAACGCCGCCCCGCGGCCATGGCCCACGTGCAGCGGCCCGGTGGGGTTGGCGGAGACGAATTCCACCTGCACCGGGCGTCCGCCGCCGGCGTTCGAGCGGCCGAAATCGCCGGCCTGTTCCGCGATGTGCCCCAGCACCTGCGTGCGCGCATCGGCGGCCAGGCGGAAGTTGATGAAGCCGGGACCGGCGATCTCGGTGCTGGCCAGGCCGGGGACCTCGGGCAGCGCGGCGGCGAGCGCCTCGGCCAGGTCGCGCGGCTTGCTGCGCGCGGGTTTGGCCAGCTGCATGGCGAGGTTGCTGGCGAAGTCGCCGTGCTCGCGGTCGCGCGCGCGGCTGACCTCCACCGACACGCCATGATCGGCCGGCACGCGGCCGTCGGCGACGAGGGTTGCGAGGGCGGTTTCCAGGGCCTGGGTCAGGGTGTCTTTCAAGGGTTGCGGGTCCGTGCTGGCAAAACGCGTATTCTAACCCGTCGGGCCCCGCGATGCCGCCCTGTTCGCCTGCTTGCAGGCGAACGACGGGGTGATGCGAACAGAAAGGCGAACGGACGGCTTCAGGCGAGACTGACCGGATCCACGTCGAGCGCGATGCGCACCTCGCGCGGCAGGGTCAGCCCCTCCCAGGCCCGGCGCGCCTGGTGCAGGGTCGCGTGCAGGGCACGGCGGTCGCCGGACTGCACCAGGATCTGCTCGCGGTAGCGCCGGTTCACGCGGTGGCGCGGGGCCGGGGCGGGACCCAGGACGCGCACGCCGGGCGCGGCCGCGCGGCGCAGGGGCGCGGCCACCTCCCCGGCGCGGGTCTCCGCGGTGTTCGCGTCCTCGGCCTCCACCCGCACCAGGGCCAGATGACCGAATGGCGGGAAGCCGCTCTCCGCGCGTTCGTCCAGCAGGGGACGCACCATGGCGGTGTAGTCCGCGGCGTCCAGACCGCGGATCAGCGGATGCTCCGGGTGCCCGGTCTGCAGCAGCACCCGTCCGCCGGCTTCGCCGCGTCCGGCGCGCCCGGCGGCCTGCACGATCAGCTGCAGGGTGTGTTCGGCGGCGCGCAGGTCCACCGAGTACAGGCCCTGGTCGACGTCCACTACGCCCACCAGGCCCACGCGCGGGAAGTCGTGGCCCTTGGCCAGCATCTGGGTGCCGACCACGATCGCCGCGTCCAGCGAGCGGATGCGCTCCAGCGCGTCCTCCAGCGCCCCCTTGTGGCGGATGCTGTCGCGGTCCAGCCGGATCAGCGGGGTCTGCGGGAAGTGTCGCGCCAGGGCCTGTTCCAGGCGCTGGGTGCCGAGCCCGCGGCGGGCCAGCTCGGCGCCGCAGTCCGGGCAGCGGTCGGGGACCGGTTCGTGGTGCCCGCACAGGTGGCAGATTGCCCGCGGCTGGCCGGCATGGATGGTCAGGCGGGCGTCGCAGTGGCGGCAATCGGCGACCCAGCCGCAGTGATCGCAGGCCAGCGTGCGGGCATAGCCGCGGCGGTTGAGCAGGACGAAGCATTGCTGACCGCCGGCGAGGGTGGCCTGCATGGCGTCCAGCAGCGGCGAGGTCAGCCCCTCGTCGGGGGTGTGCACCCGGGTGTCCACGGCCTCGATCCGCGGCGGGGCGGTGCCGTCGGGGCGGGTGCGGAGCGGGCAGTGGGTGTACCGGCCCTGGCGGGCAGCCTGCAGGGTCTCCAGGGTCGGCGTGGCCGAGCCCAGCACCACCGGGATGGCCTCCAGCTGGCCGCGCTTGATCGCGAGGTCGCGGGCGTTGTAGCGAAAGCCGTCCTGCTGCTTGAACGCGGCGTCGTGCTCCTCGTCGACCACGATCAGGCCGGGTTCGGGCAGGGGCGTGAACAGCGCCGAACGGGTGCCCACCACCACCCGGGCCTCGCCGCGGGCCGCGCTGGCCCAGGCCCGCAGCCGTTCGCCCTCGGCCAGGCCGGAGTGCAGCAGCGCGACGCGGCCGGGGAAGCGCGCCTGGATACGGGCTGCCAGCTGCGGGGTCAGGGCGATTTCGGGGATCAGCACCAGGACCTGCTCGCCACGCGCGACGACGCGTTCCGCCATGCGCAGGTAGACCTCGGTCTTGCCGGACCCGGTCACCCCCTCCAGCAGCAGGGGTTGGGCTTCGCCGGGCGTGAGCGCGTCTACCGCGGCCTGCTGTTCGGGGGTCAGCGGTCGCGCCGCCGCGCTATCGGCCTCCGGCGGGACGTCTGTCGGATGTTCCGGGGGGCGGCACTCCAGCCAGCCGCGTTCGGCGAGGCGCTCCAGTTCGCGCGGGGCGGGTCGGCGGCCGAGGATGCCGGCGAGGGTCGGACGATCGAGGCGACCGCCGGGGGCGCTGTCGGGGTCGGCCAGCGCCGCGACGATCGCGCGCTGGCGTTCGCCGCGTACGGCGCCGTCGGCCAGGGCGCGGTGTCCCTGCTCGGTCACCGCCCACAGCGGTTCGGGGGTGGCGGCTTCCGGGAGCGGCCGGCCGCGACGCAGGGCGGGTGGCAGGGCCCCCAGCACCACCTCGCCGATCGGGTGGTGGTAGTACCGGCCACCAAAGCCGAGCAGTTCACGCAGCGAGTCGGGGAGGATCGGGGTAGCGTCCAGCACTTCGCTGACCGCACGCAGGCGCCCGGGGTCCATCTCGCTGGTGACCCCCGCTTCCATCACCACCCCGGTCAGGCGGGTGGGGCCGAACGGGACTCGCACGCGCATGCCGGGCCGCACGTCGCGATCCGGCGGCGAGCGATAGTCGAACAGGCGGTCCAGCGGGCGGTCGATGGCCACCCGGACGATGGACGGCGCGGATGCGGGGGTGTCGGGCATGGGGTCAGTGTACGCGACGTGGCCGCGCTTCCCGAGTCCGTGGGTGGGGCGAGGTTTTCCACAGAACCTGTGGATAACTCTGTGGAAGAAGCGGGGGGAAACTTCCTGAGCCCTTGTACTGTCGCGGATGATGACAGATTGGTCAAAAAATGGTCAGTACAATGAAAAGCCCGAAAACACAGTAATTTACCGTTTATATGTGAGCCTCTTTGAGCGCTGGTCCACGCAAGTGCCCCGTTGGCCCCGGGCGGAGGCGGCCCCTGCACGGGTTGTGTACAAGTTGCAAGCCCCGCAGGGCGTTCGGGCATAAAAAACCCGGCCACAGGGGGCCGGGTCTCCGGGTCCGTCCGGGGCGTCCCGGAGGAGCGGCGATGCCGCCCTCCGGTCGCGGGCTTCAGCCGAGCGCCTTGACGCTGGCCACCAGTTCCGCGGCGACCTTCTGGCCATCGCCGTACAGCATGCGGTTGTTCTCGGCATAGAACAGGTGGTTCTCGATGCCGGAGAAACCGGAACCGCGGCCGCGCTTGACGCAGATGACGTTGTGCGCCTCGTCGGCGTTGAGGATCGGCATGCCGTAGATCGGCGAGTCGGGGTTGGTCCGGGCCACCGGGTTCACCACGTCGTTCGCCCCGATCACCATCGCGACATCGGCGGTCTTGAACTCGTCGTTGATCTCGTCGAGGTCGTAGATGATGTCGTAGGGCACGCCGGCCTCGGCCAGCAGCACGTTCATGTGTCCGGGCATGCGGCCGGCCACCGGGTGGATCGCGAACTTCACGTCCACGCCGCGCTTCTGCAGCAGCTCGGTCAGCTCCCAGATCTTGTGCTGGGCCTGGGCCACGGCCATGCCGTAGCCGGGCACGATGATCACCTTGCTGGAATAGGCCATCATGATCCCGGCGTCGTTGGCCTGGATCTCTTTCATCGTGCCTTCGATCTCTTCTTCCGCGGCACTGGAGCCGCCACCGAACTGGCTGAACAGGATGTTCTTCAGCGGCCGGTTCATGGCCTTGGCCATCAGCTGCGTCAGCAGCGAGCCGGCCGCACCGACCACGATACCGGCGATCATCAGGGCCGGATTGTCCAGTACGATGCCCTTGAAGCCCACGGCGAGGCCGGTCAGCGCGTTGTACAGCGAGATCACCACCGGCATGTCGGCGCCGCCGATCGGCAGGGTCATCAGCACCCCGAAGGCCAGCGACAGGATGAAGAATGCCAGCAGCGTGCCGCCGCCGATCGTGCCGTCACCCAGCGCCATCACGAAGCCGAGGATGACCACCAGGGCGATGATTGCCAGGTTCAGTACCTGCTGCCCGGGGAAGTTCAGGGTCTTCTTCATCAGGCCCTGCAGCTTGGCGTAGGCCACCAGCGAGCCGGAGAACGCCACCGAACCGATGACCGAGCCGATCACCGCGATGGCCATACCCGTGGTGGTCACCGTCTCGGGCGTGGCCTGCAGCAGGTAGATCGCACCGATGCCGGCCGCGGCGCCGCCGCCCATGCCGTTGTACAGCGCGATCATCTGCGGCATGTCGGTCATCTGGACCTTCTTGCCGCTCCACCAGGCCAGCGCACCGCCGATGGCGATACCCAGAACGATCAGGGTGTAGTTCACGCCGCCGGAGATCTCCGGATGCGCGAAGGTCACGACGGTGGCCAGTACCATGCCGACGCCGGCCCAGATGATGCCGGGCCGCGCGGTGGTCGGCGACGACATCTGCTTGAGGCCGACGATGAACAGCACCGCCGCCACAAAGTAGGCGAGGTTGATGATCAGACTCATGCCTTGTCTCCCTTGTCGTCCTTGCTGGACTTGAACATCTCCAGCATGCGTTCGGTGACCACGTAGCCGCCGGCGGCGTTACCTGCGGCGAGGATGACGGCGATGAAGCCGATCGCCTGTTCCAGCGGCGTCTGGGCATGACCCAGCGCGACCATGGTCCCGACCAGGACGATCCCGTGGACGAAGTTGGAACCGGACATCAGCGGGGTGTGCAGGATGACCGGGACCTTGGAGATCACCTCGTAGCCCGTGAAGGCCGCGAGCATGAAGATATAGAGTGCTACGAAACCTGAGATCTCGATCATGAGGAAGCTCCCTGGATGGCATCACGGGTGGCGGCATGCACGATCTCGCCGTCACGGGTGAGCACGCTCTGGGCGATGACCTCGTCCTCCCAGTCGGGGTTGAATTCCCCCTCGGGAAGCATCGGGGTCAGGAAATTCAGCAGGTTCTTGGCATACATCTCGGAGGCATGCAGCGGAACCTGCGACGGCACGTTGAGCGGGCCGTGGATGATCACGCCGTGCTGGGTGACGGTCTCGCCCGGCTGCGTCAGCACGCAGTTGCCACCGCCCTCGGAGGCCAGGTCGACGATCACCGCGCCGGATTTCATGCCCTTGACCATGTCCTCGGGCACCAGCTTCGGTGACTCGCGGCCCGGGATCGCCGCAGTGGTGATCAGCACGTCGGCCTGCGCGATGTACTCGCCCAGCGCGTCCTGCTGCTGCTTCTTTTCCTCGGCGGTCAGCTCGCGGGCGTAGCCGCCCTCGCCCTCGGCCGATACGCCCAGGTCGAGGAACTTCGCGCCCAGCGATTCCACCTGCTCCTTGGTCGCCGAGCGCACGTCGTAGGCTTCGACGATCGCGCCCAGGCGCCTGGCCGTGGCGATCGCCTGCAGCCCGGCCACGCCGGCGCCGATCACGATCACCCTGGCCGGGCGGATGGTGCCGGCCGCGGTGGTCAGCATCGGGAAGAACCGGCAGGCCAGGTCGGCGCCCTGGATGGCGCCCTTGTAGCCGACCACCGCCGCCTGCGAGGACAGCGCGTCCATGCTCTGCGCGCGCGAGATGCGCGGGATCAGCTCCATCGCAAAGCTCTGGATGCGCCGCTCCTGCATGGCCCGGACGACCTCGGGATGACGGTGGGCGTGGAACAGCCCCACCAGCGTCGAGCCTTCCGGCAGCCGGTTGACCTCTTCGACCGTGGGCGGCGCCACGCGGACCATGATGTCCGACTGTGAATAGGCAGCCTCGGTGTCCAGCAGGGTGGCGCCCTCATAGGCCGAATCGGGGAAACCGGCGGCTTCGCCGGCGCCCTTCTCGACCTGAACGCTCACGCCCAGCTGGCCGAATTTGCCGGTGACCAGCGGATCCAGTGCGACACGGCGTTCGCCGCTGGCACTCTCCTTGGGTACGGTTAGTCTGATTGCCATGCGCTTTCTCCCCGGGCCGTGCGTTCCCGCAATCCCGATGGCCCCAATGGCAAAGGGAGGCACGACCGCGCTCGCGGGTGGTGGAAAAACCGGATGCCGCGGGGCCGTAAAGCGCCCCGCAGCGAAAAACGAGCCCGTGAGTGTAGCGGAATCGCCGTCCCGCATAAACCGGAGTCCGGGCCGGAGTTTGGCGACGGGACGATTCATGTGGATGAAATTGTATTGCGCGCCGCTGCCGTTTATTGTGCGAAGACGTGCCGAGGAAGCACCGGTTTGTTCACGGGCGCGGGTGTCGCCGGAACCGTGAGCCGCGTGAGGAAATCCGTGTTTCCTTGAGGGTGGGCGAGGTCATGTTACCGACCGAGCATCAGGTCCTGCGCACGGATGCCTCCGGGATGCCGCTGGAGTGGATCGGCCTGGAACAGGCCGTGCGGCTTTATTACTGCGAGCAGGTGGCCTACGCCTGCGGCCGACCGCTTTATCGTGTGCGCGGCGGCATCAACGCGCGTTCCGGCCGCCAGTCCTCGGTGGAGGTCAACTCCATCATCGCCACCCACGGTACCCGCGCCCGCCAGGGTGATAACTACGTCCCCCCGCTCAACAATCCCACCCTGTTCCGGCGCGACGCCCACCTGTGTCTCTACTGCGGCCGCCATTTCCCCGCCCGCGAGCTGTCGCGCGATCATGTGACCCCGGTCAGCCAGCAGGGGCAGGACATGTGGAAGAACGTGGTCACCGCCTGCAAGCGCTGCAACAACCACAAGGCCGACCGCACGCCGGAACAGGCCGGCATGCAGCTGCTGGCGATCCCGTTCACCCCCACGCATGCCGAGTACATCTACCTGAAGGGACGCCGGGTGCTGGCGGACCAGATGGAATTCCTGCAGGCCCATTTCCCGCGGACCAGTCCGCTGCGGGGACGTCTCGAGGGCGACGCGCTATCCTGATGCGTTCCGGTCGAACCTTTGACGGTGGCCGGGACTCCCATGCATCGCCGGATCCAGCCATTAAGGAACGTCATGAAGTACTTCGGAGAGTCGGATTACCGCCACGGTCAGGCGCGCGACGCCGGCGTGCTGCTCACCAACCTGGGGACCCCCGATGAACCCACCGCGCCGGCACTGCGGCGCTACCTCAAGCAGTTCCTGTGGGACCCGCGGGTGGTCGAGGTGCCACGGCCGATCTGGTGGCTGATCCTCAACGGGATCATCCTCAACGTGCGCCCGCGGCGCAGCGCGGCGAAATACGCCACCGTGTGGACCGACGAAGGCTCGCCGCTGCTGGCCATCGGCCGACGCCAGACGGCGGGCGTGCGCGCGCGCCTGGCGGAGCAGACCGGCGAGGACGTGCCGGTGGCGCTGGGCATGCGTTACGGCAACCCGTCGATCGAGGAAGGGCTGGACGAGCTGCGGCGCCAGGGCGTGCGGCGGGTCGTGGTGCTGCCGCTGTATCCGCAGTATTCGGGTTCGACCACGGGCTCGACCTTTGACGCCGTGGCGGAGGTGCTGAAGGGCTGGCGCTGGGTGCCGGATCTGCAGTTCGTCGCCAGCTACGACGCCGAGGAGGGCTACATCCGGGCGCTGGCCAACAGCGTGCGTGAACACTGGGAGGAGCACGGGCAGCCCGATCGCCTGGTGATGTCGTTCCACGGCGTGCCGAAGCGCTATCTGCTCAACGGCGACCCCTACCACTGCCTGTGCCATGCCACCGGACACAAGCTGGCGCAGGCGCTGGGTCTGGAAGAGGGCCAGTGGCAGGTCACCTTCCAGTCGCGCTTCGGCCGCGAGGAGTGGCTGCAGCCCTACACCGACAAGACCATGGAGGCCCTGCCGGGGCAGGGCGTGCGTTCGGTGGACGTGATCTGCCCCGGTTTCTCCGCCGACTGCCTGGAGACCCTGGAGGAGATCGCCGACGAGAACCGCGAGATCTTCCTCGAGGCCGGCGGAGAGCGCTTCCATTACATCCCCGCGCTCAATGATCGCGACGACCATCTGCAGTTCCTGGCCGAACTCGCCGGGCGGCATCTGGCGCCGTGGCTGGGGGATCCGGACAATAGTCCCGAGCAGCGGGCCGCGGCCCGCGAGCGTGCCCTGGCGCTGGGTGCGGAGAACTGAACGGACCGGTGCCGCCACCGGCGTGACAGCAGGGGAGAGCAGGGCGGGATGGAGCCCCACGACGGACGCAACATCGAGATCGGCGCGGTCATCATCGGCGACGAGATCCTCAGCGGGAAGCGGCGCGACCGCCACCAGGCCAACCTCACCGCCGCGCTGGCGGAAAAGGGCCTGGAGCTGGCGTGGCTGCGCATCGTCGGGGATGATCCCGTGCGCCTGACGCGGAACTTCCGCGAGACCGCGGACACCGATGCCGAGGTGTTCAGCTTCGGCGGCATCGGCGCGACCCCCGATGACCGCACCCGCGCCTGTCTGGCCGAGGCCCTGGGTCTGTCGCTGCGGCCCCATCCCGAATTCATCGAGCTGCTGGAGCGGCGCTTCGGCGCCGAGGCCCGGCCGCATCGCGTGCGCATGGCCGACCTGCCGGAAGGGGCCGAACTGATCCCCAACCCGGTCAACGGCATCCCGGGCTTCTCCTGCGCCCGCCATCACTGCGTGCCCGGTTTCCCCGACATGGCCGAGCCGATGATCCGCTGGGTACTGGACCAGCGCTTTCCGGGCCGCGATGCCTCCGCCGGCGCGGTGGAGGAGGGCCTGACGCTGGAGGGCGTGACCGAGAGCCGCCTGGTCCCGCTGCTGGAGGCCATGGAAGCGGCCTTCCCCGACCTGCGCATCTCCTGCCTGCCGCGCATGCGCGACGGGGCCCCGCAGGTGGAGCTGGGGCTGCGGGGGCCCGCGCCGCGCGTGACCGAGGCCCGCGCTGCCCTGCGGCGCCATCTGGTGGACGGCGGCTTCCTCGAGCATTGAGTTCGTCCGCCCGGACCGGTCCGCCGCCGGCAGGATGCGACGGTCGCGCCAAAATGCGCTAACTTGGGCCCCGAAATCAGGGGACCTGCCGATGAAGAACCTTTATCACGCCTGGCTGTCGGGGATCCGCAGCCGTCTCATTCTGCTCACCCTGCTCTCCATGATTCCGGTTGCCCTGGTGATCATCCACTCCGCCGTGGAGGCGCGGGAGATCAATTCCCGTCAGGCGGTCGAGAACCTCGCCACCCTGGCCGCAGTGATCCGGGAGCGGGTGGAAGCGGGGCACGAGGACCCGCTGGGGGCCGTGGAGCACCTGACCGCGATGGACCGCGCCGCCGTGCGCACGCCCGTCGCCACGCTCTGGGACCCGGAAGGCCGGGTGCTCGCGCGTGCCCCCGACACCGCCGGGCCGGCCGGAGGCGACTCGGCCGAGGCGGACCTGCTGCGTGAAGTGCGGACGCAGGGCGGTCATGCCGGGACCCTGGAGAGCGCGGGTCTGGATGGCGTGACTCGCGGCTACGCCTACACCGTCTTCGGCAGCGATGATGAGCGCCGGATCGTGACCGTCGGCCTGTCCACCGACGTGCTGTTTTCCGAAGTGGATGCCCTGTTCCAGCGCACACTGCTGCTTCTGGGGGCCGTGTTTCTGTTCGCACTGGGCATCGCCTGGCTGCTCGGCGAGGTGGCCGTGCGACGTCCGGTGGGGCGGCTGGCCAGCGCCGCGCGGCAGATCTCGGACGGGCGGCTGAACGTGCGGGTGGGGGATATCCACGGGGCCAGCGAGCTGACCACGCTGGCGGGGGCCTTCGATCGTATGGTGGAGAACCTGGAGCAATACGAGCAGGAACAGGAGGCCACCCAGCAGAAGCTCAGCCGCTCCCGTGACGAGCTGGAGGAGAAGGTGCGCGAGCGCACCGACCAGCTGGCCCGCGCCAGTGACGCGGCGACCGAGCGCGCCGCCAGCCTCGAGCGCCAGCGCAAGGAGATGACCGTCCTCAACGAGCTGACCGATCTGCTGCAGTCCTGCCGCACCCTCGATGAAACCCGTGCGATCATCCAGCGTTCCCTGGGCGAGCTGTTCGCCGGGCTGTCCGGCACGGTCTATCTGTTCAGCGAAGACGGGCACTCGCTGGAGCGCATCACCGGCTGGGGCGAGCACCACGAGGAACACCCCGACACCTTTGCGCCGGACGACTGCTGGGCCCTGCGGCTCGGCCGGATCTGGGTCTATGATCCGGAGGCCCGCAACCCCGCCTGCCGACATGACGGCAATTCGGAGATCGACTCCATCTGCGCCCCCATGCATGCCGAAGGCAAGACGCTGGGGGTCCTGCACGTGGCCGGCGGGGCGCACGGGGCTTCCCCGGGCGAAAGCGCGGGTGAAAACGAACGCCTGGTGGACGCTACCGCGGCGCGTCTGGGGCTGGCGTTGTCCAATATCCGCCTGCGCGAGGCCCTGCGCAACCTGACCATCCGTGATCCGCTGACCGGCCTGTACAACCGGCGTTTCGTCGACGAGACGCTCGAGCCCGAGGTGGAACGCTGCCGGCGGGCCGAACGGCCGCTGTCGGTGCTGATGCTGGACGTCGACCACTTCAAGCAGTTCAACGACACCTACGGCCACGATGCCGGTGACGTGGTGCTGGTGGCGGTCGCCCATCTGCTGCAGAAGCTGTTCATCGGGGCCGAGCTGCCCTGCCGGCTGGGCGGGGAGGAGTTCCTGGTCATTCTGCCGGAGGCGGACGGCGACCGGGCCCGCGACCGCGCCGAGGAACTGCGCGAGGCCATCGCCGAACTCGCCCTGTTCCACCAGGGGCGCAGCCTGGGCACCGTCACCACCTCCGTCGGAGTGGCCACCTGGCCGGAGCCCGTGAGCGAACCCGATGCCCTGATCGACGCCGCGGACGCCGCCCTGTACGAGGCGAAAGACGCCGGGCGCAACCGTGTCATGCTCGTGGGGGATGCGACCGCGGGCGCCGGCGCGGGCGGTTGATTCGCGGCCGGAGGGCGGATGCTTTCCGGGAGGGGGGGAACGGGGTATATTCGGAGTGATGCCCGCCGCGCCCCGGTTGGCGGGCCCGCAAGAGAATCCGCCCGTTCATGAAAGCGCGTCCCGCCGATACCGGCACCCCTATCGGCACCCCGGACACCGCGATACCCCCTGCCGCCCCGGTCCCGGCGGTGCACCGATTATCCGGCACGGTCGCCGGGCCCCGTCCCGTGCCGCCGGACGGCATCCGGGAGGGAACTCCGGCTGCGGCACCGCTGGCGGATGACGGATGGCTCGACACGCTTGCACGTGACGGGCGGGTGGTGTGCCCCGGGTTTCTCGAAGATCGCCTGTCCGATGCCCTGCGCCAGGAGGTGTACGCCCTGCGCAACGCCGCACGCCTGCGCTCCGCGCGGGTGGGGCGGGGTCGCGAGCGCCGGCACGATGCCGCCGAACGCGGTGACCGCATCCACTGGCTGGAAGGTGCGACGCCGGCCCAGCGGGAGCTGCTGGAGCGTCTGGAACACCTGCGTCGTGTCGCCGCCCGCGGCCTGATCCCGGGCCTGTTCGAGACCGAGGCACACTTCGCGCTGTACCCGCCCGGCACGGGTTACGCTCGCCACGTGGACGCCTTTCGCGAGGGTAACCGCCGGCGGCTGTCGCTGGTGCTCTATCTCAATCGGCACTGGCGTGCCCGTGACGGGGGCGAACTGGCGTTCTACACGCCGCAGGACGGGGCCGACGAAGCCCGCGAACTGGAACGCGTGCGCCCCGAGGCCGGCACCCTCGCGATCTTCCTCAGCCAGAGCGTGCCCCACGCTGTGCTCCCCACCCGCCGCTGGCGTGCCAGTATCGCCTGCTGGATGGGGCTGCGCGATACCGCCAGTCCGCTGGACAGCCTGGAACGTCAATCGAGGTGAGTGCTTTCCGGACGCTCCGGTGGCCAGGCGATGCGGAAGTCCACGTCGTGGCGGTCACGGTCGAGTTCCAGGTCGGCGGGGCGGAGGGTGGACGGCCAGGTGCCGCAGGCCTCCGTCGCGCCGCAGGCCACACTGGAGCCGGTCATGCGGGTGGTGGCGGTGACCCGGTACTCGCCTTCGGCAATGCCGGTGAACCGGTACCGATAGGCGCCGTCCTCCCGCGATGCGGTCGTGCGGGCCACCAGGGTCTCGTTCGCATCGTGCAGCTCGACCACCACGCGGCCGACCGTATCGTGTTCGGGGTCGGGGCTTGCAGCGTGCAGCTCCACCGGGATTTCGACGCGGTCGCCGTTGTCGGCGGATGCCTCGATCCGGGCGGTATGTCGGCCCGGATCGACCCGTTCCCGTGACGCGCGGAGCTCGTAGACACCGAGTCCGTCGTCATCGATCCGTCGGGGTTCGATCTGCAGCCATTCGGCGGTCACCCCGATTTCGTCAAGCGCCAGGTCCCCCGTGCCTGAATTGCGCAACTCCAGTTCCTGCACGGATTGCGTATATCCGAATGCCAGGCCCGGTGGTTGGGCCGACAGCCTGGGGGGCAGATCGTCGGCATCGAAATCCGCGAAGGCCTGTACCGTTCGATGGGCATCGATCCTCCCCCAACCGGTTTCGGGCTCCCAGCCCTGTGCTCCCAGATCCTCGGTGAGCTCACCGGTTTCCAGCAGGTAGCGGACTCCGGGCGGCCCCAGGTCCGGATTGACCGCGCGTCCGAGGGCGAGGGTTCCGGAGACAACGGCGGTGGCCATGGATGTGCCCTGTTTGAACGCATAGGTGTCCGGCTCCCAGGTGCTGAGGATGCCGTCCGGATCTCCTGCCGAGGTCATCAGCCCCCCGGGGGCGACCAGGTCGAGCCCGGTGCCGTAGTTGCTGTAGGGTGCTCGCCGGTCATCGCGATCGGTGGCGCCAACGGCCAGAACGTCCGCATAGTCGGCGGGCAGGGCGATGTCTTCGGCGCCACTGTTGCCGGTGGATGCCACCGTCAGGATGTCGAGTTCGCGCACCTCGTGGAACAGATCGGCTGCGGTTTCGGAGGGGGTGCCTCCTTCCTGCCCCAGGCTGAGATTGATGATGTCGGCGGGGCGATCCGGTTTTTCTCCGGAGTCGTTGTCCAGGCCGGCCGCATAGCGGACGCCCTGGAGCATGTCGTACACGGTCCCGCGTCCGTCGCCGTCGAGGGTGCGGACGGGCATCAGTTCCGCGTGCCAGGAAATGCCCGCAACGCCGATCCCGTTGTCGGTGTGCGCCCCGATGATGCCGGTGACGTGGGTGCCGTGGGGCCTTATGTCACCGGGATCGTCGTCCTGGAGGAAGGTCTGGCCCGGAAGCAGGCGGCCGGAGTCCATGTCTTCGTGGTCGCGGTGCAGCCCGGTGTCGATGATGGCCACGATGACGTCCTCGCCGGCTGATCCACCGGTGGTGATGTCCCAGGCCTCGGGCAGTTCGATGGTGTCGTGGAACCATTGCTCCGACTGTCTCGGGTCGTCGGGCAGGTTCTGCGCAGTGACGTAGTAGTTGGGGGCCGCGGAGACCACCTCGGGGTGGTTCTGGAGCGCCTGGATGACCCGAAGGGTACGGTCGCGGGCCTCGGTGGTACGGTCGGCCCAGCCGCGGGCGGGGTGCGGACCGCTTGCCGGAGGTGCCCCCAGGGCACTCATTGCCAGTTCGGCCCGGCCCTCGGGGATGCGCCACAGCTGCTCCCGGCTCGTGGCTCCGGCGAGGGCCTGCAGGCCGGCCTCCGCGGCCATGGCGGTGGCCGGGGGGGCGTCGGAAGCACGTCCGGCCGTGCTGATCTCCGTGCGCGTGTGTACGATCATTTCTCCGGGCGGAGTTACTGTCGAAAGTGGTGTACGGGGGGGATTGAGGAAGGCGGCGTATCCGGCTGGAATGGGAGTGCGACCAACCAGCCAGCCAGAGGAGATACGCCACCATGGCTCACGATACGACAGACCTGCCGAACGGACCAGAGGACCCGTTGACCGATCTGCTGCGCCGCGGGGCGCGGGATCTGATCAAGCAAGCGGTGGAGGCAGAGTTGCAGACGTTCATGGAGACCTACGCGGAGGATCGTTTGCCGGACGGTCGCCGGGCGGTGGTGCGCAATGGCTATCAGCCGGAGC
>NZ_QKMA01000021.1:0-26593 GCF_003208255.1 Thioalkalivibrio sp. ALE21
TCCCCGGGGTGATGCCCGGCGGCGGCCCGGCGCGCTATGTGCAGGTGGCGGGCACGGACATCCGCATCGGCTTCATCACGCCGATCTCGCAGCACTTCTGCGACACCTGCAACCGCGTGCGGCTGTCGGTGGACGGCACCATCCATACCTGTCTGGGCAACGAGCACAGCCTGGCGCTGCGCCCGCGGCTGCGTGACGGCTGCAGCGATGCCGAGCTGGAAGAGGCAATCCTCGAGGCGATCGCGCTGAAGCCCGAGCGCCACGAATTCAACGAGCGCCCGGAGAAGGTCATGCGCTTCATGTCCATGACCGGGGGGTGATCTCCCGCTGACGCTCGGGGGGCGGCCCCGCCCGGCCATTGCAAGGCGACGGGCCATGTCGGATGATCGGATCCTGCCCGGGGAAGCGGACGGGCCCCGGGTGCGTCTTTCCCGCGGTGGATCCTTTCTTTCGCGAGGTTCAATGTGCGGTCGATTCCGTGGTCCCGGACGGGGCGTGCGCTGTTGTGGCTGGTCTTTCTCCTTTTGCCGTCGGGCCTGCTGGCCGACGGCGCGGCGAAGGAGTTCACCATCGAACTGGATGGCGGGGATCTCCTGGAGGTAGAGACCCTCGGCGAGGCCGAAGGCACGGGTCCGCTGTTCATCTGGCTGATCCCGGCGGCCGAGGAGCTGGATGCCCCGCGCGAGCTGCTGGGCGAACTGGCGGAGCAGGGCGCCACGGTGTGGGTGGTGGACCTGCTCGATTCGCTGCTGCTGGAACGCGCCAGTTCCACCGCGCGCGGGCTGGAGGGCAAGCCCGCCGCGGCGCTGCTGGAGGAGGCCGGGGCGCAGGGTTATGCCCCGGTGACGCTGGTGGCCTCCGACCGCATGGGCGTGCCCGCGCTGCGCGGGCTGCGCGAATGGCAGGCGGCGACCGACGATCCGGATGCCGTGGCCGGCGCGATCCTGCTGTTCCCCAATCTGTATGGCGGCACCCCTGCCGCCGGCGATGACCCGGAGCTGTTCGGGATCGTGGACGCAACCAACATGCCGGTGGCGGTGTTCCAGCCCGCCGACGGGGCCCATGCGGCCCGCCTGCCGGAACTGATGCGGCATCTGTACGCGGCCGGCAGCCCGGCGCTGGCGCGCATCATCGCCGGCGAGCGCGACTACTACATGCGCCCCGACGAGGCGGGCAGTGACGCGGTCGGGCGAACCCCGCAGCAGCTGCTTTCGACGGCGCGCGTGCTGGCGGGCCTGCCGCGCCCGGGACAGGTCGCCGAACTGGACGAGGAGCGCGACCAGCCGCTGGGCAGCGAGCACGGGATGGTCGAGCGCGAGCCCGAGGAGCCTCCCGGCTACGAGCTGACCGCCGCGCGCGGCGAGACCCACCGGCTGGAGGATCGTGCCGGTCAGGTGACGCTGGTGAACTTCTGGGCCAGCTGGTGCCCGCCCTGCGTGCACGAGATCCCGTCGATGAACCGCCTCGAAGGCTCGTATGACGAGGACGAGTTCGCGATCGTGTCGATCAATTTCCGCGAGTCGCCCGAGCACATCCTGGAATTCATGGAAGAGGTCGAGGTCGATTTCCCGGTGCTGATGGACGAGGATGGGGCGGTCTCGCAGGAATGGGGCGTGTTCGCCTTCCCCAGCTCGTTCCTGCTGGACCGCGAGGGCCGGGTGCGCTATTCCGTGAACGAGGCCATCGAGTGGGACACCGACGAGGTGCGTGAAGTGATCGACGAGCTGCGCGACGAACCCACCCCCGACGCCACGCCCTGAGCCCGTATCCCGAGGAGATCCCTTGTTCGATCTGCGCCGCCTGCTGCCCCTGTTGATCCTCGCCCTGCTGGCCGTGGCGATTGCGGGGACCCTGTGGATGGGCGGCCGCGGCGTCGACCAGGGCGCGGCGCCGACCGTGCAGCCGGGCGATGCCTCCGAGCGCCGCGGCGCACTGGTGGACGAGGTGGTGTTCACCGTGGAATCCGACCCCGGCCGCATCACTGCGCTGATCGAACGGGGGTCGCATCATTTGTTCGGCCAGGGGCTGGATTCGGCCACGCTGTTTCGCCAGATCCAGGCTTCGCCCGCGGTGGGGCACCATTTCTCGCGCGGTTCGGTGGCCGAACTCACGCTGAATCCGGCCGAGTTCGAGGACGGCCAGTTGAACCCCTTCGCCGATCGCGAGATCCGCGAGGCGATGAACTGGCTGGTGGATCGCAGCCATATTGCGGAAGAGCTCTACGGCGGGCTCGCCACGCCGCGTTATCTCCCGCTGAACACCGCCTTTCCGGACTACGCACGCCTGGCCGGACCGGCGCGCGAGCTCGAGATCCGTTACCGCCACGATGCCGAACGCGCGCGCCGGGTGATCGGCGAACGCATGGAGGCCCTGGGCGCGGAACAGCGCGACGGTCGCTGGTTCCATGACGACGCGCCCGTGAGCATTCGGGTGCTGATCCGCACCGAGGACAACCGCGAGCGGGTGGGCGACTACGTGGCCAACCGGCTGGAGGACCTCGGCTTCGAGACCGAGCGGCTGTACCGCACCGCGGACGAGGCGACGCGCCTGTGGATCGCCAGTGATCCTGCCGCCGGCCGCTGGCACGTGTATACCGGCGGCTGGATATCTACGGTCATCAACCGCGATGTCGGCGGCGACTTCAACTATTACTACACCCCCCGCGGGCGACCGGACCCCCTGTGGCAGGCCTACGATCCCGATCCCGAACTGGACGAGCTCGCCGAGCGCCTGGAACGCCGCGAGTATCAGTCCGTGGAAGAGCGCGAGGAGCTGATGGGGCGCGCGTTGGAGCTGGCCATGAAGGATTCGGTGCGCATCTGGCTGGTGGATCAGCAAAGCGTCTGGCCGCATGCCGCGAACCTCGAGGTGGCGGTGGATCTGGCCGGCGGCGTGACCGGCTCCGGCCTGTGGCCCTATACCCTGCGCTTTCGTGACGGCGTGGGTGGCCGCGTGGTCATCGGCACGCCCAGCATGCTGACCGAGCCGTGGAACCCGGTGGCCGGTTCCAACTGGATCTTCGATCAGATGATCCTGCGTTCCCTGTCGGACCCGGCGGCGCTGGCCGATCCGTTCACCGGGCTCTACCGGCCCCAGCGCATCGCGCGCGCCCGGGTCACGGTGGAAGAGGACGCGCCGGTCGGGCGCACGCTGGACTGGGTGGAGCTGGAGAGTGTGGAGCGCATCGAGGTGCCCGGCGATGCCTGGCTGCGCTGGGACGCCGCAGAAGGGCGCAAGGTGACGGTGGACGAGGCCGAACCGGAGGGCCTGACGGCGCGTTCGCGTACCGAGATCGAATTCCACGACGGGTACCTGGATCGCTACTGGCACGATGGTTCCCGGGTGTCGGTCGCCGACATGATCCTGCCGTGGATCCTGACCTTCGAACGTGCCGACGAGGACAGCGCGCTGTTCGATCCGGGGCACGTACCCACGTTTTCGGTCTATGAGCGCCATTTCCGCGGCTGGCGCATCACGGATACCGACCCGCTGACGGTGGAGGTCTACAGCGATCAGGTGTTCCCGGATGCGGAGAACCTGGTGGCCAACCGCGTGCCCGCCACCCAGCCCTGGCACGTGCTGGGGTTGGGGATCGAGGCCGAGCGCCAGGGCGATCTGGCCTTTTCCACCGGTCAGGCCGACCGGCGCGGCGTGGAGCAGACCAACCTGGTGGGCGGGCCGGCGCTGGAGATCCTGCGCGACTACCTGCGCGCGGCGCGCGCGGCGGAGCGGCTGCCGTTCGAGGAGACCCTGAGCGAGTGGGTCGATCCGGAGGAGATCCGCGAACGCTACGCGGCGCTGGAGCAGTGGCAGGCCGAACGCGGGCATTTCTGGGTCGGCGACGGGCCGTTCTATCTGCACCGCGTGCGCGCGGTGGAGGGCAGTCTGGTGCTGCGCCGCTTCGAGGACTTCCCCGATCCGGCGGACAAGTGGCTGCGCTTTGCGGAGCCGCGGATCCCCGAGGTCAGCGTGGACGGCCCGCTGATCGCCGAGCTGGGCGAGGCGGTCAGTCTGGATCTCGACATCCGTTTTGGCGGCGAGCCGTATCCGCATGAGGACATCGACGAGGTGCGCTGGATGCTGTTCGATGGCGACGACCGCCTCGCGCGGCGCGGCGAACTGGAGCCGGATGCGGACGGGCGCTGGCGCCTGGATCTGGATGCGGAGATCCTCGACGCACTGGGTACCGGGGCCAACAGCCTGGAGTTCGCGGTGACCGCGACGCCGGTCGCCCTGCCGGCCTTTGCCACCCATGCGTTCGCCACGGTGCCAGGCGGGCGGGTGCCGCAACCCCGGGCCGATCCAGCGGAGGAAGGCGATGACTGACGGGGCCGTCAACGCCGCCCGACGCGGCTGGCTGCGCGATCTGCGCCGCCTGGCCGTGTTTACCGGCAAGCGCCTGCTGGCGCTGCTGGTGACGGTGCTGATCGGGGTCTATCTGACCATCGTGATCGCCAACATGGGCGGGCAGGTGGATGACCTGCGCCTGGCCCAGATCGAGACCACGGCGGCCGAGGCGGTGCGTGCGGATCCGGCGTTTCATGATCTGCCGTCCGCTGAGCGGACCGAGCTGGTCGAGCAGCAGGTGGCGCTGGAGGTGGAGCGCCTGCGCCTGGACGAGCCCTTCATCTGGCGCAGCTTCGACTATCTCTACCAGGCGATGATCCTGGACCTGGGCCGGGCCGAGGAGATGCATTCCGACGCCGGCTCGCGCCAGGTCTTCAATATCATCGCCGAACGCCTGCCGGCCACCCTGCTGCTGTTCGGCACCGCCAACCTGCTGGTGTTTTTCGTCGCGGTGTTTGCCGCGCTGGGGCTGTCGCGGCGCTACGGCTCGGCGCTGGATCAGAGCGTCATCGGCCTGGCGCCCAGCTCGGCGGCGCCGGGCTGGTTCTACGGCATCTTCCTGATCCTGCTGCTGGCGTTCATCTGGCCGCTGTTCCCGGCGGGAGGGATGGTCTCGGTGCCACCGCCGGAGGACGGCTGGGCCTACGCCGCCAGCGTGCTCCGGCACATGGCGCTGCCGGTGCTGGCGATGTTCATCTCGCAGATCTTCATTTCGATCTATTCCTGGCGCACCTTCTTTCTGATCCATTCCAGCGAGGACTACGTGGAGATGGCACGCGCCAAGGGGCTGCCGGATCGCCTGATCGAACAGCGCTACATCCTGCGGCCCACGCTGTCGCCCATCGTGACCAGTTTCCTGCTGATGCTGATCGGGCTGTGGAGCGGCGCGATCATCCTCGAACAGGTGTTCAACTGGCCGGGTCTGGGCACGCTGCTGTTCGAGGCCATCGGCCATCGCGACACCCCGGTGATCATCGGATCGGTGGTGATCTTTGCCTATCTGCTGGCCATTACCGTGTTCGTGCTGGACTTCCTCTACGCCATCCTCGATCCGCGCGTGCGCATTGAAGGAGGCCGTTCATGAGCCCCTGGAGCGAGGGCCTGCGTCGGCTGCGACGCTATCCGTCGGCGGTGGCGGGGATGCTGATCATCCTCGCCCTGCTGGGCACGGCGATCTACGCGGTCACCGCCATCCCGTACAGCGAGGCGCAGAAGCTCTGGCGCGGCGGCGAGGTCTGGCAGGATCTGCCGGTGAATGCCGCGCCGGTGTGGACGGACCGGCTGTTCGGCGGCAACGCGCCGCGCACCGTGAAGGCCGGGAGCGAGGCGGCCGAGCGGGAATTCGCGGCCTTCGACGGAGGACGCATCGAGGAGCAGACCCTGCGCTTCGACTTCCCCTATGACGATTTCCCGGGGGAGATCAACCTGTTCCTGCAGGCCGAGTTCGAGCAGCGGCCGCCGTTCGTGCGCATGAGCTGGCACCGGCCCGACGGCAGCGAGGTGGCCCTGGGCTCGCGGCGGGTCAGTGCCGAGGAGCGGGTGTCGATCTCCCAGGACCAGGGCCTGGAGGGGCGGCTGGGGCATGCCCCGCAGGTTGGTCTGTTCAGTGACGCCGATGTCGAAGACCCGGAACCCCGGGTCCTGCCGGGGACCTACGAGCTGGTGCTGGAAACCGTGCATTTCGAGCCCGAAGGCAGCATGGACGCCGAACTGGTGGCCTACGGGCAGGTCCACGGCGCGTTCGGCACCGACCACCAGCGCCGCGATCTTTCAGTGGCCCTGCTGTGGGGCACGCCGGTGGCGCTGGCGTTCGGGCTGATCGCCGCGGTGGGGACCACCATCACCACCCTGATCATCGCCGCGGCCGGGGTGTGGTACGGCGGCTGGGTGGATGCCGCGATCCAGCGCCTGACCGAGGTCAACATCATCCTGCCGCTGCTGCCCATCCTGGTGATGGTGGGCACGCTCTATTCCACCAGCATCTGGCTGATGCTGGGCGTGGTGGTGGCCCTGGGGATCTTCTCCGCCGGGATCAAGATGTACCGCGCGATGCTGCTGCCGATCCGCCAGGCCCCGTACATCGAGGCGGCGCGCGCCTACGGCGCCGGCAGTGCCCGCATCGTGCTGCGCTACATGGTGCCGCGCATCCTGCCGGTGCTGATCCCCACGTTCGTGACCCTGATCCCGACCTACGTGTTCCTCGAGGCGTCGCTGGCGGTGCTGGGCCTGGGGGATCCGGTGCTGCCGACCTGGGGCAAGGTGCTGCACGACGCCCAGGCCCAGTCGGCCCTGTACCACGGGTTCTATTACTGGGTGGTGAGCCCCGCGGCGCTGCTGATGCTGACCGGACTGGGTTTCGCCATGCTCGGTTTCGCCCTGGATCGCGTGTTCAACCCCCGGCTGAGGAACCTGTGATGACGGTGGCGGCCAACCCCGACAGCCCTCTGCTGGAGATCAAGGACCTGCGCATGCAGTACCGCACCGAGCAGGGGTCGGTGAACGCGGTGGACGGGGTCAATCTGGAGATCCGCCGCAACGAGGCGCTGGTGGTGCTGGGCGAGTCCGGTTGCGGCAAGTCCTCGCTGGCCAAGGTCCTGCTGCGCACCCTGCCGCGCAATGCCGGCCGGCCCACCGGCCAGGTACGCCTGGACGGGCGCGACGTGCTGGGCCTGTCCGAGGAACGCTTCCGCCGCGAGGTGCGGTGGACCCGCATCGCGCTGGTGATGCAGGCGGCGATGAATGCGCTGAACCCGGTGGTGCGGGTGGGCGAACAGGTCGCCGAGCCGCTGCGCATCCATCGCGGCTGGTCGCGGCGGGCGGCCATGGCCCGTGCGGCCGAGGCATTCGAGGAGGTCGGCATCGCCACGGACTTCCTGCAGCGTTATCCGCACGAGCTGTCCGGCGGCATGCGCCAGCGCGCGGTGCTGGCGATGGCGCTGGTGACCGACCCCGACCTGGTGATCCTCGACGAGCCGACCTCGGCACTGGACGTGCTGACCCAGGCCTCGATCATGAACGTGCTCAAGCGCATCAAGCGCGATCGCGGCACCAGCTTCGTGCTGATCACCCACGACGTGGCCACCTCCAGCGAACTGGCCGACCGCGTCGCCCTGATGTATGCCGGGCAGGTGGTGGAGGAGGCGTCCGCCGAGGCCTTCTTCACCGCCCCGGCGCATCCGTATTCGCAGATGCTCATGGCCTCGGTGCCGCGGCTGCGCCAGGAAGAACCGCCGGTGCCCATTCCCGGGCGCCCGCCCAGCCTGCAGGATCCGCCCGCCGGCTGCCGCTTCGCCGCGCGTTGCCCGCGACGTTTCGAGCGCTGCGCCGAGGACCCGGCGGTGTTCCACCCGGATGCGCGCCATCGCGTGCGCTGCTGGCTGCATGACGCGGGAGGGACCGGATGAATACCCGTGCTCAACAGGAACCGCTGCTGGTCGCCGACGACCTGCAGACCCACTTCGAGCTGCGCCAGTGGGGCTTCATTCGTACCGGGACCGTGCGCGCGGTGGATGGCGTGCGCTTCACCCTGGATGCCGGCGAGGCGGCCGCGGTGGTGGGCGAGTCCGGCTGCGGCAAGTCGTCGCTCGCGCGCACCCTGCTGGGGCTCAACCGGCCCACCGGCGGGGCGGTGCGCTTCGAGGGACAGTCGCTGGCCGATCTGAAGGGAGCCGACCTGAAGGCGTACCGCGCCCGGGTGGGGTACGTGCAGCAGGATCCCTACGGCGCCCTGCCGCCGTTCATGGACATCCGCCGCGCGCTGGAGGAACCGCTGGTCGTGCACGGGATCGGCCCGCGCGCCGAGCGCGAACGGCGCATCGACGCGGCGCTGGAGGAGGTCGGCCTGACCCCGGTGGCCCAGGTGCGCGGCAAGTTCCCGCATCAGCTGTCCGGCGGGCAGCAGCAACGGGTGGTGATCGCCCGTGCCCTGCTGCTGCGGCCGAAGCTGATCATCGCCGACGAACCGGTGTCGATGCTGGACGCCTCGGTGCGGGTGGAGATCCTCGACCTGCTGCACCGGGTGCAGCGCGAGCACGACATCGCGCTGCTCTACATCACCCACGACCTTTCCACCGTGCGTCACTACGCCGGGCGGGTGATGGTGATGTACGCCGGCCGCATCGTGGAGCAGGCGCCGGTGGACGCACTGCTGGACGCCCCGCAGCATCCCTACACCGAGGCGCTGCTGTCGGCGCTGGCCGACCCCGACCCCGCCAACGCTCGGCAGATGCGCGAGATCCCCGGCGGCGAGGCCCCCAGCCTGGTCAGCCCGCCGCCGGGCTGCCGTTTCCATCCACGCTGCCCGCAGGCCATGGCCGGCGTCTGCGAGACCCGCGACCCGCCCGATTTCCGCCCCGCGCCGGACCACCGCGCCGCCTGCTGGCTGCGCGAACCGGAGTAAACGGCCCCGGCACGAAAAAGGGCCCGGACGGAGACGTCCGGGCCCTTTTGTGCGCCCGCCGGTCGGGGCGGGCGCGGGGTGTTTGCCGGGCTGGCCTCAGCTGAAGGCTTCGCCCGGCTTCACGCCCAGGGCCTTGAGGATCATGGCCAGCGGGCAGAAGCCGGTGAAGGCGGACTGCAGCAGGTTGAGGCCGACAAAGCCGGTCAGCAGCAGCCACAGCGGGCTGAACTGCCAGGCCAGGATGGCACTGATGATGATGACGGTGCCGGCAAAGGCCATAACGATGCGGTCAATACTCATGGGATGTTCTCTCCTGGTGAAGCATTAGTGTTTATTAATATGAGCGCTCGCGCCCGCAAACACAAGGGGGCCCCGGGGTTCTGTCCGGCACCCCGACGGTGGCGCGACCGACTTCAGCGAAAGATCTCGCCGGGTTTCAGTCCCGTCGATTTCAGGATCTTCACCAGGGGGCAGAAGCCGGTGAAGGAGGCCTGGATCAGATGCACGCCAATGAATACGGCAAGCAGCAGCCACCACGGACTGGCTGCCCAGGTCAGCAGGGCGCTGATCAGGACCACGATACCGGCAAACAGCATGAAAAACCGATCGGTGGACATGGGTCGTTCCTCCCTTGTGTCCGACACATGTCCTGTAGATAGCAGTTGCCCGTCGCTTCGACAAGCCCGCTCCGGACAAGGCTAGCGCTCCTCGATCGGCCGGTACTCCCGTTCGGGATAACCCGTGTAGAGCTGGCGCGGGCGCCCGATGCGCGATTCGGGGTCCTGCATCATCTCGTTCCAGTGCGAGATCCAGCCGACGGTGCGGGCGAGGGCGAAGATCACGGTGAACATGTTCAGGGGGATTCCCATCGCGCGCAGGATGATGCCGGAGTAGAAGTCGACGTTGGGGTAGAGCTTGCGCTCGATGAAGTAGTCGTCCTCCATCGCGATGCGCTCCAGCTCCATGGCCACGTCGAACAGCGGCTGGTTGTCGGCGCCCATGTCGCCCATCTCTTCCAGCAGTTCGTGGCACATCTTGCGGATGATCTTCGCGCGCGGGTCGTAGTTCTTGTACACCCGGTGGCCGAAGCCCATCAGGCGGAAGGAGTCGTTCTTGTCCTTGGCCCGGGCGACGAAGTCCTCGACGCTCTTGTCGGAGTGCACGATCTCCTCGAGCATGCGGATGACCTTCTCGTTCGCGCCGCCGTGCAGCGGACCCCACAGCGAGGCGATGCCGGCGGAGATCGCGGCGAACGGGTTGGCCTCCGAGGAGCCGGACAGGCGCACGGTGGAGGTCGAAGCGTTCTGCTCGTGGTCGGCGTGCAGGATCAGGATCAGGTCCAGCGCGCGCACGAACACCGGGTTCGGCTGGTACGGCTCGCTGGGCACGCCGAACATCATCGACAGGAAGTTGGCGGTGTAGGACAGGTTGTTGTCCGGGTACATGAACGGCTGGCCGTTGGCGTACTTGTACGACCAGGCGGCGATGGTCGGCATCTTGGAGATCAGCCGGTGCGCGGCGATGCGCCGGTGTTCCGGGTTATGCACGTCCACATTGTCGTGGTAGAAGGCCGACAGCGCCCCGACCACGCCCACCATGATCGCCATCGGGTGCGCGTCGTGGCGGAAGCCGTCGAAGAAGCGGCGCACCGCCTCGTGCAGCATCGAGTGCTCCTTGATGATGCGCGAGAAGTCGTGCAGCTCGTCGGAGGACGGCAGGTCGCCGTTGAGCAGCAGATAGCACACCTCCAGATAGGTGCTCTGGCCGGCAAGCTGCTCGATCGGGTAGCCGCGATAGAGCAGGGTGCCGGCGTCGCCGTCGATGAAGGTGACGTCCGAGCGACAGCTGGCGGTCGACATGAACCCCGGGTCGTAGGTGAAGTAGCCGAGCTCCTTGTACAGCGCGCGGATGTCGATGCAGTTGGGCCCGTGCGAACCCTCCTGCAGCGGCAGCTCGATGCTCTTGCCGGTGGAGTTGTCGGTCAGCGTGACGGTCTTGCTCATGGAACGGCCTCGCGTGGAATCGATGATGGCGACCAGACCCGAATGGTAAACCAATCGTTCCGCGGCCACAGCCGCACATGAAAGCGACTCGAGCGCGAGCGTGCACATGGATCAGCGTTTCCCTAGAATCCGGGACATGACCCGCCATCTGTTCGATCAGGCCGATTTCCTGCCGTACCGTGATCGCATCCTCGCCGCGCGGAGGGATGCATGGATCAACGGGTAATCGAACAGAAGATCGAGACCTTGCGCTACCGCGTCGAGCGCGTGGCCCCGTCCGGCGGGGGTTATGTCGCTGGGGCAAATCGACTCCTTAACACCGGGAATACCTTGCCGTGAGACTGCAGCTGGCGACGTTTGACAATTTTCGCCTGTGGGAGCGGCTCGAAGTTGAACTGGGCTCGCGATTGACTCTCCTGATGGGCGAGAACGGTTCCGGGAAGACGGCCATACTGGATGGTGTCGCCATCGGGCTTGGCGAGATCCTGAAGCATCTTCCCGGGGTCACGGGCATTGATTTCAGTAAAAGAGGCGAGATTCACCAAAGTGGCAACCGGGTGCGGCCCTATGCGCGAGTGACGCTGAAAAGCACCATCCCGGGGCTGGAATGGGAACGGGTTCAGCGTCGGGATCGAAGCCGCACCACTGCGGCTGCCGTCCCGACCGGTCCCGGAGTTCGGTTCCTGCGCAACCACCTGGACGAGAAGGTGATTGACCCCTCGCAGGAGGACCGGGATTTCGAGATGCCGGTCGTGGCCTACTACGGCGTGTCCCGTGCCGTGCTGGATATTCCGCTGCGGCGTCGCAACTTCCCTACCGATTACAGTCGGTACGATGCCCTGGTGGGTGCCCTGGAAGCCAGCACCCGGTTCAAGTCGGCTTTCGCGTGGTTCTATTTCAAGGAAAACGAGGAACATGCGAGGCAGAAGGCTGCCCGCAGCTTCGACGTGACCCTGCCGGAACTCGATGCGGTGCGTCGAGCCATCACCCGCGTGTTCCCCGATCTATCCAACCCGCGGATCGAGGTCAACCCCTTGCGGCTGGCGGTCGACAAGGAAGGCGAGACCTTTGATATCGCGCAGCTGAGTGACGGTTACCAGACCCTCCTTGGGCTGATCATGGACCTGGCCGCTCGTATGGCCATGGCCAACCCGGATCAGGACGATCCACTGGCCGCGGAAGCCGTGGTGATGATTGACGAGGTGGATCTGCATCTGCATCCGGCATGGCAGCGTCGCGTCGTGGGTGACCTGCTGGCCACGTTCCCCCGCACCCAGTTCATCCTGACAACCCACAGCCCCTATATCGTCGAGGCCTTGAACAACCACCTGCAGCGATATCGGATCGAGGGGCTGGTGCGTGATGACGGGGAGGCGGAGGTCCGGGATTTGATGGCGCTGGATCCGGCGGACGTTGCGGCCTATGGCATGCAGGGGCGCGAGGCGGTTGAGCTGCTGGACGGGTCTTCCGGACTTCTGGATGACCGGTTGCTGCAGCATTTCAACGAGATCAATCAGCTCTATGACCGTATGCGGGATATCGAGTGGGAGCATGGGGGGGAGGCATGACGTCCGGCTACGCGGATCAATGTAGCTGCCGGCGCATGTGGGCACATCAGCCCTCCACGCTCTGTACGGATCAGTACACCTTTGCCGAGAATGGCAAACAGGTTCGTTACGCGCCGCGTCAGCAGGAAGAAACCCGGGCCATCGTCCTGGATGACTGTGTCTTTAGCGACAACGAGATGCGCTGCGATGGCCTGTTCCTCTGGTGGCAGGTTCGCGGGGGGGCGGAAGGTTGCTGCGCTGGTCGAATTGAAGGGTGCCGGTGATATTTCGCACGGCTTCGAACAGTTGGCGCATGTGCGCAGCCAGCGCCCGGAGTATCGGGAAATGGTCTCGAGCCTTGGCAAGGACGTTCCCGGTGGGCCGGCCCTTGAACGAGCCGTGATTGTTACCAGCGGCCAGATGACCAAGCCCGAGCGTGTGCGCCTGGAAACGCAGTACGGGATTCGTGTGAGAGTGATTACGCACAGCGTGCCTACCCGTCCCGTTCCAGACCTGCGGGACGAGTTCTGAAGGACTTGTGACTCCTGATTCAGCGGGTGTGGCGCTGGCGCAGGAGGTCGCGTTCGGCGAGGTGGGGAGTGTGCTGCAGGCCCTCGCCCGGGTGGCGCAGGGCGCGGCCGGTTTCGATGGCGGGGTGATGGTCCCGCAGGGCCGTGCGGATCTCGGCGTGGCGTCGTTCCAGGGCGTCGGGGCCGGTGTCCACCAGCAGCAGGCCGAACCGGTTGCCGGCGATACGCGCCACACGGTCGCCGGGGAGCAGCAGGCCCTGCAGGATCGGCCCGAGCTCGGCCAGCAGCCGGTCGCCCTGGCCGATGCCCGCCTCCCGGTTGATGGCCTCCAGATCGGTGACCTCGGCGAGGACCACCGCGCAGGGCTGCCCGTTGCGCTGGCAGCGTTCTTCCTCGCCTTCCAGGGCCATGTCCCATCCGCGCCGGTTCAGGGTGCCGCTCACCGGATCGGAGCCGGGCAGCAGGGCCGTGGCCTGGCGTTCGCGGTCGAGGATGTCGTTCTCGCGCTGCAGGGCCAGCAGGTGGCCCGCGGTGTCGGCCAGGGCCTTCAGGGCGGTGTAGCGGTCGTGGAGCTGCGGGTCCACGGGCTCGGGATGCACGCCGCACAAAGTGCCGAACAGGTTCCCGTCGCGGTCGTGCAGCGGAAAACCGACATAGGCGCCCACCGGGAGCTGGTGGTTCACCGGCGCGTCGCGATAGACCGGGATCCCGCTCGTATCCGGGGCGATGGACGGGGCGTCGCCACAGGCCATGTGGATGCAGCAGGAGCCGTGCCAGTCGAGGACGATGCCCGGGGCGATCGTGCCGCCCTGGTCCAGGGCGTGCAGGATGATCCAGTCGCGTCCTTCGACCCGGGTCAGCAGCCAGGTGTCCAGCGGGGCTATGGCGTACAGCGCGTCCATCAGCGAACGGACGGCGCCGGAGAAGGCGTCGATGCCGGGCTCGGCGTGCTGCGGGGGGCGGGGGTTCGGGGCTTCCATGCGCGGATTCCGGGTCGGGTTGTCAGGGGGATCGGCCGTGATGGTCAGAACCGGGGCAGGTTCGGGTGCGGTGGTTGCGCCGAGCGCACGTGCTGGCGGCCGAATTCGGCGCAGCGTGCCAGCGTGGGCACCGCCTTGCCGGGGTTCAGCAGGCCGCGGGGGTCGAATGCGCGGCGCAGGGCGTGGAACTGCTCCAGCTCGGCGGAGGCGAACTGCACGCACATGCCGTCCAGCTTTTCCACGCCCACGCCGTGCTCGCCGGTAACCGTGCCGCCCACCGCCACGCACAGCTCCAGGATCGCCTCGCCGAAGGCCTCGGCGGTCTCGATCTGGCCCGGCTGGCTGGCGTCGTAGAGGATCAGCGGGTGCAGGTTGCCGTCGCCGGCGTGGAACACGTTGCACACGCCCAGCCCGTGTTCGGCGGAGAGTGCCTCGATGCGTTCGAGCACGTGCCCGAGCTGGTGGCGCGGGATGGTGCCGTCCATGCAGTAGTAGTCGGGCGAGATACGGCCGGCGGCGGGGAAGGCGGCCTTGCGTCCGGCCCAGAAGCGTGCGCGCTCGGCGTCGTCCTGTGCGGTACGGACCTCCGTCGCGCCCAGCTCCAGCAGTTTTTCGCGCACAAACATCACGCTCTCGGAGACCTCGCTGTTGCTGCCGTCCAGCTCGCACAGCAGGATGGCCGCGGCATCCACCGGATAGCCGGCATGGACGAAGTCCTCGGCCGCGCGGATCGCGGCGTTGTCCATCATCTCCAGACCCGCGGGGATCAGCCCGGCGGCGATGATGCCGGCCACCGCGGCGCCGGCGGTCTCCACGTCGTGGAAGCTCGCCATCAGCACCTGGGTGCGCTCCGGGCGCGGCAGCAGACGCACGGTGACCTCGGTGACGATCCCCAGCATGCCCTCCGAGCCGATCAGGAAGGCCAGCAGGTCCAGGCCCTCGGTGTCCAGGGTCTTGCCGCCGACACGGATGACCTCGCCGTCCAGGGTCACGAACTCCAGCCCGGTCACGTTGTGGACCGTGAGGCCGTATTTCAGGCAGTGCACGCCGCCGGCGTTCTCGGCCACGTTGCCGCCGATGGAGCAGGCAATCTGCGACGAGGGGTCGGGGGCGTAGTACAGCCCGGCCGGGGCCGCGGCCTCGGAAATCGCGAGGTTGCGCACGCCCGGCTGGACCACCGCGCAGCGGTTGTCGGCGTCGATCTCGAGGATGCGGTTGAAGCGTGCCATCGACAGCAGCAGGCCCTCGGCGCTGGGCAGCGCACCCCCGGACAGCCCGGTGCCCGCACCGCGCGGCACCACCGGCACGCCGTGCTCGCGGCAGGCCGTCAGGCACAGCTGGAGTTGTTCCATGCTGGCGGGCAGGGCGACCGCGCCGGGGACCTCGCGAAAGGCCGAGAGGCCGTCGCATTCGTAGGCACGGCGCTCGCTTTCCTCGACGATCAGCGCCTCGGGCGGCAGCTGTACGCGCAGGGTGTCGATCACGGCGGCCAGACCGGCCTGCGGGGGCGTTACGGTGCTCATGCCCGCGATGGTAGACCGTTGCCTGCCGGCCGGGACAATTCCGCAGTTTCCGGAGGGCTCACGCGAGCCGGTCCAGGGGGAAGGCGCGGGCGTCGCGCAGGGCGGCGGCCAGGTGGGTGGCGTAGTGGTCCACCAGGGCCGCGCCCTCGGCGGCGGTGGCCGCTGCGGCATTCCCGGTGGTGCCGGCGGGGTTGAGGTCGCCGGCCAGCCAGGCGAATCCGGCCGCTCCCTCGGGTCGCAGGACCTCCAGCGAGGCCTCCAGCTCCTCGCCCAGCGATCCCGCGTGGCGGGCCTCGGCGTCGTGTACGCTGGCGGGCGCCAGATGGCGCATCATCGCCGTCTCGATGCGCCCGCCGTGCAGGCCATGGCGGCATTCCGCGGCCGGGATGCCGATCTGCGACGGCGGATCCTGCAGGAAATAGTGATGCCGCACGATCAGCATACGCTGCCGGCGACGCAGTTCCAGCGCCGCGGTGTCGGCCACCGCCCGGTTGCCGCCATGGCTGTTGTGCAGCACCAGGCGGCGCACGCCGGCGCCGGCCACGGCCCGGCCGGTTTCCACCAGCACGCGGATGGCGGTCTCCGGTGTCAGGCTGAGGGTGCCGGCGAAGCGGGCGTGTTCGGGGCTGGCCAGGATCGTCAGTGGCGGCAGGGCCAGCAGGGGGAAATCCGCGGGAAGCTGCGCCCACGCCGCCTGCAGCAGGCCCTCGCCGATGCGCAGGTCGGTGTCCAGCGGCAGATGCGGCCCGTGCTGTTCGATGGCCGCCAGCGGCAGCACGGCGACCGGGTCGCGGCCGGCGAGTTCGGCCGCCTCGGCGGTGGTCAGGTCCTGCCAGCGGGGCAGGGGGCGGGGCGCGTCAGGATCGGGCATGCGGCATGCGCAGGCGGGCGTAGAGATCGCCGGAGCCGTAATCCGCGGCGTGGGCCTCCAGCCACAGCCGCACCCGACCCCGGTCCTGCCAGCGGGCGAAGCGGTACTCGCGCTGCTCGCCGGCGATCACGTTGAATTCGTAGTCGCCCAGCTCGGCCAGGCGCTCCATGCCGGCAATGGCAATGTCCAGCGCGCCGGCGACGAACTCGAGTGACAGCGCCGGGATCGGCTGGGACAGCCCGGACAGAACCTCGACTTCATAGCCTTCGACGTCGATCTTGCAGAATGCCGGCAGACCGTATTCGGCGATCAGATCGTCGAGGGTGATGACCGGCACCTGCAAATGATCTTCCCAGCGCACGCTCCGAAAACCGTCGTTGCGCCGTGGCAGCTCGTCAGTCCAGCGCTGCGACAGCGTGGAGACCGTGGGAGTCCGGTGGCTGATGTGCAGGTCGGCCGTGCCGGGTTCGGCGCCCACCGCCTCGCCGCGCACGGTCACGTTGCGCCGCCGGCCGGGGCCGCGCTCGAGCCAGCGGCGCAGCACGGGCTGCGGCTCGACCGCGATCACGTGTCCGCCGAGGCGGGAGAAGGCCAGCGTGCGATCCCCCAGATGGGCGCCGATGTCGAACACCCGGTCGTCGCGCCCGATGAACGGACGGTACAGCCGGCGCAGCGCCCGCTGGCGCCCGGGGCGCCGGTAGATCGCCAGCGAGCGCAGCAGGCCCAGGGTAGCGTTCAGCCGCTCGCGCGCGGCCGGAGACGGGTCGGGATTCGGGGGCGCGTCCATGCTCCCCAGCTTAGGGAAACGCGAATCCATGTGCACGCCCGCCCGGTCCTGTTCGCCTGCAAGCAGGCTCCTACGGGCGCGCAGCGGCTGGGTCGGGAGGGTTTGGCAGCAGATCCTGCGCAGCCCGTTCCAGGCGGTCGCGCGTTTGTTCCAGCAGGGCCACGAGTTCGAGCGCCCGCTGCAGTGCCTCGGCGAACTCCTCCGGGTCGCGCATGTATTCATGGACCAGGCGGTTGCGGAGGTTGCGGGCCTCCATCCAGTCGTCGAGGGAATCCAGGTGTCCGAGACGCTCCATGCGACTCAGGTTGTCGAGGGCGGGGCCTACATGTTCCAGCCAGTGTCGCAGGAGTTCCGGGACCAGTTTGTCGCCAAGGGTGTCCTGCAACCGACCGAAGCGCGCCACGAACGCATCCAGGCGTTCGGAAAGCTCCGGCTGGTCCTCGAGACCGGCAACCCAGTCGGCGGAGATGGGTTCGGATGCCAGTCGGTCAACGGTCTGGCGCAGGTGTCGGGCCTCCTTGCGTGTGGTCTCCAGCAGAAACTTCAGTCGTTCCGGATCCGGGTTCAGTGCCACAGGACAACCCCCTGTTCGCGCGCACGGTCGTGGATGGGCTGGTGCCGGGTATTGGGATCGACGATGAGGACGTCGATGTGCTGATCGCCGAGCGCCCTTTGCAGGAGAGCCGTGTAGCGGGCTGCCATCGCCGCCCGGTTTTCCAGCGGGCGCGGCGTTTCCACCAGCAGGTCGATATCGCCCCCGCGGGCCGCATCGTCGACGCGCGATCCGAACAGATAAACGGTACAGTCCCCGAACAGTTCGCGGGCCGTGTTGTGGATCGTTTTACGCTGGTCTTCGCTCAATCGCATCGTGGTCCTCCGGGTCCCGGATGGGATTGTAGGCCGAGTACGGGCCGGAACGCTCGGGGGCGGGGCCGGTCCCAATGGACATTGCGTATTCTGGCTGGAGAAGCTTGATGAGGCTGTTTCCGAAGTGTGAGTGGCGGACCCTCGTGGCGCCGTCGTTGCTGGCCCTGACGGCCACCGTGTTCGCTCTGGGGCCCTCTGCACCCCATGCAGATGTGCCGTCGGGCGTGGACTGTGTGCAGCCCGGACAGTGGGCCACGCCGGAGGGCGAGGACGTGGATGCCGCGGAGCTGTTCGCCGAACTGGCCGGCGCCGATGCGGTCCTGCTGGGCGAGACCCACAACCGCATGGACCACCATCGCTGGCAGCTTGGTACCCTGGCCGCGCTGCACGGCCAGCGCCCGGACATGGTGATCGGCCTGGAGATGCTGCCGCGCTCGGCACAGCCGGTGCTGGATGACTGGGTGGCGGGTGAACTGGACGAGGAACAGTTCCTGCAGGAAAGCGACTGGTACGAGCACTGGGGCTTCAACCCGCGGCTGTACTGGCCGATCCTGCATTTCGCGCGGGTACACGACGTCCCGCTGGTGGCGCTGAACGCCGAGCGCGACCTGGTGCGCCGTCTGGGCCACGAGGGCTGGGACAGCGTGCCGGCCGACGAGCGCGACGGGGTCTCCGCCCCGGCCGAACCCGCCGATGCCTATCGCGAATACCTGGAGGAGGTGCTGGCGCGCCATCCGGCCGCGCCGGGTGACAGTGATGCGTTCATCGGCACCCAGCTGGCCTGGGACCGGATGATGGCCGCGGCGATCGCCGGGGTGATCGAGGCGGGCGGTGACGAGCCGCCGCTGGTGGTCGGGATCATCGGTTCCGGGCATCTGGAATACGGCCACGGCGTGCCGCATCAGCTGGCGGATCTGGGCGTGGACAACGCCCCGGTGCTGCTGCCGCGCGAGAGCGACGGGGCGTGTACGGGCGACGACCCCGACCTGGCGCGAGCGGTGTTCGGCGTGCAGGGCGGCGAGCGCTTCCAGCCGCTGACCCCGATCCTGGGGGTGCAAATGCAGCGCCCCGAAGAGGGCGAAGGGGTGGAGATCCGCGGCGTGATGCCCGATTCGGTGGCCGGCGCCGCCGGCATCGAGAGCGGCGACCGTCTGGTCGAGGCCGGTGGCCGCGCGGTGGAGACGCCGGCCGATCTGCAGCGCATCGTGCAGGGGGTGACGCCGGGCACCTGGTTGCCGCTGGTGCTGGAACGCAACGGGGAGCGCGAGGAGGTGATCGCGCGTTTCCCCTGGCAGGAGAGCCCGGATGACATGCCGGGCGCGCCGGAGGGGCACTGATGCGGCGTTCGGTCCAACGGCGGCGCGTGGCTGCAGCGCGTGGCGTGGGGATCGGCTTCGCCACCCTGCTGATCGTGCCGCTGGTGGGCTGGACGGCGCCGGCGTTTGCCGATGAACCGGCCGCGCGCGAGCTGGCGATCGACCTGTTTCCCGCCGACCAGCGCCTGGAAGGGCGCCTCAGCCTGCCGGCCGCAATGCTCGACGAGGCCGACGGGGTGCTGCGCCTGCGTCTGGCCCCCGGCCTGCAGGTGGACACGGTGGAGCGGGGCGGCCATGTGCTGAACCACGAACGCGACGACGCCGGATACCTGGATGTGGAACCGGGCGCGGATGGCGGGGCCGACGACGCGCCACTGGTCATCGTGTACGGCGCGCGGCTGCCGGCGCCGGAGGATGCCCGACAGGGGAACGGCTTTCTCGGCGAGGGCGGCGGGTTCCTGCCGGCCGGTGGCGACTGGTACCCGCGGCAGCCGCAGGCCGAGCCGGCCCCGGTGCGCCTGGAAGTACGGGTGGCGGACGGGCACCGGGTCGTGGCCTCGGGCTCGTGGCGCTCGTCGGAGCCGGACGATGACGGCATGCGTCGGGCGGTATTCGAGCACCCGGGCGGGCGCGCGCTGGCGCTGGCCAGCGGCCCCTGGGAGGAGGGGCGCAGCGAGACCGCCGATGGCGTGGAGGTGCGCACCCTGTTCCCGGCGGAACTGGAGGACGCGTTCGGCGCGACCTACCGCGAGAAGACCGTGGAATACCTCGAGCGCTTCAGCGACCGGATCGGGCCGTATGCCTTCGACAGCTTCACCGTGGCGGCCAGCCCGGCGCCGGTGGGGCTGGCCTTCTCCGGATTCACCCTGCTGGGTGAACGGGTCATCCCGCTGCCGTTCATCCCGCACACCTCGCTGGGGCACGAGGTGCTGCACAACTGGTGGGGCACCGGGGTGTACGCCGATCGCCGCCAGGGCAACTGGACCGAGGGTCTGACCACCTTCATGGCCGATTACCGGTTCGCCGAAGAACGCGGCGAGGCGCGCGACGAACGGGGCCAGTGGCTGCGTGACTACGCCGCCCTGCCGGCAGGCGAGGATTACCCGCATGGCGAGTTCGTCGGCGGCAATGCCGGGGCCGACCGCATCGCCGGGTATCACCGCGGGGCGATGCTGTGGCGGATGCTCGAGGACCGCATCGGCGAGGCGGCGCTGCACGCGGGGCTGGCCGACTTCTACGCCGAATACCGGCATCGCGAGGCCGGCTGGCCGGAGCTGATCGCGGCCGTGGACGCGGCGACCGAAGATGATCTGGAGCCGTTCTTCGAGCAGTGGATCGGCCGGGCCGGCGCGCCGCGCCTGGCGCTGGAGAACCCGGCCGCGCGTGAAGACGCCGACGGCTGGCGTGTGACCGCGCGGCTGGCACAGGCGGATACCGACCATCCCTGGCGGGTGCGCGTGCCGCTGGTGGTCGAGTTCGCGGAGGATGAGGGCCGGGAGACGCACTGGGTGGATCTGGAGGAGGCCGCCATCGAGCTGGAACTGGAACTGTCCACCGACGCGCGGCCCGCGCGCATCGCCGTGGACCCCGACTGGCGCGTGTTTCGCCACCTGGCGGCGGAGGAGTGCCCGCGCATCCTGCGCGAGGCGGAGCTGGACCCGGCGACCCGGGTGATCCCCCTCGGCGGGGCCTCGCCCGCCGAGCTGGCGCCGTGGCTGGGACGGGTGCCGGAGACGGCGGACCCGGATACCGATCCCGATTCCGATTCCGGGGCGGGAGCCGAAGCACCGCGGGTGCTGCTGGGTTCGCGCGCGGCGGTCGCTGAATGGCTGAGCGAACGCGGACTGCCGACGCGCCCGCAGGAGGTGCATGCGGATACGGACGACCTGCCCGATGCCGGATCCGATGTCGAGGCCCTGGCCTGGACCGTACCGGAGACCGGCATCACGGTGATCGCGGCCGACTCGCCCGGCGAGCGGCGCGCACTGGCGGGCGCGCTGCGACACCGCGCGCAGGAGAGCTATCTGCTGCAGGACGATGGCGAGCCGGTGGCGCGCGGGCTGTGGCCGGTGCCGGGGCCCTGGCGGGCGCTGGCGGATTGAGCTCCCGGCCCGATCAGTACGGCAGGCGCTGGTGTTCGAAGTCGAACAGCCCGCCGGAGTCCTCCGGACCGAGGGCGTCCAGCACCTCCAGCAGTGCGCCGGTCGCGCGTTCCGGCGTCAGCACCTCGGGGGCGCGGGCGCGGTACGGCTCCGACAGCGGGGTCTCCACCGTGCCCGGCTGCAGCGCCGCCACCACCGCCCGGCGATGGCTGAAGCGCAGTTCCAGCGCCGTGGTGCGCACGATCTGGTTGAGCGCGGCCTTGGAGGCGCGATAGCTCAGCCAGCCGCCGGAGTGGTTGTCGGCGATGGAGCCCACGCGCGCCGACAGCGTCGCCAGCACCGCCTTGCGGTCCTTCGGCAGCAGCCCTGCGAAGTGCTTGAAGATCAGCGCCGGGCCGATGGCGTTGACCGCGAAGGCCTGCGTCATCACCGCCGGGTCCAGCTCGCGCAGGCGCTTTTCCGGCCGGTAACCGTCGATGGTGAGCACCCCGGTGGCGTCGATGATCAGGTCCCAGTCGGGCGCCTGCTCCGCCAGCCATGCGGCTGCGTGGCGGATGCTGTGCTCGTCGGTGAGCTCCAGCGGCGGGTCGGTGGAACGACCGAGCGCCACGACCTGCGCGCAGTTCGGGTCGTTCTCCAGATGGGTGACGAAGGCGCGGCCGAGGCCGCCGGAGGCGCCGATCACCACGGCGCGGAAGGGGTGTGCGAGCGAGTCCATGCGGGTGTGACCATCGCGGGCGGGAAACGATCCCCGCGTCGTGTATGCTGTGCGCACAGGCGTACTGACCCATGATCGCAGCCCGGACCGCGCGCGCATGAACTTCCTCCATACCCTTGGCCACGCCGCCCGCAACCTGGCCCCCATCGTGATCGTGGTGGTGGTGTTCCAGATGTTCGTGCTGCAGACGGTGCCCGAGGGCGTGCTGTCCATGGCCATCGGTCTGGTGATCGTGGTCTTCGGGGTGGCGCTGTTCCTGCAGGGGCTGGAGATGGGGATCTTCCCCATCGGCAAGAACCTTTCCAACGCGCTGGCGCGGCGCGGCTCGCTGATCCTGCTGATGGCCTTCGGCTTTACCCTGGGCTTTGCCACGGTGATCGCGGAGCCGGCGCTGATCGCCGTGGCGGAACAGGCGGAGACCATCTCCGAGGGGCACATCCAAGGCTTCATCCTGCGCCTGATCGTGGCGCTGTCGGTGGGTGCGGTGGTGGCGCTGGGCATCCTGCGCACGGTGCTGGGGCATCCGCTGCACTGGTACATCCTCACCGGCTACGTACTGGTGGTGCTGGTCACCTTCTTCGCGCCCGAGGAGATCGTGGGCCTGGCCTACGACTCCGGCGGCGTCACCACCAACATCGTGACCGTGCCGCTGGTGGCCGCGCTGGGGCTGGGGCTGGCCGCGTCGCTGGCCGGGCGCAACCCGCTGCGCGACGGTTTCGGCCTGGTCGCGCTGGCGGTGATGGTGCCGATGATCACGGTGCAGCTCTACGGCATCGTGGTGTTCGCCGGGGCTGACATCGACGGCCCGGCACCCGGCGCCGGCGACGGAGCGGCCATGGATACCGACACGGATCTGCCCGGGGCGGGCGAGGAACGCCACTTCCTCAGCGCCATGGGCATGGACCTGCTGCTGATGCTGCGCGACGTCGCGCCCATCATCGGCGTGATCGTGGTGTTCCAGTATTTCGTGCTGCGCAAGCACATTCCGTATCTGCCGCGGGTGCTCTTCGGCTTCGCCCTGGTGGTGTTCGGCCTGTATGCCTTCGTGGTCGGGCTCAAGCTGGGCCTGTTCCCGATCGGCGAGAGCATGGCGGAGCAGCTGATCGCCAACGACCGGTTCGTGTGGGTGTACCTGTTCGCCTTCGCGATCGGCTTTGCGACCACCATGGCGGAACCCGCGCTGATCGCCATCGGCCAGAAGGCGGAGGAAGCGGCCAAGGGCTCGCTGAAGGGCAGCGCCATCCGCATCCTGGTGGCGCTGGGGGTGGCCGTGGGCATCACCATCGGGGTGCACCGCATCCTCAGCGGGGACTCCATCCACCTGTACATCATGGCCGGGTATGTCCTGGTCATCGTGCTGACCATCCTCGCACCCAAGGACATCGTGGCGCTGGCATTCGACCTCGGCGGGGTGACCACCTCGGAGGTCACGGTGCCGCTGGTGACGGCGCTGGGGATCGGGCTGGCGACGCATCTGGAGGGACGCAACGTGCTGATCGACGGCTTCGGCCTGATCGCGTTCGCGTCCATCTTCCCCATCGTGACCGTGATGCTCTATGCCATCGCGGTCGATCTTTACGAACGCTTGATCCGCAAGGACAGGAGGGACACGGCATGAGATTCTCGGCCCTGGTGGCGGTGCTGCCCGACGAACTGGAACAAAAGGCTGTGGATGCGGCGCGCGAGGCCGGTGCCGCCGGCGTGACCATCATGGATGCGCGCGGCATCGGCGCGGAGGCGCGCAAGACCTTTCTCGGCATGACCTACGAGGGCAGCCAGTCGGTGTTGCTGTGGATTCTGGAGAAGCGCCTCGCGCTGACGGTGCTGAAATCACTGTTCCGCGAGCTTGGGCTGGACGAAGACCCGCGCGGGGTGGCCTTCATCACCGACATCTCGCATCTGGCGGGCATTGACCGGCGGCAGATCGACCGCTTCGAGGAACAGGTCAAGGACGAAATCTGACCCCAACTCCGACCGGAGGGAGACTTCATGCTGGTTCGCGACATCCTGACCGAGAAAGTCATCACCGTGGCCCCGCTGGCCCCGCTGCGCGAGGCCATGCAGCTGATGCGCGACAACAACGTGCGCTCGCTGGTGGTGGACAAGCAGCACCCGCACGATGCCTACGGCATCATCACCTACACCACCATCCTCAAGACCATCGTGGCCGAAGAGGGCGACATCGACCTGGCCAACGTGTACGACGTGGCCACCAAGCCGGTGATCACCGTGCCCGCGGAGATGGACGTCAAATACGTGGCGCGGATGATGGTCAACATGGACGTGCGCCGCCTGGTGGTGCTGGAGGGCAACCAGCTGGAGGGCATCGTCACCACCAGCGACATCGTGGGCTCGATCCTCGGCATGCTGGACGAGGTCTGAATGACCATCCCGCAGGGTCTCGCGCGGCTCGAGCTGCTCAATGCCGCGATCGAGGACACCGCGCACAGCGTGCTGATCACCGACGCGGATCTCGAAGCGGGGCCGCGCATCGTCTACGTGAACCGCGGCTTCGAGCAGATGACCGGCTACCGCCGGGACGAGGTCCTCGGCCTGACGCCGCGCATCCTGCAGGGGCCGAAGACCTCGCGCGCGGTGCTGGATGACCTGAAGGTGACCCTGGAGCGCGGCGAGGGCTTTGACGCCGAGACCATCAACTACCGCAAGGATGGCGAGCCCTACAGCGTGCGCTTGCATATCTCGCCGATGCGGGTGCCCGAAAACAGCCCGAGCATTACCCATTACGTCTCGGTGCAGCGCGACGTGACCGAGGATCGCCGTCGCGAGGAGCAGCTGCGGCTGCTGTCCGCCGCGCTGGAGGCCTCCGGGGACCCGGTGATGATCACCGACCCCGAGGGCGTGATCGTGTTCGCCAACACGGCTTTCCTGGATCTCAGCGGTTTCGATGCCGACAGCGTCATCGGCGCGACACCGGCGCTGTTCAAGTCGGACGAGCACGACGATGATTATTTCGCCGCCATGTGGCAGCAGCTCCGCCAGGGCGAGACCTTTCGCGGCGAGTTCGTGAACCGGCGCCCCGATGGCGCGAAGCTCCACCTGGAGCAGACCATCACCCCGATCCGCGATGACTGCGGCGAGATCACGCATTTCGTGGCTTTCGGCAAGGACGTGACCGAACGTGTGCGCATGGAGGACGAAGTGCGGCGTCTGGCCGAGACCGACTGGCTGACCGGACTGGCCAACCGGCTGACCCTGGGCAACCGCCTGGAGGCCGAGCTGGATCGCTGTGATCGCTACCAGCGGCCGATGGCCGTGATCATGTTCGACATCGACCATTTCAAGTCGGTGAACGACGAACACGGGCACGATGCCGGTGATGTGGTGCTCAAGGCGGTTGCCCGCACGGTGGGCGAGCAGCTGCGCGAGCAGGACACGCTGGGGCGCTGGGGCGGGGAGGAATTCCTGATCGTGCTGCCGGAGACGGATGGCGAGGGGGCCGCCGCGGCGGCGGAGAAACTGCGCCGTTCAATCGCGGAGATGGAGGTTCCGGATGCGCCGGCGGTAACCGCCAGCTTCGGGGTGACCGAGCGCCAGCCGAACGACACGCCACGCGCGATTACGCGGCGGGTCGATCAGGCGATGTATCAGGCCAAGGAGGGCGGACGCGACCGCGTCGTCCTCCTGTGACCCGTCGGGGAGTCGATGCGGGCGTCAGGCCTTGCGGCGCAGGACCCAGATCTCCAGCAGCGCCCATTCCTCGCCCGGATAGTTTTCCTGCTCCAGCTCGGACATGCGGCGGTGACGGCTGGCGGTGCTGCCCACGAACTCGAAGCGGTCCAGCAGCATGCGCTTGGTCTCGTCGGCCTTCTCCAGCGCGAAGGGGTTGAGGAAGTTCACCAGCAGGTAGCCCTCGCCCTCGCCGCGGCGGAACGCATCCAGCAGCGACGCGATGGCCGGCGGATCCAGGTACACCAGCGACGCGGTGGACAGCAGGATGTCGGCCTCTTCCAGCGACTTCTCGATCGCGTCGCGGGTTTCCGCGGGCGGGTTGTTCAGGTCGGCCGCGTGGACGTCGTCGAACAGGCCGGCGCGCTGACCGTAGGCCAGGGCGTTCTCGGAGATGTCGATGCCGGTGGTGTGCATCGGCAGGCGGCGCGGCTTGCTGATGGTGTTGCAGACCGTTTCCGAGGCCCAGTTCTCGCGGATCTCGTCCACGGTCATGTTGTGCACCGCCGCCATCGTGGTGTTGCCGAAGCAGCAGGCCAGGTCGACGTAGTTGAGGGTGCGGCCGTCGGCGGCCTGCTGCTCGGCCCACGGCAGGATGAGCCGGTCGAAGGTCTGGCGGTTGAAGTCGTCGGAGATGTAGTCCAGCGCATCGATGATGCGCTCCTTGAACGGCACCGGCGTCTCGGCGACATAGATGTCGTCAAAATGCTGTTTCTTCTCCTCGGTCTTCACTTCGGACTGGCTCATCGGGGCAAACCCTCATCATTGGAAAGCACACCAGTCTCCGGCCAAGCCACCCGACCGTCAAGCAAACACGCCCCGATCCGCCCCGCACCCGGCCGGTAGGAGGCCGGCCCCCCGGCCGATTCGGCGTCCGGCCGATCTCCTGCGCCCGATCGGCCAGAGGCTGGCCTCC
>NZ_QKMA01000022.1:0-22762 GCF_003208255.1 Thioalkalivibrio sp. ALE21
ATCCATACCAAGGGAAACACTGATCAATGTACACGCTCGCGCTCGAGTCGCTTTTGCGTGGGAACAAGGCGCGGCGACCGCCGTGCAGTCATTCTGCACAAGGGAGCCGCAACGCCGTGCGCGCGCAAAAGCGGCCGAGCCCCTGCATTCAATAACTTGTGGGGGTTGGCACCCCGGGTTCCCCGATCCTGCGTTGCGGCCCTTGCCGGTAGAACCACTACCGGCTGCGTACCGCGCCTTGTCTCGGAAAACCCGGGGTGCCAACGCGAGCGTGTACATTGATCAGTGTTTCCCTAGGTATCGACGAGAATCATCCCGCCATCGGGCGCCGGCGGGGAACCGCCCCCAGGTCGGGCTCGCTGCCACCCAGTTGCGCGAGGCGACGGGCGCTCTCGCGTTCCACCAGCGCCCGCAGGCCTTCCCGAACGAGGACCGTCTTCTCGGTCACCCCCGTCATGCGTCGCGCTTCTTCCAGCAACTCGTCGTCGATGTTGATCGTTGTCCGCATGGCTCCTCTCCCACGACTCCGACCGGACCGGCCGCGTTCCTCAATGCATAGACAGGTACGCCATCCGATGCCATTTTATGCATACATGCCTCGCGGGTTACCCTCAAAGTTCACCGCGCTCGGCCAGCGACACGGCGGTATCGCCGATGATCAGGTGGTCCACCAGACGCACGTCGACCAGCGCCAGCGCCTCGCTCAGACGCCGGGTGATCAGCGCATCCGAGCGTGAGGGCTCGGCCACGCCGGAAGGATGGTTGTGCGCGAGGATGACCGCGGCGGCGTTGTGGTGCAGTACCCGCCGCACCACCTCGCGCGGGTGCACGCTGGCGCCGTCGATGGTGCCGCGGAACAGCTCCTCGAACGCCAGCACCCGGTGGCGATTGTCGAGGAACAGCACGCCGAAGACTTCGAACGGGTAGTCGCGCAGGCGCGCACTCAGAAACCGGCGGGTGGCCGCCGGCGAGGTCAGCGCCTCGCCACGCTCCAGGTCCGCCTCCAGGTGGCGGCGGCCCATTTCCAGCACGGCCTGCAGCTGGGCGTACTTGGCCTGTCCCAGACCGGGCGCCGCACAGAACCCGGCCTCGTCGGCCTGCAGCAGCGGGCGCAGCCCGCCGAAGCGGGACAGCAGGTCGCGCGCGACATCCACCGCACTCTTGCCGGTCACGCCGGTGCGCAGAAAGATCGCCAGCAGTTCGGCATCCGACAGCGCGGCGGCACCGCGCTCCAGCAGTTTCTCGCGCGGGCGCTCGCCCGCCGGCCAGTCCGTGATGGCCATATCCACCTCCCTGTGGTCCGTATCCGGTTCGATCCTGCCCCGCCCGCCCGACGCGCGCAAGCCGCGACGGCGGGCCCGCTGTTAGAATCTCCCCGATGAACCAAACGACCTGCAGCGACGGGGACTCCGGCGGGCCACGCATCCTGGTGGGGGTCAGCGGCGGCATCGCGGCGTACAAGGCCTGCGAGCTGGTGCGCGAACTGCGCCGCCGCGGCTGCGCGGTGCGCGTGGTGATGACCGCGGGGGCGCAGGCCTTCGTCACCCCGCTGACCTTCCAGGCGCTGTCCGGCGAGCCGGTGCGCACCCATCTGCTGGACGCCGAAGCGGAATCCGGGATGGACCACATCGCCCTGGCGCGCTGGGCCGACCACGTCGTGGTCGCCCCCGCCAGCGCGGACCTGATGGCGCGCATGGCCCAGGGGCTGGCCGACGACCTGCTGACCACCCTGCTGCTGGCCACCACCGCCCCGGTCACCCTGGCCCCGGCGATGAACCACCGCATGTGGGAGCACCCGGCGACCCGTGCCAACCACACCACCCTGCGCGAGCGCGGCGTGCGGTTCGTCGGGCCGGACAGCGGCGAGCAGGCCTGTGGCGAGCAGGGCGCCGGACGCATGGCGGAACCGGCGAACATTACTTCCGCCCTGCTGGATACAACCCCCGGCCCGCTGCAGGGCCGCCGTATCCTGATCACCGCCGGGCCGACCCGCGAACCGGTGGACCCGGTGCGCTACCTCGGCAACCGCAGCTCCGGACGCATGGGGTTTGCCGTGGCCGCCGCCGCGCGCGATGCCGGCGCCCGGGTCACCCTGGTGCACGGACCCTGCGAGCTGGCGGTACCGCCCGGCGTGCAGGCGCATGCGGTGGAAACGGCGGCGGAGATGCATGCGGCCGTACTGGAGGCGCTGGACGGCACGGAGGTGTTCATCGCCACCGCCGCGGTGGCCGACTACCGGCCCGCCACCCCGGCCGCGCAGAAGCTGAAAAAGACCCGCGAAGACCTGACGCTGGAACTGGAACGCACCCCGGACATCCTCGCCGACGTCGCCCGGCGGGTCGACGGACTTGCAGCGCGGCCGCTGCTGGTCGGATTCGCCGCCGAGACCGGCAATCTGCGGGAATACGCCCGCGACAAGCTCGTCGCCAAGGGCCTGGATCTGGTCGCCGCCAACCGCGTGGACGGCGGCCGGGGCTTCGGCCACGGCGACAACAGCCTGCTGTGCCTGTGGCCCGACGGCGAACGCGAACTGCCACGCCAGCCCAAGGACCGCCTGGCCCGCGAACTGATCAACCTGATCGCCGAGCGCCTGCAGACGCACCCGGCCAACCCCTCTCCGACCCAAGGAAACTGACGCATGCCCGCCCCGGAAATCGATCTGAAGGTCCTTGATCCGCGCATGGGCACGGACTTCCCGCTTCCCGCGCCCGCCACCGAGGGCTCCGCCGGCGTGGATCTGCGCGCCATGCTGGAAGAACCGCTGAACCTGGCCCCCGGCGAAGCCGAGCTGCTGCCCACCGGACTGGCGGTGCACATCGCCGACCCGGGCTACGCCGGCATGATCCTCCCGCGCTCGGGCCTGGGCCACAAGAAGGGCCTGGTGCTGGGCAACCTGGTCGGACTGATCGACGCCGACTACCAGGGCCCGCTGATGGTCTCCGCCTGGAACCGCAGTGATGCACCGATCTCCATCGACGTCGGCGACCGCATCGCGCAGCTGGTCATCGTGCCGGTACTGCAGCCGCGGTTCCGCGTGGTGGATGACTTCGAGCAAAGCGAGCGCGGTGCCGGCGGCTTCGGTTCATCCGGCCAGCGCTGACGCCGTTCGCCCGCACCGCGGCCCCGCGCCGGGTGATAAACTCCGCCCCCGAACGTCAACCGGACCCCCAGCCATGGACACCGACACCGCCCATTCCGTCGCCCATGTCCTGATCGAGGCGCTGCCCTACATCCAGCGTTTCGCAGGCAAGACCATCGTCATCAAGTACGGCGGCAACGCGATGACCGAGGACCACCTGAAGGCGAGCTTCGCGCGCGACATCGTGCTGCTCAAGCAGGTGGGCGTAAACCCGGTGGTGGTCCATGGTGGAGGCCCGCAGATCGGTGACCTGCTGGACCGCCTCGGCAAGAAATCGGAGTTCGTCGACGGCCTGCGGGTGACCGACCGCGAGACCATGGACGTGGTGCAGATGGTCCTCGGCGGGATCGTCAACCAGGAGATCGTGTCCCTGATCAACCGTTACGGCGGCCGCGCGGTGGGCCTGACCGGCAAGGACGGGCAGATGATCCGCGCCACGCCGCTGCGCGGCGAGGATCCCGACGTGGATCTGGGCCATGTCGGTCAGGTGGAAGGCGTGGATCCGGCCATCGTGCATACCCTCGACCACAGCAGCTTCATCCCGGTGATCGCGCCCATCGGCTTCGACCGCGAGGGGCGCGCCTACAACATCAACGCCGATACCGCGGCGGAAAAGCTCGCGGTAGTGCTGGACGCGGAGAAGCTGTTCCTGCTGACCAACACCCCCGGGGTGCTGGACGGCGCCGGCACGCTGCTGCCGAAGCTCTCGGCCCCGCAGGTGGACGAGATGATCCGTGACGGGACCATCCATGGCGGCATGATCCCCAAGATCCGCTGTGCCCTGGATGCGGTGCGCAGCGGCGTGAACGCCACCCACATCGTCGACGGCCGGGTGGAGCACGCGGTGCTGCTGGAACTGCTGACCGACGAGGGCGTGGGCACCCTGATCAGCCGCTGACCCGCCGCGCCCGGGCACGGCGCGGCGGGGTGCGCTCAGTCCTCCTCCAGGACCAGCTCGCGGAAATCCTCGGCGTCCGCGTCGAACTGCGCGTTCATATCGTCGATACGGGCCTGCTGGCGATCCAGGTAGGAACGTTCGCGCTCCAGACGCCCGCGAACGTCCTCCAGCTCGCTGGAATAGCGCTGCTGGAGGCCGGGATCATCCCGATTGCGGCTCTTCTGTTCCTCGATGCGGTCCCGCTCACGCTCCAGCCGCTCGGCCTGACGTTCACTCAGGCGGATGTTGTTCTCCAGCGCCTGTACACGCCGTTCACGCTGGCGTTCGATCTCGTCGAGCGAATCGTAGGCCCGCTCCAGCTGGCGCTTGCGGGCCGCCTGGCTGCTGGCATTACCCTCACCCGACTCCTGCGCCTGCTCGGCGCGCCGGCGTTCCTCGGCCGCGGCCTCGCGTTCCTCGGCGGTGGGCGGGGCCGGCACCACCTCGCGCACGAAGCCCTGGCGGTCGTACACTTGCCGCTCGCGGTCGCTGGCCTCCGGCTGCGGGGTGTTCGAGAAATGCACCGTGCCGTCATCATCCACCCAGCGATGGATGTCGCCGGCCACCGCCGGTGCCACCGGCATGGCCAGCAGCATGGCCAGCGCGCCGAGCAGCACCCCGACACCCATCCCGTTCCCGTACATTGGTCCGCTTACTCTCATGTCCATCCTCGAGCATCTCGGGCTCGCGCTCGTGGCCCTCATCGCCAACGGATTCTCTGCGCTGGCGGGCGGTGGGGCCGGGCTGCTGCAGCTGCCCGCCCTGATCTTCCTTGGCCTGCCCTACCCCGTGGCCCTGGCGACTCACAAGATCGCCACGGTGGCCCTGGGGGCGGGCGCTGGCCTGCGACATGTGAAGGAAAGCACATTTTCCCCGGCTCGACTAGGGGTCATCCTGGGGGCCGGCGTACCGGGCGTACTGCTGGGGGCCTGGCTGGTGCTGGAGATCCCGCCACGCGCCGGGGAGATCGCCCTGGGCCTGCTGACCGTCGCTCTGGGCTGGTATTCCTGGCGGCGCCCGCAGCTGGGACAGACGCGCCGGATCATCTCCGACAGCCTCAATCACGCGCTGATCGGTGCCGCCGGGCTGTTCGTGATCGGCATCCTCAACGGTTCGCTGGCCTCGGGCACCGGCCTGATGGTCACGCTGTGGCTGGTGCGCTGGTACGGCATGAGCTACACCGAGGCCGTCGGCTACACCATGGTCCTGGTGGGTCTGGTGTGGAATGGTGCCGGCGCGCTGATGCTGGGCACCTTCGGCACGGTGCAGTGGGACTGGCTGCCGGCGCTGCTCCTCGGCAGCTTCATCGGCGGCTATCTGGGCGCCACGCTGGCGATCCGCTACGGCAACCGCCTGGTCAAACGCGCGTTCGAGGTGGTCACGGTCCTCACCGGCATCGCACTGCTGCTGCCAGTCCCGTAACCTCAGCCGCTGCCGTCACCCGTGGGGACATCGCAGCGATTGAGCAGATCGAAGTGCTCGATCCCCTCGAGGATGCCGCGCGCGTGCGTGGCGCGGGCAAAGCAGATCCGCTTGAAGCCACGCAGAGACTGCAGTTCGGGCTGGTGGTTACCCACCACCACGCCCAGCAGGCGCCCGCGCAGCATGTCCTCGTCGTTGCCCGAATCGCCGGCGACCAGTACATGCTCCAGCGGGATGCCCCACTTGTCGGCGAAGTAGCGCACCGCCAGGCCCTTGGAGGCCCGCACCGGCAGCAGATCCAGGAAGCGCTCGTGGGAATAGATCACGTGGGCATGCAGATCGGCCCGGTACAACCGGGTCTCGATGGTTTCCACGTCGAGGGTGCCGGGCGGTTCGACGAAATAGCTGACCTTGTGCGAGCGCTGGTCGATATCGGGCTGAGGCACCAGGCCGGACTCCGCGTCCAGCGCCTCGCGCAGGCGCTCCGGCTCCCAGCGATGGCTGATGTGCCGGGCCCAGCCACGATCCGGGGTCTGTTCGGACCCGTAGTGGATCTCGCTGCCCACCGAGGTGATCCAGACGTCCGGCATCGGCACGCCGTGTTCCTCCAGCACCGCGGCGGCGGAATCGATGCGGCGCCCGGTGGCCACGCCGAAGGCGACCCGCTTGCGGTTGCGCCGCAGCCAGGCGACAAAGGCCCGGGTCGCCTTCGTGTCGCCCAGCAGGGTGTTGTCGATATCGGTAATCACCGCGCGGTCCACGTTCGCCAGCCGGCCGGATACCTGGCGCTGTTCGTGCCGCACCTGGCGCACCTCGCGCGACAGCGAGCGCAGCAGGCGAACGTATTTCTCCGCATGGCCGTCCCAGGAATAGTGCTTGCGCACGCCCTTGAGCCCGTCCCGCGAGTAGCGCTGCCAGCGCGGCCGGTCGGCCAGGATCGCCTGGATGGCGTCGGCGATGCCTTCGGGATCCTGCGGGTCGATCAGCAGTCCGTTGTGGCAGCGCGAGATAATCTCCTCCGGGCCGCCGTCGTTGGTGGCCACGATGGGCGCACCGCTGGCCGCCGCCTCGATCAGGGTCAGGCCGAACGGCTCGGTCAGCGCCGGGTTCACGAACACCCCGCGGGTGGACGCGACCAGGCGATAGAGATCCGGCACGTCATCCGATCCGTGGTGCTTGGGACAGGCCACCTTGCCATACAGGTCGTGGCGGTCGATGCGCAGCAGGAGATCGGTCAGGACCTCACGCGCGCCCTTTTCCAGATCGCGGATGTCGTCGCGGTTACCGGCCACGATCAGCAGATTGGCGTTCTCGCGCAGCCATTCGTTACCGGCATAGGCATCCACCAGGCCGCGGATGTTCTTGCGCTCGTCGGCGCGCGACAGCGCCATGATCAGCGGCCGGTCGGGCTTTTGCAGGAAACGCCGGATCTCGGGCCAGATCGGCGGTTTGCGCTCACCGCGTTTCGGCGGGTGGAAGCGTTCGAGGTCGGTCCCCGGCGGGATCACCTCCATGCGCTCGGGCTGGTAGTTGTCGTAGGTGGCGTACTGCTCGTCCACCTCCTGGCGGGTGCTGGCGATCACCCGGTGGGCGTGCGCCAGGGCCTCCTCCTCGGCATGGATACGGGTGGAGATGTTGTAGCGTGATTCGATGTCCTTCTCGGACAGGCCGCTCTCGCGCAGGCGCTCCCGCTTGACCCGCCCCAGGGAATGCCCGGTCTGCAGCATGGGCACGCCCAGCAGATTGGACAGCCGCACCGCGACTTGCCCGGCATCGGCGTAATGGCCGTGGACCACGTCCGGGCGCAGACCCACCCGGCGAATATGCGCCAGGGCGTTGTCGGCGAAGCAGTCGAGATACGGCCAGAGCTTTTCCTTGCGCAGGTAGCGCTTCGGGCCGCTGTCCAGGCGCACGATATGGGCACCATCGCCCAGATCCTCCACCGGTTCGGCATAGTCATCGTCGACCCGGCTGTCGACCACGCGCCGGGTCAGCAGGTCCACCCGCCCCACCTGCGGGTGCCGCGCCAGGGCGCGGGCAAGCTCGACCACGTAAAGGGTCTGGCCGCCGGTATCGGCGTCGCGTCCGAGTTCCAGGTTTTCGCCCCGGATGAGGCCATGCACGCTAATCAGAACAAGATAAAGGCCTTCGCCCTGACGGGCCTTGCTCTGAGTCTTTTTCATGGGGTCTCCGGCTCCGGACTGTCGAACAGTGACAGGGTTTCGGGGTTATCGATCATCGCCTGGGACAGCAGCACCGCGGTCGCCGACCAGGTCTGGCGATAGTTCGCCCGGCGCCCGATCAGGCGGCCATGGCGCCCGTCATAGTATTCCGGCCAGTCATCCCGGTGGAGCCGCTCGGCCGCCACCGCATGCACGCTGCGGGCGAGATCCGGCCGCCCGACGCGCATCGCCGCCCCGGTAAAGGCCCACAGCAGCGCCGGCCAGTTGCCGCCGTTGTGATACGACCAGGGGGTATTCTTCGGGTCGGACCCGGTGAGCAGGCGCCATTCCTCGCCCATCATCGCCGGGTAGCAGATCTTGACCGGCATGGTACCGATCAGGTCCTCGAACCGCTGCTCGAAGGTCTGCATGATCAGGCGCGACTCGTGTTCGTCCGCCAGCCCGAACAGCACCGCCAGCAGATTGCCGAAACTGAAGAAACGGAAATCCATGCGCCCCGGCCCCAGGTTGCCGACCAGATAACCACTCTCCGAGGGGATCCAGTCCACCAGCCAGTCGGGGATGCTCTCGGGATAGATGTTGAGCGCGTTCTCGGATTCGTGGCCGAAATGCTCGGTGCGATAGCGATGGATGGCGTTCAGCCGCTCCAGGTCCAGCCAGTAGTAGTGGCGGATATAGTCGGCCAGCTGGCGGGCACGGATCGCGGACTGTTCACACAGCTGCTCGGAATCGGTATCGCAGGGCTCCAGCATCGCCAGCGCCGCCTTGAGCATGCCGTAGAACAGCGCCTGGATCTCCAGCGGATGCCCGTAGACCCCCATGCGCCGGTCGATCATGAAACTGCCGTCCGGCACCAGCAGGGTCGGGAAGACCTCGAAGCGGTCCTGCAGGCAGATGCTGAGGATCAACCGGATGCCGCGCTGCACGTCCGGCGACTTGATGAACTCGTGGTCACCGGTCCGGTTCTGGTAGGCCCGCGCCAGCAGCACCCACCACATCATCGAGTCTACCGGAGCCACGCGGCCGATCGCGCGGTCACCAAAATCGGCGGCCAGGGTCTCGCGCCCCTTCGGGTCGGTCACCACGCGGAAGCTGGCCGGCATCACCCGGGGCAGGCGACGGTGACCCTCGATCTCCTCCTGGGTATCGCGGATGCGCAGGATCAGGCCGAGGAAATCGCGCACCACCTCGGGTTCGTCGTGCAGCAGATAGACCAGCCCCGAGGGCACGAAATCACGGATGAAGCAGTCGGCATAGTTTTCCGCCGGGGCGCGGCTGTCGAGGCTGGCCACCGTGCCGACGGTGCGCCCCTGATAGCGCACTTCGGCATCACGCAGCAGCTGGGCGGCCGCTTCCAGCGTGGGATTGCGGGCATCATGCGGCAGAGTCGTCATGGTCCTCAGTTTAGTGAAGCCCGGTCCGATGTGCACATGGACGCCTCCACAACCCGCAGGAGGTCGGCCCCCTGCCGACCGTGCACCAGCCGCCCCGCCGCAGGAGGCGAGCCCTCTCGCCGATCAGGCCCATTCCGTGCCCCAACGGCCGGGGCCAACCTCCCGCCGACATCGGCCGGAGGGCCGGCCTCCTACGGCACCTCGGGATCGGGATGCACCGGTGCCGGTGGCTCGGCCGCCGGGCGCGCGAACAGAAAGCCCTGACAGTAATCGACCCGATCACGCAGCCAGCGCCATTCACCCGCGGTCTCGACCCCTTCGGCCACGATACGGATGTCCAGCTCGCGCGCCAGTTCGATGATCTTGCCGAGGATCTTCTGCTGATATTCGTCGGCGTCGATGCCGCGGACCAGCTCGCGGTCGATCTTCACGAAGTCCGGTCGCAGCTGCGACAGCAGGTTGAGCGACGCATAGCCCGCGCCGAGATCATCCAGGGCGACCCGGAAACCGGCGTTGCGATAGCGATCGATAATGCGTCGCAGGTGTTCGGTGTCGGTAATCTGGTCACTCTCGATCACCTCGAACACGAAGCCCGCGGGGGCGGGGACATCCGGCGCGATACCCCGGATCTCGCGCACCGTTGTCTCGAGACAGAACGCCGGGTCGTAGATCGCGGTGGGATTGAAGTTGATGAACAGCTGGTCGCGGATTCCGCGCTCGGTCGCACGGCGGATCGCATTGATACGCGCCGCGCGATCGAGGTGGAACATCATCTCCGCCGCCCGTGCCTGATCGAACAGGATGTTCGGCGGGATCAACTCCCCCGCCGGCGAGCTGGCCCGCACCAGCGCCTCCCAGGCGAACACCTGATCCGGCCGGGCCGCATGCACGATGGGCTGAAAATGAAAGTCCAGGGCATCGCTGGCGAGTATGGCCGCCAGATCGCGCGCATTGTGCCGGGCGATCAGCGTGGACAGCAGATGCGTATCCTGCAGGTGCTCCACGCCGAAGCGTTCGCCGTCGGGGACGAAGGTCGCGCGGCACCCGTTCTGCTCCGAATGGCTCAGGGCCTCGTCGAGACGCGACAGGGTCGCCCCCAGGTCGTGCTCCGGATCCACGGCCACCGCCAGGATCCCCGAAGCCGGTTCGCTGCAGGGGAAGCGCTCCTCGATCAGCCGCTGGCGCAGAGTGGCACGGGTATGCGCCAGCACCGGCGCAAGGTAGAGAGTCCCCGCACCGGTCGGAAGGACGTTGATGCGTTCACAGTCCGGACAGCTCAATATGGTCTCCTCGCCCGTGGCCATTCGCTTCGCTGGTGGAACCGGCTCGCAAGATAACACTAATTTCCGCGGAGGCACCGACATGACCGACCACCCGCATCCCGACACCCCCGTCGACGAAGACGAACTGCGCCGGCGCCTCACCCCGGAGCAGTATCGCATCGCCCGCCAGGCGGGCACCGAGCCGCCGTTCACCGGCGAATACCACGACCACAAGGCCTCCGGTCGTTATCACTGCGCGGTGTGCGGCGCTGCGCTGTTCGACAGCACGACGAAATTCGATTCCGGCAGCGGGTGGCCCAGCTACACCGCGCCGGTCACCGCCGAGGCCGTTTCCGAACACCGCGACGCCTCGCTGGGCATGGAACGGACCGAAGTACGCTGCGCCGCCTGCGACTCGCACCTGGGGCATGTCTTTCCGGACGGTCCGCCGCCCACGGGACTGCGCTACTGCATCAATTCCGCGGTCCTGGCATTCCAGCCACGCAAAGGAAACGGCCCGGAGTAGAAACCACACGCTGAAGTGTCTAGAGTGGGAGCAGTCGACCTTTCATGGAGCAGTTCGCCATGTTTTTCAAGCCCTCTCGCCTTACTCTCGCCCTGTTCTCCGCCGGCCTGCTGGCACTCTCCGGTCAGGCTGCCGCCAGCACCGGAGACACCGCAGAGCCCGGTGACATGGAACTCGATCCCGAGGCCGAGGGGTACGAACCGCCGGGACGCTCCATCTATTTCTACGTGGACGCCCTGGATCTCGAGGAACTGGCGGCGAAATACGCCCGCGACGAGATCCACGTCATCGACGTACGCACGCGCTACGAATACGACACCCTGCGTATCGACGGCGCACGGCACGTGAGCATCGACGACGAGGACTTCGTCGACAAGGTGCTCGAGATCCACGAAGAGGACCCGGACAAGCCGGTCGCCTTCTACTGCCGGGGCCATACCTGCTTCATGAGCTACCAGGCCGTGGAACGCATGAAGGCCGCCGGCTTCGACGACGCCATGGCCATGGATTACGGCATCTTCGACTGGGCCGAGAATTACCCCGAGGACACCGCCCTGTTCGGGGAGGCGCCGATCGAACGGGCCGATCTGATCGATTTCAACGAATTCCGCGAGCGCCTGTTGCCGCCGATGGAGTTCTCCGAGCGCGCGCAGCGCGACAATGCCCGGGTGCTGGACATCCGGCGCCCGTTCGAACAGGACCAGGTCGGTCTGTTCCTCAATTCCGAGACCAACATCCCGGCGGGGGACACCGAAGCCCTGGAGGATTACCTGGAACAGGCCCGCGACTCCGACGCCCCGCTGCTCGTGTATGACATCACCGGGCACGAAATCAAGGCGTTCCAGTACACCCTGGAAGAATACGGGATCGAGGATTACTACTTCATGGAAGGCGGTTTCAAGGGCTTCCAGGAGGAAGTGCTGCAATAGCCCCGCTTCCGGGTAGCGCACCGACCAGGCCATCCGGTGCCCCGACGACCGGGGGCCGGCCCACCGCCGACATCGGCCGGAGGGCCGGCCTCCTACCAACCGGGCACCCATCGACACCCCCCTTGTAGGAGGCGAGCCCCCTCGCCGATCAAGCCCAACCGCTGCCCCGACGGCCGGGACCGACCCACCGCCAACATCGGCCGGGGGGCTGGCCTCCTGCCGATCCGCCCCGGGATCCCGGCCCGCAGGGAAGACAAGCACCCTCGAAATACTGCAAACTGCGTCACATAATTGTGGCCAGTCGCCGTCCGCGACCGGCGCAACGGGCCCATTACCCGATCGGACACCCACACATGAAAGGACTGCTCGGCCGCTTCCGGGACCGCACCCCCCGATGCCTGGGTCTTGCCTGCCACGACCGGGGCTTCGGGCTCGCGCGGGTCGAACCGGATGCGGCGTACTGCGACACCCACGAGGACCCGGACGCCCTGGAACAGACCGTCCGCCGCCAGCGGCTGGGCCGCCATTCCGCGCATCTCGTCCTGGACGAGGGGACCTTCCGTCTGTTGCCCACGGAGCAGCCCGATGTCCCGGAAGCAGAACGGCGCGAAGCGATCCGCTGGCAGGTCGCGGACCTGGTCGACTTCGACGTCACCCACGCGGTCATCGATTTCTGCCCGATGGGCGACGGGGTCAGCCACCACGGAAAACCCATGGTGTTCGCGGCCGTAGCCCCGGCGGACCACGTGCGCCGGGCCATTCACTCGGTGCGCCGGGCCGGCCTGCGCGTGGCCAGCGTCGGGCTCCCGGAACTCGCCCTGCGCAATCTTGCGGCACGACTGCCCGAGGCAGTCAGCGGCCTGGTGCTCCTGTACGCGCGAGCCCGCTCCGCCACCATCCTGCTGGTGTACGGCACCCACCTGTTCGTGGCGCGGCACGTGGACGTGGCCATCGATGACGACGGCGCTGGCGGCCCGGACACGCTGCTGCTGGAGATCCAGCGTGCGCTGGACTACTACGACGGCCACTTCGCCCTGCCGCCGATCCGGAACCTGGCGGTGATGGGGGACATGCCGGTGGAGGACGAGGCCCTCGGTTACCTGAGCAGCCAGCTCCGGATGGAAGCCCGCTGGATCCCGCTGAGCCGCTTTGCGGAGGGCCTGCCGGCAGGCGGAGCCGGCTGCGCCCGCGCACTGGGCGCGGCGTTCGGCCCACCGGGGCCATCTCCCGCCCCGCCCCCGGAAAACGCTGCCGGAGGCGGCTGACATGCACCAGAGCCTCGACCTGTATCGGGAAGAACTCGACCTCCGCCGCGAATGGCCACCGCGTTGGCGCCTGCTGCTCCTGTTCGCGGTCTCGCTGCTGCTGGGTCTGTTCCTGTGGACAGTGGAATACCGGGCGGCACAGGAACGCGCCGAGGAGCTGGCCTCGGCACGCGCAGAACAGCAGGCGGCCGAGGAACGCCTGATGGAACTCCGGGACCTGCGCGACACACCCGAGGTTCGTTCGGAACAGGCCGCCGCGGAACGGGCCGAACTTCGCCGCGAACAACTGGCGGAAGCCGAGGCGCTGCTGCAGGCCCGTCTGGACCAGGCCCGTGCCTCCGCCCCGGCGGAACCCCTGACCGGTCTGGCCCGGGCGGCGGCCCGCCCCGAGGCCACGAACATCTGGATCGAGCGCATGCATATCGACGGCGACACCGGCGAACTCGCGATCGAGGGCCGCGCCCTGCGGGCCGATGACCTGCCGCCCTATCTGGAAGTACTCGGAGAAACGGGCGCACACGAGGGCGAGCCCGAGTTCGAACTGCACGCCGGGGAAGACACGCTGAGGTTCGTCTTCCGGCCCGGGAGGACACCCCGTTGAAGATGCCCGTCGCAGCCGCCCTGGAGTCGCTGGATACACGCGTTCGCGCGCTCTCCGGGCGCGAACGCCTGCTGCTTTACGGCGCCGTGCTGCTGACGCCGTTCCTGCTGATCTTTCAGTTCGCGGTGGTCCCTCAGGAGCAGCGCCTGGCAGAGCTCGACGAGCGCATCGAACAGACCCGTACCGACACCCGGACCCTGCTGGAACAGACCGGCGAGATCGCCGTACAGGACGACCCGCTGCAGATGTTCCGGCAACGCGAACGCGAGGCACGGGAACAGGCTGCGGAGATCGAACAGCGCCTGCAGACCGCCGCGCAGGATCTCCTCGGCCCCGACCGCACCGCACGACTGCTGCGCGAACTGCTGGCGGAGCGCGGGAACATCCGGCTGGACACCCTGGTTCGCCGCAGTCCCGAAACCATGACGCGCGGAGAGGATTCCGGCATCCGCATCCGCAGCCACCGCATCGAGCTGGCGATGACCGGCGACTACCTGAGCCTCCTGCGTTACATACGCCATCTGGAGGCAATGCCGGTGCTGTGGCTGTGGGGCGACACCGAACTGACCCTGGTGGATGGCACGCCCCGGCTGCGCCTGGCAATGGACGCCATGGACCTGGACGGGCTGGAGGACACGCCATGAATCGGTGCTCCCTCCTGATGCCGGCGATCCTCGCCTGCGGGCTTTTCCCGGCCTGGGGGGCCTCTTCCGCTGTGGCGGAAGAACTGGCCGACCCCACCCGACTGCCCGCAGTACTCACCGCGCCCGAGCCGGCTGCCGTCCCGGACCCCGCTCCCGACGCCGCCGAAGCCCGCGAAGAACCCGACACCCGCCTCGCGGAGCTCCGTGTCATCATGGTGCGGCTGCAGGGCGACCGGAACGTGGCCCGGGTTCAAGACCCGGATGGCCGCGAGAGTGAGGTGCATATCGGCGATACGGTCGACCGCGCCGAGATCCTGCACATCGAACCCCGGGGTATCGTGGTTCGCACCACCGATGGCGAAGAGCACCGTCTGTCCGTTACCCCCCCTGTCGAAATGGAACTCAGGAGACACCCATGATCCGGCTCCCGGCCCTGCCCTGGCTGCTGCTCACCCCCGCCATCGCCTTCCTCGGCGGCTGCGCCGCCCCCGGCGAACTGGGCTCGGATGCACGCGATCGCACCCAGCAGAGCCTGGAGGACATGGAACGGCCGGTGCCCCGGCCCATCCCGACACCGCCCCCGGAACCGGCGGCCCGCGACACCGGGGAGCCGCCGCTCGCGGAGCCCGACATCCCCCCCGACGAGCCGGTGTTCGACCTGCGCGTGGAGGATGCCGAGGCCCGCGGATTCTTCTACACGCTGGTGGAGGACACCGCCTACGGCATGGTCGTGCACCCCAAGGTGGAGGGCCGCATCAGCCTGCAGCTCAACGCCGTGACCGTGCCGGAGATCCTGGAGATCGTCGAGGAGACCCACGGCTACGCGATCACCCGCCGCGGCTCCACCTTTCGCGTCGGGCCCGCCGGCCTGCAGACCCGCACCTTTTTCGTGGACTACCTGAACGTCAACCGCGAGGGTCAGACCGGCCTGCAGGTCAGCGCCGGACAGCTCGCCGCCGACGAGGACGAGCCGGAGACCTCGGGGACGACCATCCGCACCAGTTCCGAATCGCATTTCTGGGGTGACCTGCGCGATTCCCTGGAGATGCTGGTGCTGGGCGAAGAGGGGAACGACCGCGAGGGCCGCCGGGTGGTGGCCAGCCCCAACACCGGCGTGATCGCCGTGCGTGCGCGCCCGGACGAACTCCGCGACGTGGCCGGGTTCCTCGACGCCGTACAGGAATCCGCGCAGCGTCAGGTCATCCTCGAGGCCAAGATCGTCGAAGTGGCGCTCGGATCGGAATTCGAGGCCGGGATCAACTGGTCACGCCTCAACCAGATCGCCGGCGGCGAACTGCGGATCGGGCAGGCCAGCCCCGGATCCCTGGCGGATTCCCGACGGACGCCGATCGAGGGCGACATCGGGACCATCGGCGAGGTCACCGGAGGCCAGTTCGAGGCCCTGGGCGGTATCCTGACCGCGGCCTACAGCGGTACCGGGTTCAACGCCTTCCTCGAACTGCTGGAAACCCAGGGGGACCTCACCGTCCTGTCCAGCCCGCGGGTCTCCACCGTCAACAACCAGAAGGCGGTGATCAAGGTCGGGGACGACAGCACCTACATCACCGATTTCCAGCTGCGTACCGAGAGCACGGGGACCGGCGACGCCCGCACCGACCGCCTGCTTCCGGATCCCACGTTCTCCCCGCTGTTCGACGGCGTGGCCCTGGACGTCACGCCCCAGGTCGCCGGCAGCGGCGACGTCATCCTCCACGTCCGGCCGAGCGTCAGCGAGGTGCGCGAACAGGTCACCAGCTTCCGCTTCGACGGCCGGGAATACTCGTTCCCGCTGGCCAGCTCGTCCATCCGCGAATCGGACAGCGTGGTGCGCGCCGAGAACGGTCAGGTCATCGTGATCGGCGGGCTGATGCAGGACACCACCGAGGAGATCATCGCCAGCACGCCCCTGCTGAGCGACCTGCCGGTACTGGGGGGCCTGTTCCGCCACACCCGCCAGGAGCAGCGCAAGAACGAACTGGTCATCCTGCTGCGCCCCGTGGTGGTCGACGACGACGGCGAGGCCTGGGAAGACGAGATCCGGCGCAGCCGCGAGCGTATGCGCGACTGGGAAGGCGTGGACCACCGCACCCTGGAGATGTAACAACCCTCAGTCGGAATACCCCCAGCCGGAGCCGCCTTCTTCGGCATGGGGGCACCAGGCATCCAGCGTCGACTCCCCGTCACAGTCATCGCTGCTGAGATCTTCATCCAGCGCACCCGCTACGTAGACGCAGGCGTCGTAGTCGCGAGCCTGCCCGCTGGTGTCTTCCGCCGACTCCCAGTACACGTTCCCTCTGAAATCAGGTGTCCCTTGCAGGGATACGCCATTAGCAAGACATACCTCGCCTTCAATGGTCCAGTTCCCGACCCCTGTCAGCCGCACGTTATCGCCCACATACATGTTCTGAAACGTGGCACCACCTTGCCCCGGATCAATGTCATCGTCATCAAATGCACAGTCCCATTCACCTGCATCCTCATGGTCCTCGGCGCATTCGGAGGGCGGACCCGCGCCTCCGGCCGCAGCGAGGTTTACGCAGATGTTGTGCACGGCGGGGGCATCTTCCTCGACTTCGGCGCCGGCCCAGCCGCGCACCCGGGAACGATTGTCCCCCCCGCATCCGGCGTCGCCGGGCGGGGTGCAGTAAAACCATGCCCCTTCCCCGGCCCCGGACGGGGCCTCGTCACACGAAAGCCCGCCCTCGCTGATGCGCAGGATCCCGCTCTGGGCCGCGAACAGGGCCTTTTCCCCCAGCACGCGGTCGGCGCCGGTGGCCGCACCGGAACCCACCAGCGACGCGGCCCCCACGGCGATGGCGGCCACCAGCACCACCAGCAGCAGGGCCACCAGCAGCAGGCTGCCGCGCTGGCCGCGCGGGATCGCGGGCGCGTTTTCAGCGCCGGTGATAGGCATGGGTCTGCGCGACATAGCCACTCTCGGTCTCCAGTTCCAGGGCGTACAGGCGGCCGACATCGGTCGGCGTGCAGTCGAACCGGTCCACAGGATCCTCGGGGGTGCCCGCCAGCAGCACGCCGTTCAGCTCCAGCCGCCCGTTGGTTCGCACGTATTCGAGGTCGCCGCCATTGAGGGTCAAAGAACCTGCCGCGCAATCATCCACGCTCACTGCTCCGCGAAGATCCCGCGCCATACGATCCAGCGCCGCTCCGGACTCCATCTGGGTATCGGTCAGCTCGCGCGTGACGAAGATCGCCTCCACGGCCCCGCCCAGGAAGCGCGCGGCGGCCACGCCGATCACCCCGAGGATGATCAGCACCAGCACCAGCTCCAGCAGCGTGAACCCGCGGCGGCGCATCATCCATCGTCCTCGCGCGGGAACTGCAGGAACAGCACGGGCATGCCGCCGCCGGCCCGGCGGATCTCGACCTGGCTGAGCGGGTTGTCCTCCGGGACATCCGCCGCGGGTATCACCCGACATGAAACCTCCAGGTCCACGTCGTCCCGACAGGCGCCGGCCAGCACGTCGGCCCCCGCGGAATCCTCCTCGGCCCAGGCATCCGGGTCATCGCTGATTCCGCACTGCGTCTGCAGATCCAGCCCCGGTCCATCGTGGACCGCCAGCAGGGCCTCGCCGCAGCCGCGTGCCTCGCGCGCGTACTGCTCCGCGTCCTCGGTGCCCGCCACGCCGGTCAGCAGGGCGAAGGTCCCGGCCAGCCCGGCCATCGCCACCGCGATGATCACCAGCGCCACCACGAGCTCGATCAGGGTCAGGCCGCGGAAGCGATGTCCGGCGGCGCGCGCTCCGGTCCCCGGTCGATCGATCATTCAGCACCCCCCTCGTTCGACGGCCCCGGTGAGCGCCCGCACACAAACCGTGCGCGATTCCCCGCCACCGGCGAGGCTCAGAGGCACGTCAGCGTCCGGATCCAGCGCACCGAAGGGATAGCGAAACTCGAAGCCGGAACCCGAGACGGACACGCCCGAGATATTGCGCGGGCCGCTCAGGCTGGCGACCAGACAGTTACGGGCGCCGTCTATGGTCCACTGCCCCCCGTTGAAATCCACCGCCACAGCCCGGTTATGCCCGCAGACCATGGCTCCGGCGCGCGCCTGGCGCAGATCGCCGACCAGCTGGTCCTCCGCGGCCTGCAGGTCGGGCGCGGACCCCAGCAAGCCGGCCGGGATCCGCGGGATGGCCACCACGGCCAGCACGCCGAGCACCAGCAGCACGAGCACCAGCTCGAACAGGGTGAATCCGGCCATCGGGGCGGGCGGCGGACGCGGGCTCATGCAAGACTCGAATTGCGACGAATATCTCGGAATATAACAGGAGAATAGCCGACAGGCGCGTACGCCGGAGGCCACGGAGGAGGTCACTCCCGGGAGACCGCAAGGTTGTCGCAGCGCCCGGGTTTGGGCAACCTGTCACGGATTCGCCGTCCCAATGCCGCACCGGGCGGCCTTACGAGGAAGCTCCATGCGTTTTTTCCGCAAGCCGGAATCCGGCGACCAGGACCGGCCGCCCCGCGAATCCGACACGCCCTCCGACACCGGAGCGGCGACCAGGGCGCCGGCCCCTCGCCGCACGCGCAGCCTGGGCGAGACCCTGGTCGATACCGGGGTCATCACCGAGGAACAGCTGCAGCAGGCCCTGGACGAACAGCGCGATTCCGGCCGCAAGCTGGGGCGTGTCCTCACGGACATGGGTCTTTGCACCCAGGAGGACATTGCCGGGGCGCTGCAGGAACAGATGCGCCGCATCCGCATCGGTGATCTGCTGATCGACTACGGGTACATCGACGAGAGCCAGCTGGAACAGGCGCTCAAGCGGCAGAAGGAGAGCGGACGCAAGCTGGGGCAGGTGCTGGTGGACATGGAACTGGTCGACCGTCACCGGATCGTCGAGGTGCTGGCCGACCAGCTGCAGGTCCCGCAGGTCGACCTGCGGCGCTACCAGTTCGACCCGGAAGTCGCGCGCAAGCTTCCCGAGACCCTGGCTCGACGCCTGCGCGCCCTGCCCTTGTCCGAGGGTCGCGACGGCATCCTGGTGGCCATGGCCGATCCCACCGACCTGTTCGCCCAGGACGAAATCACCCGCCAGCTCGGCCAGCGCCCGCAGATCGCGGTGGTCGCCGAAGACGACCTGCTGGCCACCCTGGACCGGGTCTTCCGCCATACCGAGGCGATCTCGCGGGTCGCCGAGGAGCTGTCCGAGGAGCTCTCGCGCAGCGACTACGACCTCGACCAGCTGGTGGAGGCGGAGATGAAGGTGGACGCCCCGGTGGTCCGCCTGCTGCAGACCCTGTTCGAGGACGCCATCCAGACCGGCGCCTCGGACATCCACATCGAACCCGACGACCGGGTGCTGCGCGTGCGCCAGCGCATCGACGGCGTGCTGCACGAACACGAGTTCAAGGAGCGCCAGATCGCCGGGGCCCTGGTCTCGCGCCTGAAGATCATGGCCGGGCTCAACATCTCCGAGCGGCGCCTGCCACAGGACGGCCGCTTCAACATCCGCGTGCGCGACCGTTCCATCGACGTCCGCGTGTCCACCCTGCCGCTGCAGAACGGCGAATCCGTGGTCATGCGCCTGCTCGACCAGTCCACCGGCGTGCTGTCACTGGACAGCCTGGGCATGCCGGAGCACGTGCTGGAACCGCTGCGGCGCCTGCTGCGCGACCCGCACGGGGTGATCCTGGTAACCGGCCCCACCGGTTCCGGCAAGACCACCACGCTGTACTCCGCCCTGCGCGAGCTCAACGATCCGGAGAAGAAGATCATCACCGTCGAGGACCCGGTGGAATATCGCCTGCCCCGGATCTGCCAGGTGCAGGTGAACGCGCGCATCGGGCTGGACTTCCCCCGCGTCCTGCGCACCGCCCTGCGCCAGGACCCGGACATCGTGCTGGTCGGCGAGATGCGCGACCAGGAGACCGCGGAGATCGGCGTACGCGCGGCGCTCACCGGCCATCTGGTGCTGTCCACACTGCACACCAACGACGCCATCTCCACTCCTATCCGCCTGCTGGACATGGGCGTGGAAGGGTACTTGCTGGCGCCCTCGGTCATCGGCGTGCTGGCCCAGCGCCTGGCGCGCCGGGTCTGCCCGGAGTGCGCCGAGCCCCACGAACCGGACCCGCGCATGCTGGCCGCGCTGGAACCGCTGGACGACCGCCCGCAGGCCCCCGCGCGCTGGCAGCGCGGCACCGGCTGCAACCGCTGCAACAACACCGGGGTTTCCGGCCGGATCGGCATCTACGAACTGCTGGAAATCGACGGCGACATGGCCGCCGCGCTGCGCACCAACGACCATCAGGGCTTCGCCGACGCCGCCCGCTTGGCGCGCGGTTTCCGCCCGCTGGGGCAGGTGGCCCTGGACTATGCCCGCCAGGGACTGATCCCGCTGGACGAGGTGCTGCGCATCGCCGGCGAATCCGCCCGCCTGGATGATGACATCGGCAACCCGGGGGCCACGGGGGCCGCGCAGGGCACGGAACCGGAGACGGACACCCCGGCCCCGCCGACCGAGGAAGGCCCCGACTTCGGCGACGACGATCCGGGCCTGGTCCTGCCGGACGCCCCGCTGCGGGAGTGAGCCGCCATGCCCCTGTTCGACTACCGCATCCGTACGCCGGACGGCCGCACCGAAAGCGGACGGGCAGAGGCGGAGAACGCCGCCGCACTGGCCCGGCGGCTGAACGCCGGCGGCACCCCGCCGGTAGGGATCGAATCGGTCACCGATCCCTCCGGCGAAGGGACAGGCGCGGGCCTGCGCATGCGGGGCGGGCGCCCGCGCCACGAGGATCTGGAACTCTTCTGTCGTCAGATGCACAGCCTGACCCGCGCCGGCGTGCCCATCGTCCGGGGGCTGCAGGGCATCGCCGAGACCACCCACAACGCCCGCCTCTCCGCCGCCCTGCGCGGCATCGCCGAATCGCTGGAGGCCGGCCGTGAACTACACGCGGCCATGCGCGAGCATTCCGCCGTCTTCCCCGCGCTGCTGATCAACATGGTGCGCATGGGCGAGGACACCGGGCGCATGGAAGAGACCTTCGAGCAGCTCAGCTTCTACCTGGAACGCGAACGCGAGACCCGCCAGCAGATCAAGCAGGCCACCCGCTACCCGATCTTCGTGCTGACCGCCATCCTCGCCGCCATTGCGATCATCAACGTGGTGGTCATCCCCGCCTTCGCCGGCATGTTCGAGCGCTTCGATGCCGAGCTGCCGCTGCCCACCCGCATCCTGATGGCCACCTCGGCGTTCACCCTGGACTACTGGGCGTGGATGCTCGGGGGCATGGTGGCCGCGGTCCTCGGGTTCCGCCAGTACACCCGCAGCGGTGACGGCCGCCTGTGGTGGGACCGGATCAAGCTGCGCCTGCCGGTGATCGGGTCCATCCTGGAACGGGCCCTGCTGGCGCGTTTCGCCCGCGCCCTGACCATGGCCACACGCTCCGGCGTGCCAATCCTGGAGGGCCTGGACTCCATCGGCCGCGCCGTGGACAACGCCTGGGTCGCCGATCGCGTGGTCCACATGCGCGAGGCCCTGGAGCGCGGCGAGTCCCTGGGCCAGGCGGCCGCCGGCACCGGCCTGTTCACCCCGCTGGTGCTGCAGATGATCGCGGTCGGCGAGGAGACAGGCCAGGTCGACGACATGATGGAGGAGGTCGCCCGCTTCTACGAGCAGGAGGTCGACTACGAACTGAAGAACCTCTCCAGCGCCCTCGAGCCGATCCTCATCAGCATCGTGGGCGCGATGGTGCTGGTGCTCGCGCTTGCGATCTTCCTGCCCATGTGGGACCTGGCCGGCGCAGCCCTTTGACCGGGACTGTTGATGCGTGTCAAGTCGATTTCTGGAACTGCGTCACATTCGATGTTAGCTTTCCAATGAACGAACGGTGCGGAGACCGCCGCGCTGCCCATGCAAGGACATTTTTCCAGGGAGAAGCACCATGCATAACCCCGCCCGCCTTTCGCAGGCCCGCCATTCCCGCGGCTTTACCCTGATCGAACTGGTCATCGTGCTGATCATCATCGGCGTACTGGCCGCCGTCGCCGCCCCGCGCTTCATCGATTTTTCCGACGAGGCCGAAGAGCGCACGCTCCAGGCCCAGGCCAGCAACCTGAGTTCGGCCAACACGATCAACGTCGGGGCCTGCGCGATGGAGAACGATCAGTGTGTAACGATCACTGCATGTGGCGATGCAACGGGCCTGGTCGACGACTGGGATGGCAGTCAGTTCAACATCGCGGATGACGGGTCCGGAGAAGCCTTCAGTCTGACCACCGCTTCCTCCGGTGACATCGGCGACCCGATCGACGACTGCGGCGTGACTGCAGCGCCCTGAACGGCTTTACCCCACCGGGGCCGGTCTCCTACCGTTGAGTTATGGTCAAGTCTGGTGTATGAGTGATCGCTGGTTCAGGCGGCGCTCCGGTCGGTGATGGAGGATTCCTCGTCGTTGGTCGGTTCGGTCTGCTCGATGCCGTCGATGAACTGA
>NZ_QKMA01000023.1:0-22622 GCF_003208255.1 Thioalkalivibrio sp. ALE21
TAAAGGATGTACTGCAGCAGCTCCAGGGTGCGGGCGGTTCCCTGCGATGCGATGAATTGCGACGGTTGCTCGAAACCCTGGGCTTCGAGGTCCGCGACGGGAAGAAAGCAGGCCACAAGGTGGTCACCCATGCCGGGCTGCCGAGTTTCTACTCGACCTCCTACACATGCGGACACGGGAAAAACCCTGAAATCAAGCCAGCTTATGTCCGGAACATCCGCAAGATGCTCGAGGAGCGGGAGCCGGAATTGAGCCAATGGCTGAAGGGAGAGACGTCATGAACGCACAGGACTACGGGATCACGATACGCCGGGTTATCGAGGAGGGAGAAGCCTGCTTCGAGGCCCGGGTACGAGAGCTGCCGGACGTTGTCGAATACGCCGACACCCACGACGAGGCCTACGAGCTCGCGATCGATACCATCGAGACCACCGAGGCAGCGCTGAAGGAAAGCGGACGCGCGCTGCCGCAGCCCTTGCCGCCCGCGGATGACTTCAGTGGGCGCATTACACTGCGGGTGCCCAGAACGCTGCACCGCGCACTGGTCTCCCTGGCCGAAGACGAAGGCGTAAGCCTCAACCAGCAGATCGTCGCCGTATTGAGCTACTACGTCGGAGTGCAGACGCCAACCCGTACGGTTTTCGCCGAGTGGCATGCAGAGCCCGCCATTGCCCGACCCGGCGGCAAGGCTGCAACGGCTTGCCCGCAAATCATCCATGACATCGGCGCGGGCGACTCCAGCAAAGCCGATAAGTGGATGGCGCCAGCTGTATGACGGATTCCCCGATCCAAGCAGCCATCGATTGCCTGCGAATCCACGGGGTAAGCGTGCGCCAGTCCAGTGCCTGGCTGGCGGAAGATCATGACCCGCGGTTTTCACCCGTCGAGGCATACCAGCCGCAGTTCAAGCACCATGTGGAACGCAGCTATCTCATGGAAGTCCGCGAGGCGGAGACATCGTATTATGTCTTCCGGGTGTTCATCGGGCTGGGCCTGCGCTTGTTGCCAGCTTCTCCCGCTCGGGAAGGGGAAGACCCGGAGAAACACGAAGCCGGTGAGGCAGAAAGCGATGGTGTGCTGGCGCAGATCGAGGCGACATTTGTTGCGGAGTACGACACCGATACCGACCCGGGTCCGGAAGCGCTCGAAGCCTTTGCACAGAGGAATGCCAGCTACCACGTATGGCCATACTGGCGTGAATTCGTAAGCAATCAATGCGCCCGCATGGAGTTGCCGAGGGTCGTCATCCCGACGGTTCAGTTTGCTGTTCCGGCAGATACCCAATAACCCCGCATCCCGAACCCAACACCCGACCCTGAGGCCGCCCAGTTACCCCATGCTCAGCACCTACCGCAAAGCCCTGGCCCTGCTCAGCCGCAAGGAAAAACGCCGCGGCGGCCTCGTGCTCGGCATGGTCATCGTCATGGCCGTGCTGGAGACCGTGGGCGTCGCCTCGGTCATGCCGTTTCTGAGCGTGCTGGGCAACCCCGAAGTGGTGCAGACCAACCCGGTACTCAACACCGTGTACGAAGGCCTCGGCTTCACCTCGGTGGATGCCTTCATCCTCGCGCTGGGCGCGGCTGCTTTCGGGCTTATCCTGTTCTCCGCCTTCTTCCGCTCGCTCACGCACTACGCGATGAACCGCTTCGTCGCGATGCGCCGCCACAGCATCGGCAAGCGGGTGCTGGAGATGGCTACGGGGCAGCCTCATGGAGCCGTGCTCAGCGGTAGCCAGGCTCCTGCTCATCTCGAGTCCACCGCCTGGTTCAGTCGGCGACAGCGAATGCCCGGCAGGGGGTCACGTTAGAAAGTGATGTCCACTCTCGGGGCAATAGCCGCGCCGTATCGGCGGCTTCAGAAGTACCTCAACAACTCCTTCTGGATCATGGGGGAGAAGGTGCTGGGGATGGGGCTGGCCTTTGTCGCCACCGTCGTCGTGGCCCGTTACCTTGGGCCGGAGGACTTCGGATCGCTGGCCTATGCGCTTTCTCTTGCCGCGCTGTTCGCCGCAGCCGGTCATATGGGTCTATCCGGGCTGGTCGTTCGCGAGATCGTCAAGAACGAAGCGGATCGCGGCGAAACGCTGGGAACGGTGGCCCTCCTCAAGCTACTCGGAATGGGGGCTGGCTATGTCGTGCTGCTGATCTACGCAGCTACCTATGAAGGGCTGGGCAGCACCGAGTTCTACCTGATTGCGTTCGCGGGTGGCGCGCTGCTGTTCCGGCCGATGGACGTGATCGACTTCTGGTTCCAGGCGTTTGTGCAGGCTCGGTACACCGCCATCGCGCGGATCTCCTCGCATCTTGCCACCACTGCGTTCAAGCTGGCACTGGTGTTTGCGGGCTCGAGCCTGGTGTATTTCGCCACTGCCCAAATTCTGCAGGCCGCGCTGGCTGCCCTGTTGCTGCTTGTGTTTTTCTGGCTCAAGGCAGAGCTGCGTATTGTGCATTGGCGTTTCAGCTGGGTCCGCGCAAAGGAGCTCCTCAGCCAGGGGTGGTTGATCTACCTTGGTACGATCTTCGCGGTGATCTATCTGAAGGTGGACCAGGTCATGCTCCGCTGGCTGGCCGACACACAGGAAGTCGGCCAGTATGCCGTTGCGGCCCAGATTTCCGAAGCCTGGTATTTCGTTCCCACGGCAATCGTCGCCTCTTTCTTCCCGAAGCTCATCAAGCTGCGAGAGGAAAACGAGGCCTTGTTCAAGTATCGCCTGCAGCAGCTTTTCGACGCACTGCTCCTGATGGGCCTGGCTGTGGCGGTAGTGATGACGATGGCCGCCCCCTGGATCATCAGTATCTTCTTTGGCGCCGATTATGCCGCCAGTGCATCGATTCTGGTGATCCATATCTGGGCGGCGATATTCATCTTCATGCGCGCTGCCTTCTCGAAATGGATACTCATCGAGAATGTGCTGGTATTCTCGTTGATTACGCAGGGCCTGGGTGCGCTGGCCAACGTATTGCTGAACCTTGCTCTGATCCCCGCGCACGGCGGCATTGGTGCGGCATACGCAACCCTGCTGTCCTATGCAACGGCTTCTTTCCTGGCCCTTTTCTTCTACCGACGGACCCGCCCGGTGTTCTGGCAAATGGCGTGGGCTTTGCTTTCGCCCATGCGCTACCCGGTACGTCTGGCCCGCATGCGATAGACAACGACCCATGATCTCCACACTCCGCAAAGCCCTTCCGGCCCCGGCCAAGCGTACGGTGCGCCGCGCGCTCGATGCGATGGCCGCGGCCAGCCCTCGAATCTTTTCCGCAAACCGCTGGCTGGCCAATCTGTATTACTTCCTGTTCAGCCGGCGTTTCGACCGGGAGCACCTTGCTGTGCTGAAGGGGCGCGCGGCCTATCACCGGGCCCTGCGAAGCATGGACGACACCTCTCCATTGCTGCGGCGCAATGTCCATCGGCTGGAGAAGGGGCTGATCATGCAGCCGCGGCGAAACGTATTCGCCGAAGCGTTCATCCAGGAGACCGTGCGTTGCTACAACCGCGCGAAGGCGCGACCGGGCTACTCGGAGGAGGAGCTTCGCTGGGCCACCGACGTGCTGGACGAGTATTTCAGCGTGGTCGAGGACACGCCGCCCATTCGGAAGGCCCGGAAAGAGTATGGGTGGACAGGGGTGGGGCGCGAACCGGCGAGCAACGCCGAAGCCCGCACATTCAAGCCCTATCCGCTATCCGACTGTCCCGAGGCTGACGTTTCGTTCGCCCAGCTCGCCACGCTGTTCCTCCGCCGGCGCTCCGTGCGGTGGTACAAGCAACAGTCCGTTCCCTCGGACCTGATCCAGCAGGCCATCAATGCCGCGGCCCTGGCGCCATCGGCATGCAACCGCCAGCCGTATCGGTTCATCGTCGCGGACGATCCCGATCGCGCCACCGAAATTGCCGAATGTGCCGGGGGCACAACCGGCTTTGCTCACCAAATACCGGCGATCATCGTGGTGGTGGGGGATCTTTCTGCGTACCCCAAGGAGCGGGACCGGCACCTGATCTATATCGATGCCTCGCTGGCCTCCATGCAGCTTATGCTCGCCGCCGAAACACTGGGGCTTTCCACCTGCCCGATCAACTGGCCCGATGTGGACTGGTCGGAGCGCAAACTGCAGGGCATTCTCGGCCTGCCGGAATACGAGCGGGTCGTGATGCTGGTCTCCATCGGCTATGGAGACCCGGCCAGCGGCATCCCCTACTCGCAGAAAAAGCAGAATTCACTGATTACGCAGGAGTGTGCGCCAGAATGATCATCGAGATCCGAAAGGCCGGGTTCGTGAACAAGGGTGCGGAACTGATGTTGCGCGCCATAATGGAGAAGGTTCAAGCGGCGTATCCCGAAGCCCTGTTGACCATGGCGCCGACCCACAGCGGGGCGTCAATGCCGTTCCGGAAAGTCGTTGATCATGGCTTCTACCCCAAGGCATCGCTTTATCGGTACGGGTTCCAGTTGGGAGATCTGGCCCGGCTCGCACCCAGGAAGCTACGGGAGATGTATGGCCTCGTTCTGGATCGGGATGTCGATGTCGTCATCGACGCAGCCGGTTTCTCCTACAGCGATCAGTGGGGTGACCGGAGCTCCCGGGAGCTGGCGCACTCGGCCGCGCGCTGGCGCAAGCAGGGTACGAAGGTGATCCTGATGCCGCAGGCATTCGGGCCCTACACGGGCAAGCGTATTCGCAAAGCGATCCTGCGGGCGGTCGATAACATCGATCTCGTCATGCCGCGGGAGCAAACGTCTTACGACTACCTCACCGACGTGACGGGCGAGCGCGAGAATATCCGCCAGTACCCGGATTTCACCAATCTGGTTGAAGGGGTCGTGCCGGAATACCTCGACCGTGACCGGCATGGGGTGTGCCTGGTGCCGAACTACCGCATGGTCGACAAGACGGATGGTTCGCGGAGCAGCGCGTACCTCCCGTTCATGGTGCGTTGTGCTCAGCAGCTTCGGGAGAAAGGCGCAAAGCCCTTCATCCTGGTGCACGAGGGTGCGAATGACCGTTGGCTTGCGGACCAGATCTCGGAAGGTGCCGGCGGGCTCCCGGTTCTCGTCGAGGATGATCCGCTGAAGATCAAGGGTATCCTTGGCGCAAGTTTTGCCACCATCGGTAGCCGGTTCCACGGACTGGTCAGTGCACTCAGCCAGGGCGTCCCGTCCCTTGCCACCGGCTGGAGCCATAAGTATCAGGAGTTGTTCCGTGACTACGGCTTCCCCGAGGGGGTCGTGTCAGTCGACGACGCAGGCCATGAACTAGCCGATAAAATTGATCGATTGGTGGATAAACGGAGCAACCGCGAGCTGTCAGAGTCACTCAAAGTGGAATCTGCACGCCTCAAGTCTCGTTCGGAGGAGATGTGGGGCGAAGTATTTTCCGTTATCGATCGGATCAGATAGATTCCAGTATCCCTACCACCGCTTCTTCGTCTACGAGCCCGCATGAACACTACCGAAGCCATAGAGCGCAGCGCTGCCGAGTGCCTGCGCTTCGCTCAAGTGAATGAACCCCCACGGCTGCTGGAATCCAGCCTGGCGGCCATGAGCGCCGACCAGAGACACACCCTTTGCGGAAAGAAGGGCATTGAACAGTGGGCAGCGTTCAAGGAGCGGTTGCTGGCGCATCAAGCCGATATGGGCTTCTCCTGGCAGCCAACCCCCGGTCGGGGCGGCCCCTTGAGCCTCACGGCGATTGAGCCGCCGGCCGCTGCGGGCAAGGCACTGGGCGAGCAGCTACTCAACGAGGGCGTCAAAGAAGGTCGCCTGGATGAAGTGCTCAAGCAACGGATGCCGAGTGTCGCGGAGCTGATGCACCGCCCCGGCATCGACAGCGACCTGGACGCCTTTCGCTCTGGGTTCAAGGACGCCGTGTGCGGCAACCGCAGTTATCGCTTCGCGCAGGGGCGCAGCCAGCGCTTCAACGCCGCGACGCGGGAATACCGATACCCGGGGGCAAACAGCCGCAGGCGCGAGGACCAGCTTGGGGATGCACTGCTGCCCTGGCTCAAGGAGGCGTTCGACTTTGCCCGGGTGGAGCACGTGCAGAGTCGCCGCCAGGGTGGCCGATTCGAGAACGCGGACTTCGTTGGCTTCCGTATCCGTCGCCAGATGGCCAATGACGAATTCGTGATGTACAGCTTCGAGCTGAAGGCCACGAACGACATCCCCGCCATCTCCCAGGCCATCAGCCAGGCGGTCAACTACCGCACTCGCTCGAACTACACCTACATCATCATCCCGCTATTCGATGCCGCGCAGTTCCACGACGAGGCGCGGCTGAGCGAGTTGCTGGCCATGTGCCGCAGCAACGGCATTGGCGCCCTTTCGGTGAGCATCGACCCGGACGGCGACCGCATTGCGGATCTCGTCGAAGTTCAGCGCGCTGAATACCGCTCGTTGGACGATGCCGATTGGCTTCGCACCCTCGTCGACCAGTCAAGCCAAGAGCTTTGCCCGCTGTGCCGGCGCATCGTCGATGCCGGAAGCCGCCTGCACTGTGGCTGGAAAGTGCCTCAGAATGGCGACGACATCGGCTGCATGAAACAGCGCCTGGAGGAGAGCGTGGGGGTGCGCGCGGATTCCAGTGACCCGAACGAGTGAAACGCATTCTACGTAGGATAAATGATGGCCTGTTCCAATTGCGGCTCTGGCGCGCATACGGCGCGCAACTGCCCCAACGTACCGCGTTGCTCCCATTGCGGGCAGTCCGGTCACAACATACAGACCTGCCCGACCATTCGCCGGTGCCGGATCTGCAACGGCTACGGGCATGACGCTCGAAACTGTCCGGATCGGTGATCTCCAACGAGAGCGGGAAGCGGCGCCCGAACGGTGTTTGCTGGCCGAACGCATCTCGTACGTGGGCAGCCCCGAGCACAAGGATGTACCTTCCTCGTTATGACTGAGCCGCTGCGCTTTCAGGCAGAATGGGAGGCCGTGGACGGGTCCCGCGGGGACGAGATTCGTGCAACCTGGGCGCGGTTCTCGTTGTCCGTCAACGGACATCCCGTTACGCGGGTGCTGGACAGCCGCTCCGGCTGCTTCCGCGATCACGTCCTCGTGCCCCTTTATCCGGTCACCGAGTGGATCGTCCGCAACTGGTGGTCGCTCCTGCACGAGCCCGAGGTGACGGCCGACAGCAGTTACGCATCGCGCCACGACCTCCGGTTCGGCCGCGAGGGCTACGCTCTGCCGGCCCTGAACATCACGCCGCAGGGCGGGCAGGTCCTGTTGCAATGGCGGACGGAAGACTATGGAAGCGTCTCGTTTCCCTCCTCCGGGGCGGCCACCGTACCGGCAGAAGCCTTCGTGGAGACGCTCGAACGCTGGGTGGAGCAGGTGATCGGCCGGCTTGAAGCCCGCAACATCCACAACACATTGCTGCAGGAGGAATGGGCCGCGATCCAGCGGGCGACGGACGAAGAGCGCGCCTTCTGCATAGCGGCCGCACAGACCGGGCTGAACCCCTATACCGCCACCGCCGACCAGGCCGATACCATCGTGGACGTCGCCCACCGCCTTCCCGAGCCGTGGCATGAAGACTTCTTCTCGGCGCTGACCGTGGATGATCTGCGCGCTGGTGCGGACTACGTCCTCTCGCTCCGGGAACGCCTCCGCGCCCAGCCGCTGGATCTGGGCCCGCTCGCCGACCTGCGCGATGCGGTGCAGGGCGCCGCCGGGGCGGTCGGTGTCTCGTCTCCCTGGGATGCGGGGTATCAGGCCGCCATGGCGCTCAGACGGGTGGCGGGCATCGGCAACCAACCCTTGCGCGACGATGATTTGATCGCCGGCGCACTCGGCATGCGAAACCTTCCCGTCGTTTCAGCCGAAAAGCCGCCCCTCAACCACTGGTTCGATGCCCTGGCGGAGAGCACCGAACCGGGCCAGGGCGGTCTTGTGCTCGCGGCGCGCAGCGGAAAACCGCGCCGATTCGCATTTTGCCGCGGTCTCTTGGAATTGCTGATCGGCGGTAACACCGCGAGTACCCTGGTGACCGCCGCGCGAACCCCGCGGCAAAAGCGCAACCGCGCCTTTGCCGCCGAGCTCCTGGCGCCCGCCGACTGGTTGCGCCAGAAGGACTGGGGCCGGGTGATCGAAGACGAATCGATCGAGGAGGCCGCCGAAGAACTGGGGGTGTACAGCGAAGTCGTCCGCCGCCAACTGGCCAACCACGGTATCGTGGATGCCGCCACGCTGTGAACACCGGTCCGGCGGCTGTCTGCCCCCCCCTGTAGGCGCGGCCCTGGCCGCGAAGGGACGGGCGTTCGGCCAGTACTAAACCGTATTAAGGATGCGGCGATGATTCAGGAGGGAAGGCATGCCAGGGACGCCGCGAATGGTGTTGCCGCACATGTCGCACCATGTGGTTCAGCGGGGGCACAATCGGCTGGAGGGACGCTCCGGTACACTGTGGGAAGGCCGCTACAAGTCCAGACGGGTGCAGACGGAGACGTATCTGCTGGCCTGCACGCGCTACATCGAGCTCAACCCGGTGCGGGCGAGGATGGTGCCAGCGGCCGGTGACTACGCCTGGTCCAGTGTCCGTCAGCGTATGGGCGAGGACGAGCAATGGATCGATCTGGATCCGGCGTACCTGGACCTGGCGGACGAAGCGGCCGAACGCCGTGAACGCTACGCCCGCTTCGTGGAGCAGGGCGTCCCGCAGCAGGAGCTGACGCTGATGCGCGAGGCCTTGCAGCGCGGCCAGCTCACGGGCAACCAGCGGTACGCGGACGAGGTGGAACAGACCATCGGCTGCCGCATTGAGCGCCGCCGGCCCGGCCGGCCGCCGGCACGCCGTGCGTGAGAAAATAAATCTGACCCCGGTTTTTCTTTTTGAGACTCCCATTCTCGATGAACATCATATACGCCACACCACAATTACTTCCTTCATTAGCGGCTAATACTATTCAAACCGCAAAAATGTGCAATGCCCTTTCCGAGTCCGGCCACAGCGTCGCTATCTTCGGAGAGAGCCCACGCGGCATTTCCCATTCAGTCTGGCGACGGCGCGTAAGGGAACATTATGGACTGTACCCCTCAATAGCACTTGAGCCCTTTACAGGTGGTCGGCTGCGCATATCGAGAGTGGCATCGTATGCTGTCACATTTTTAAGGCTCATGCGAAAGTCCAGGTATGATGTCGTTTATACGCGGAGCATTGTCTTTGGAGTGCTGGCCTCCCTGTCTAGGAAATATACCCTTCTTGAGGTGCACGATCTTCCGTCCGCGAGGCAGCGAATGGTGATTAAGGCTCTCAGCAAATTTGGACTGAAAATTGCCTCGCCCTCTAGGAGCCTTCTTCGATACCTTAGGCGATTTGGCGGCTATAAAACCGCAATTTTGCACTGGCTCCCGCATGGAGTGGATTGTTTGTCTGATGGATCAGAGAGGCTAGAAAGGTTTTCTTTAAATAGGGCTTTTGTTTGTGCTTATGCGGGCTCTTCAAAGCGCGGGAAGGGGCTGGCGCTGATGGATAGCCTCGCCTCTCGTATGCCCGACGTTGGGTTTCGGTTAATTGTTAGTGGCGGGGTCCCTGAGGACCTGAAGGCGTCTATTGAGAATAAAGGTAACACCGAGGTGTTCTACGACGTTCCGCCATGGGATGTAAAACGGTTACTCGGTGAAGCGGAAGTGCTACTCAATCCCGTAGAGAAGTACATCTGGCTATCGGAGTCTCGAAAGAGTCGGCAACTTGCGCCATTAAAGTCAGCCGAATATTTGGGGTATGGGAAGCCGATAGTTGCGAGTGCAATATGGCCCAATAAAGAGATGTTCGGCCCGCTTGGTGCGGCCATCTTGTGTCCTGCCGCAGAAGTGCGCTGCTGGGAGGAACAGATTGGCAAGCTGCGAGCCAGTCTGGAGGCTCGTGGTGGCTTGGCGAGTAGGGCCGTTCAGGCGGCCAAGGTAATGGCATGGAGCCAGCGGGTCGAGAGGTTTGAGGCTATATGGAAGTAAGCGAGGAGGGACATGCCATGTGGGAATCTCGCGTGGACGGGGCGGCGGTTTGCCCGACGGTGCATGCCATGCGCGAGGGATTATGGACCGCAAGCGCCGAGCACGCGATTCGGTTAACCGGCCGGGATTTCGCCGGCCGTGATGTGTCTGCGAAATTGGAATGGGGGATGCAGACTTGAAGCGGGGGCAGCGGCCCGACAGCCCGTACCTGGCGCTGCTGCCGCTGGAGCGTGGCGCACTTATCGGCGGCTTTTTGCTGATTGTGGTTCTCAGCGGCATTGCTTCGTTCGGGACCGAGCGCGGGTCCCATCCGCTGCTTTTTGGCGCGTTCCTGGTCTATGTGGGCGTGCTGGCCTTGCCGCTGTTCGGGGCCTTTCTGCGTACACCGGGGCTGTTCCATCCGCTGTTCTTCTACGCGACCTGGACCGGGTTGCGGTCCCTGCTCACGGGCGATGCCGTGCTGGGCGCAACGGGGCTGGAGTTTCACCGCGCTCTGCCGGGCATGGGGCGGACCGAGCTGGAGATGGTTGCGGCCCAGTCGTTCTTGCTGGAAGCGCTTGCGCTGGCCGCTCTGTATGTCGGCTACGGGCTGTTTCGGAACATTCGGGTGCCGCGGCTGCGCCAGCCTGCACAGCCCAGGCGGCTGGCGAAGGCGGCCGTTCTATGGATGGCGCTGCCTACAGCGGCGGTGGCGATACTCGCCATGGAGGCCGGGGGGCTGGGCCAACTGTTGCTCCAGCGCGGCATTGCCTCCGATCAACGCATCGCGGCGGAGATTGGCGGGCAGTGGCACTACCTGGCGGGTGTGGGCACGATTGTGCCGGTCGTATGGCTGGCCTTCGACCGGGATGCGGTGAAACATCCCGTGTTCTGGATGGTGGCGCTGTTCGCCGCATTTCTGGTGTTCGCAGCTACAGGTTCGCGCGGCAGCGCGATATGGCCGTTTATCCTGATCGCCCTCATGTGGGCGCTGCGGAACCGGACGATTCCATATCGGGCACTGTGGGTGGCAGCGGGCATCGCGATCGTCCTTGTCGGTATGTTGGGCGAATTCCGGGCCGCCACACGTGGAGCGGCCACGCTGGCGGACGTCGAGTTCCAGGCCGAGATCTGGTCCAGCGCCCAGGCCGGTTACGAAGAGATGGTGCGGCGCAGTACGACCAATAACGGGCGGATTGCCGTGCTGGGGAGTGTGCCCGGCCGAGTGGATTACCTCCGGGGCGAATCGTATCTGTCAATTCCGTTCGTCGTCATCCCGAGCCGGCTGTGGCCGGGGGACACCCCGGATGCGGCCGGGAAATTAAATGCAATTTATATTTATGACCGTACTGATACTGCGATACCTACCGGGGTTGTCGGCGAAGCTTATTGGAACTTCTCCTATCCGGGAGTAATACTCGCTTTCCTTCTCTTGGGCTTTGCGCTTCGATTGGCGGCCTCTTTTTATAGAGCAAATCCCCAGCATCCTTTGATTGTTTCGGTGTATTTATATGTCTTGATGAATTTTGCCCCGGGGAGTGATCAAGCCTACAACTTTATCCATGCCCTCGTGCCCGTAATCGGCTTCTACCTATTCGTTCGCGTGGTGGACCGGGTTCGGGTGGGCGGAACATCTGCTCGGCGCGCGGCTGGAGTGGGGGGCGGCCAATGAAAGTCTTTGCCTACATGCCGACCCCGGGCGGTCTGACCGGGGCGCCCCGGAGGCTGCTCACCCTTGCCTCCGTCCTGCGTGAGCAGGGCATCGAGATGTGTATCGCCACCCAGCGCGACAGCGACCTGTTTCGGGCGGCGGAGGAACAGGGGCTCGATACGGTGGAGGTGGAGCCGGTCGGGGTGCTCCGCCAACGTCACGGCGCGTTGTTCGGGGGCAATGCCGTATTCCGCCTGAAGGCGCTGGTGAGCCTGCTGGCGCAGAACCTGGGAATCGCGCGGAAGATTCGGAAGCACGGTGCGGACGTCGTCTGGGTTCGTAGCAGCAAGGGGATTGCGTATGCCGGGCTGGGCGCGTTGTTGAGCCGACGACCTCTGGTGTGGGACCTGGGCTATGAGCTGCCTTCTCGGGGCGTAGTGCGCTGGCTGCATCGGCTGGGGCTGTGGGTCGCCAAACGCGTCGTGTTCCAGCATTCGGCTGCGCCGGATGCGATGTTTGGCTCGAGCCTGGCTGCGCGGTACCGACAGAAATTCCAGACGATCGTACCCGGGATCGACCTAGCGGCGCTTGAACCGTTCCGGACAGAGCGTATGGCAAGGGGGCGGCGGGATCGCGATCCGTTCGTAATTCTTCAGGTTGGCACTCTCTGTGAGCGAAAGAACCAGAGGGTGCTTGTCGAAGCAATTACAAGGGTGATAGAGGCAAGGCCCGAACGGGCAGTCGAGGTCTGGTTTGCCGGAGGGAGCTTCAAAGAGGGCTATGTGGAGGTCTTGAAGGAAGAGGTCAGTACAAACGGTTTGGCCGACACGGTTTCGTTTCTTGGGTGGCGCGAAGATGTTCACGATTTGATGGCCGCGGCGGACCTTCTGGCAATGCCTTCCAGGGACGAAGGGGTACCGAATACCGTGCAGGAAGCGATGGCCATTGGGCTGCCGGTGGCAGTGAGCTCGGTCGGGGGCATGCCGGAGATAGTGAGTGACGGTGAGACCGGCTGGATTATGAGCATCGATAATCCGGAAGACTGGGCGAGGCGGATCATGTGGTGTCTGGATAATCGCGAAGAGTGTTCCGCAATAGGGCAACGTGGTTCATTGTATGCGACGGGGCATTTTGGAACTAATGAATGGGGAGAACAATACGGTTTCCTTGTTCAGGTAATTGTGGAAGGTAACGTGTCCGAAGCGAGGAATACTGGTGCGTCGTAGGAGATTTCATGAGGAGAATATTAGGGGAGCTGGTTTGCTTTGCGTTGGCCCACAGCGTACAGCAAGCTCCTGGCTGGACCGTGTCCTTAGGGTCCATCCGAATTTGACCCTGCCCGTTAATGTCAAGGAGACCTTCTTCTTCGATCGTTACTATGACCGGGGGGTGGGTTGGTATCTTTCACATTTTGGCGATGTATCAGGCGGCTCGTTGCTTGCGGAGGTGGGCTCGACGTACTTTGAGTCAGCCGAGGCGCAAGAACGTATTCGGACGGCCAACCCCGAGGCGCGAATCCTGATTACGATCCGCAACCCCATTGCGCGGTCCTTTTCATCGTTCGGGCACGAATACGCCAAGGGGCGTGCGAGCGGTGATTTCTTCGAAGCGGTCGCAAGCCAGCCACGTATTGTGGAATCGGGCCGATATAGCGTTCTTGCCCCCGAATGGGAAGGTGCGTTCGGTTCAGAGCAGGTCTTGTACGTGGTTCAGGAGGATATCGAGGCCGATCCACAGGGGCAGTTCGATGCGATCTGCGCCTTCTTGGGGCTGGCAGCGAATCCACTACCGGAGGAGCTGAAGGGCCGATATGGTCAAGGGACGGTCCCTCGATTCCGGTGGCTGGCGGCGACGGCCTCCCGCACGGCGTCGGTGCTGCGCGGGGCGGGCCTGCATCGGGTGGTCGAGACCGGAAAACGGCTCGGTCTCAAACGGGTCTATGGCGGCGGGGACCGACAGGCCCTGTCGGTGACACGCCCTATCTTCGAGTATTTGCTCGCTGAACACGAGGCGGATATCCGTTTCCTGGAAGAGCGGCTTGGCCGGGATTTTTCGCATTGGCGGGAGCCAGCTACGTACGGGTTGGAGGCGGAATGACAGAGAAGGCACACCGGGCGGCACTGGTTATCTCCCTGGACTTCGAGCTTCATTGGGGGGTCACCGAGCGAGTTCGAGGACCGGAGCATCCCTATCATGCCAACCTGTATGGTGCCCGGGAGTCCGTGCCACGGATTCTGGCCTTGTTCCGGGAGCGCGGAATCCACGCTACTTGGGCGACTGTGGGCATGCTCTTTGCGCGTGGTGCGTCGGACCTGGAGGCCTTCAAGCCAGTCAAACGGCCGGCGTACGAACGGCCGGCCGTGGATACCTACCGGGTGCCGGTGGGGGAGTCAGAGCAGGCGGACCCGCTGCATTTTGCGCCCGAGCTCATTGGGCAGATTCGGTCCACACCGGGACAGGAGATGGCCTGCCACACCTTCAGCCACTATTACTGCGACGAGCCGGAACAGGATGTTGATGCCTTTCGAGCGGACTTGGACGCCGCAAAGGCCATCGCTGCACGAGACGGGATCGCGCTGCATTCGCTGGTTTTTCCGCGTAACCAGGTCCTGGCGGACTATCTTCCGGCAGTGCAGGAGGCGGGGATGAGCTGTTATCGGGGTAACCCGCCAGGGGCGATGTACCATCTGCCCACCAGGAGATGGAAGCGGCACCTGATTCGGGCCGCGCGGCTCGCGGACAGCTTTTTGAATGTTACCGGCCATCATACCGTTCCGTGGTCACATATCGCCTCCGGAGATCTGGCCGACGTACGGGCGAGCCACTTCCTGCGGCCGTACAGTCGCAAGCTCCGGGCTCTAGAGCCAATGCGGCGTCAACGGGTCAAAGCTGGCCTGAGGGCCGCCGCCCGGCGGGGCGAGGTCTACCACCTGTGGTGGCATCCCCACAACTTCGGCGCGAACCAGGAAGAGAATCTGGAAGCCCTGGACGACATTCTGGACACCTTTGAACGGCTTCGAGAGAGCGAGGGAATGCGCTCCTTCAGTATGAGCGAGGCCGCCGACTTCGCGCGGACGCTGAAGGATTAGGCGGATGTGTTGCAAGAAGCGGGCATGCATTGAACTGCCCCGGGGTACCGTCCGGGCCGGGATTTGGCTCGGAAGCCAAGAAGAAAGGATGGATTGAGATGACGATGGACCGATTTGTCCGGCCGGAGCCGGCGAACGTACGCATTGCGGTAATCGGCCTGGGCTATGTGGGCCTGCCGCTGGCGGCGGAGTTCGGGCGGGTGTTGCCCACGCTGGGGTTCGATATCGACGCGCAGCGGGTGGCGGAGCTGAACCGGGGGCATGATCGCACGCGGGAGGTGGAGCCGGAGGAGCTGGCGGCGGCTGCGCAACTGGAGATGACGGCGGATCCGGCGGCGCTGGCGGGCTGCAATGTGTTCATCGTGACGGTGCCCACGCCGATTGATGTGCATCGGCGGCCGGACCTGGGGCCGCTGCTGGCGGCCAGCCGCACGGTGGGGCGGGCGTTGAATGATGGCGACGTGGTGATCTTCGAGTCCACGGTGTATCCCGGGGCCACGGAGGAGGACTGCGCGCCGGTGCTGGCGGCGGAATCCGGCCTGGTGGCGAACGAGGGGTTCTTCCTGGGCTACAGCCCGGAGCGGGTGAATCCGGGAGACAAGGCGCACCGCATTCCGGACATCGTGAAGGTGACCTCGGGCTCCACGCCGGAGGTGGCGCGGTTTGTAGACGAGCTGTACGCGCGCATCATCCGCGCGGGTACGCACCGGGCGCCGAGCATCCGCGTGGCCGAGGCGGCCAAGGTGATCGAGAACACCCAGCGGGACGTGAACATTGCGCTGGTGAACGAGCTGGCGCTGCTGTTCGACCGGCTGGGGCTGGATACCGAGGCGGTGCTGGCGGCGGCGGGCACCAAGTGGAACTTCCTGCCGTTCCGGCCGGGGCTGGTGGGCGGGCACTGCATTGGGGTGGACCCGTACTACCTGACGCACAAGGCCCAGGCGGTGGGCCACCATCCGGAGATGATCCTGGCCGGGCGGCGCGTGAACGACGGCATGGGCGGGCATATTGCCGATCGCCTGGTGAAGGCGATGATCCGCAAGGGCTTCCCGGTGGTGGGCTCGCGCATTCTGGTGATGGGGCTGGCGTTCAAGGAGAACTGCCCGGACCTGCGCAACACCCGGGTGGTGGACATCATCGCCGACCTGCAGGGCTACAACGCGCAGGTGGACGTGTGGGACCCGTGGGTGGACACGGCCGAGGCGCGCGAGGAATACGCCCTGGAGCTGCTGGAAGGCGAGCCGGAGGCCGGTACGTACGATGCAATGGTACTGGCGGTGCCCCACCGCGAATTCGTGGCGCTGGGCGGCGAGGGCGTGCGCCGCCTGGGGCGCGAGAATGCCGTGGTGTTCGACGTGAAATCGGTGCTGCCAGCCGAAGCGGCGGATTTGCGGCTGTAGGAGCGTGCTTGCACGCGAAACCCGCGTCATCGGGCCGTTCGCGGCCAAGGCCGCTCCTGCAGGGTGATGTGGTAGAAGGGGGTGTTGTGAGCATGACCCCCCCGAACGTTATGTGTCATCAGTGCGGACGCTGGGTTAGGGTCGGCCCAAGGACGAGTGTAATGGACACGACCGCGTCGACAAGATCAGTGGCTGTTGTTGTCGTCGGATCAATGGGTTCGACGCCGAAATCGGCCAGGGAGGGCGCGTGAGCGATAACGAAGACATGGATGGAAGCCAGTCCTCGCGGTGCGTTGGGCGCATGGCCGTGGTCTCGGCCCATGCCCGCTCTCTGACGAATTTTCGGGGGCCGTTGATTCGGGCACTCCGTGACGCCGGGGTTGAGGTCCATGCTCTGGCGCCGGAGGTGACCCGGAACGATGGAGTCCGCGCCGAGCTGGAATCGTGGGGCGTTCACCTCCACGATGTTCCCTTGAGCCGTACGGGGTTGAGCCCGCTGGAAGATGTTCGGGCCCTGTTCAGCTTGCGTCGAAAACTTCGGTGGATCGCCCCTGATGCGGTCTTCAGCTACAACATAAAACCGGTGATCTACGGGACGTTGGCTGGGAGCATGGCGCGGGTGCCGTGTCGTTATGGCCTGATTACGGGACTTGGTTATGCCTTCTCCGAGAACCCTCGCGGTAAGCGGTTGGTGATCCAGAAAGCGGCTCTGGCCTTGTATCGGGCGGCCGGTGCGCGGATTTCGACGATGTTCTTCCAGAATCCCGATGACCGGGACCAGTTCCTGGAGCTCGGGATTGTCAATTCAGGAGAACGGACGCAGCTCGTGAACGGCTCTGGAGTGGATCTCGAACATTTTTCGCCAAAGCCGCAGCCTGGCTCGGAGATCGTTTTTCTAATGGTTGCGCGTCTTCTCGGCGCAAAAGGGGTTCGGGAATTTGCTGAGGCGGCCATCCGCCTGAAACACAAGTATCCCCGGGTTCGGTTTCGTCTCGCCGGCGATCTGGATGACAACCCGGATGTGATCGCTCGCGAGGAGCTGGAGTCGTGGACCGAGAACGGTCACGTGGAATACCTCGGGAGAATATCGGATGTGCGACCCGAGATGGAGAAGGCAACCGTCTATGTTTTGCCGAGTCATCGCGAGGGAACTCCTCGAACCGTTCTTGAGGCCATGGCGACTGGCCGACCGGTGATCACGACCGATGCCCCGGGCTGCAGAGAGACGGTCGAGCATGGTGAAAACGGTTTCCTGGTGCCCGTAAAGGATGTCGATGCCCTTGAGGCGGCGATGGAACGGTTCGTTCTGGATCCCGATCTGGCCAGACGCATGGGGGAAAAATCCCTGCAGATGGCGGTTGAGAAATACGACGTACACAAGGTCAATCAGGTCATGCTCCGCCGGATGGGAGTGGAGTCGGCCGAGGGGTGAGGAGGATTTTGGTGATGGGGAGGCTCAAGGATCTTGGAACCCTGCTGTACGCAGGGGCCATGCTGCCGGTGTTGGCCTGGAGTGTTCGTCACAGGCAGGGGTTGCATCGGAAGCTGATGCGGCCCTTGTTGTCGGGTCCGTACCAGGGAACGGTCGTTCGGGACATTCAGGAGGTGGTCTACGAATACGAACGAGGCGAGCTGTCGAACGAGGCCTTCATCACCAGGGTAAACCAACGCATGTGCGATGCCGTGGAAAACGGCGAGCTGGATGATTGGCTGAATCAGCCGGTCGGGCCCGATGAAAATCGCGACATCGTTCTGGCGCGTTGCCTGGGGTATGCCCCGCTGAGATGGTGGTATCTCAAGGTGCACTATATGGCGAGGGACAACGTCCACGGGCTGCATGCCCACCGGAATGTATTATCGACACAGGTCGTGGCCAGTGGTTCACTCCATGTCCGAGAGTTTGATCTGGAAGGCTCCCTGGACGAGAACCCGACTCGACTCAGGCTGCGAAGGGACGCCGTCGTGGGTGCAGTGAACGGATTCATCACGACCGACGATGTGTGCAACGTCCATGGATTCGAGCCCGTGGAAACGCCGGCGGTCCGTTTCCAGTTTTATCTGAGGGGGCATACGGGGGTGAAGGCAATGCTGCGCCCCCGTCGGGGCCGTCTGTACGTTCATCCTGAAGGGGAGCCCGCTACAGATGGCGCCGTCACCGCTACCTTGGGTGAACCCGGCAAGGCAGGGGAGTCCTGACCCGGGTTGAGAGGGGGAGGGATCGATGAGTGATGTGGAGAAGCGCCTGTTTGACCTGCTGTCCAGTGGTCTGGCGCTGCTGCTGCTGTCGCCGTTGCTGCTGGGGATTGCAATGGCCATCAAGCTGGACACGAGGGGGCCCGTGCTGTTCCGGCAGCAGCGGATCGGGCGGGGGCAGAAGCCTTTTCGGGTGCTGAAGTTCCGGACGATGGTGGACCGGGATCCCGATGCGATCGATCAGCACAGCGAACAGGTGGTGAGCGAAGGCGAGGATCCGCGGATCACGAGGGTGGGGCGTTTCTTGCGGGCCACCAGTCTGGATGAGCTGCCGCAGTTGTGGAACATCTTTCGTGGCGACATGAGCGTGGTGGGGCCCCGGCCGGTGTTGCCGGAACAGGTGGAAGTGGTGCCGCGCCAGTTCATGATCCGGTTCGAAGTGCGGCCCGGCCTGACGGGGCTGGCACAGGTTCGCGGTCGGCGGACACTGGGGTGGTTGCAGCAGCTTGAGGCGGATGCCCAGTACATCCTGCGGCGCGGGGTGCTGTACGACCTGTGGTTGATCCTGCGTACGGTCCATGTGGTTGCAACCGGTCGCGGGGTGTATGGCACGCCGGGGCAGAACTGGCGGGCCTACCGCGATTCCTTGCAGCAGGACGGAGATCGGGACGATCGATAAGGGGAGATGCGTTGCGTTTTATGCTGATCACCGGTGATCCGGAAACCGCGCGTGCGGCGGAGCGTTCCGGGGTGGACCGGGTATTTGTGGATATGGAAAGCCGCGGGAAGCAGGAGCGTCAGGGGCATCTGAACGCGCATCGGGCCAACCATACGCTGGATGATGTGGAACGGGTGGCCGGGAGTGTCGACCGGGCGGAGGTGATGGTCCGCGTGAATCCGCCAGGGCCGGAGACTGCGCACGAGGTGGAGGCGGCGATCGAGGCGGGGGCGCAGCGGCTGATGCTGCCGATGTTCGTGTCTGCCGGCGAGGTCGATGGGTTTCTGCGGCAGGTGGATGGTCGCGTCCCGGTCACGCTCCTCGTGGAGACCCCTGCCGCATTGGCCAGGTTGCCGCTTTATGTGGGGCAGCTTGGCGCGCGGGATCAGGTGCATATTGGCCTCAACGATCTCACCCTGGCGGCCGGGCTCGATTTCCTGTTCGAGCCCCTGGCGGGGGGCATGCTGGAGGAACCGGCGAGGATGTGTCGCGAGGCTGGGGTGCCGTTCGGGTTTGGCGGGGTTGGCCGCATCGGGTGTGGCGATGTGCCGGCGGAGTGGATACTCGCTGAGCATGTGCGCCTGGGATCGGACTGGGTGATTCTTTCGCGCAGCTTTCGTGGTACCGGGGGACCCGGAGAGGAGCGGGCGGATCCGGAACGGTTGAGGGAAGAGCTTTTGCGTTTGCGCGAGTGTGAAAGCGCCTTGCGCTGCGAGGGAGCCGATTTCTTCGAGCACAATCGCGCCCGTCTGCGCGAGCGGGTGTTTGCACTGGCGGACGCATGAACATTCGCCGGGTGCTGCTGTTGCAGAAGGCCGAGGTGCTGCAGGGTCAGGCGGAGACGGTGCGGCATCATCTGGAACGGTCACTGCCCGAGGCGGAGGTCGTAATGGCCGGGCGGCCGGACGAGGTTCCCGAAGGAGAAGTCTTTGATGCGGTGATTGCCCCCACGCTGCCGTGGCTTGCGCAGGCGCTGGACCGCCTGGGTGGCTATCGGTGGATCCATTTTCTCTCGGCGGGAGTCGAGAAGATCTGGGACATGCCCTTCGACAAGGAGGGGGTGGTCCTGACCCGCAGTAGCGGGGTCCACGGCGCACCGATGAGCGAGTACGCGCTGGGGGCGATGCTGCACTTCGCCAAGGGCTTCGACCGTTTTGTGGAGCAGTCCCGGGAACATCGCTGGGAGCGCGCCTGGCTGGACGAGCTGACCGGCCGCACGGTCATGATCCTGGGGATGGGCCATATCGGGGAAATGGTGGCCCGCCGCGCCCGTGCCTTCGATATGCGGGTCATCGGGGTGCAGCGTCGGCCCCGCGCATCGGAGGCGGCGGAGCGGGTGATCTCGCTCGAAGAGGCCGGCGCCTGGCTCGGGCAGGTGGATTACCTGGTGGTCTGCCTGCCGTTCACGGGTGCAACCCGTCATCTTGTTGATGCTGCCTTCCTCGCCCGGCTGCCGGCCCACGCAGTGCTCATCGACATCTCGCGGGGCGGCGTGGTGGATGACGATGCCGTGGTCGGGGCCCTGGACGCCGGGCGGCTGCGCGGCGCGGCCCTGGATGTGTTCGAGGAGCAGCCGTTGCCCTCGGAGTCGCCCCTGTGGGCGCGGCCGGACGTGCTGCTGACGCCCCATGTCTCGGGGACCTCGCCGCACTACATGGAACGGGCCCTCGACGTCTTCGCCCGCAATGCCCGCGCCCTGCAGGCGGGGGAGCCGCCGGTCACGCCGGTCGACCCCGAAGCCGGCTATTGATCCGGCTTCGGGGGGGCGGCCGAGGCCGCGAACGGGTGGGCCTGGATTGTCCTGGAGCCGGAATTTCCGCCGCAGGATGAGGTGCAGCCCGCACTGGCGGCGTTGCGGCAACGCATACGGGAGTATTTATCAAGCCAGGTACCGGGCCTCTGGGCGTACGTTCGTGTGAGAGAGTCGAGTGAGTGAAATCGCTGACGGGAGCGACGGATGTCTTTGCAAAGGGATTTGCTCAACCAGGCCCGACAGCTCGCGACCCACGAACCGAGACGGCCACGCCAGGCCAGTTTTCGACGGGCGGTCTCTGCAGCGTATTATGTTCTTGTCCATCTGTTGGTGGATGCAGCAAGCCGGGAGATCGTGGCCGGGCAGGGACGGGATGTGCTGCGGCAACAGGTGGGCCGCGCTGAAGCGCGGCTTTGACGTATTGGGGGCAGCCGTGGGGCTGGCTTCCTGCAGGGAACCCGTGGTTTTGTGAAGCTGGCATATGTGGACATATGCCAGCTTTTGGCCTACCGTTTCATGAGGATCGTTTTTCGTGAGGGGCTTTGTATGCGAACCGTATCCATCTTCCGAAATGGCAGGAATCAGGCCGTGCGGCTTCCTCGGGATATGGAGTTCCAGGGGGTGACGGAGCTGGAGATCATCAAGCATGGTGATTCGATCACGCTGCGCCCGGCGCGTCCCGACTGGCTCTCTTTCGCCGAGGTCGGCAAGGCCGATGCCGATTTCCTTCGGGAGCGGCCGGAGGTTGTCGAGGACGAGGGGCGCTTCACGCTGTGAGGGAGTACATGCTCGACACCTGCATCTGTTCGTTCATCATCCGTGAACGGCCCCTGGAGGTGTTGAAACGGCTTGAAAATGAGGTGGAGCAGGGCCACCGGATCGTGATCTCCGCCGTGACCTATGCCGAGATGCGGTATGGTCAGATCGGTAAGAAGGCTTCGCCTCGTCTGGGAGAAATCATTACGGCATTCGTTCAGCGCCTGGACGGGATCCTGCCGTGGGATGCCGCTGCGATCGACAGGGCCATTGAGGTTCGCAGCCGATTGGCTGCGGCGGGTATGCCTATTGGTGGCAATGACGCCGCCATTGCGGCTCACGCCATGGCGACCGATTGCATACTGGTCACCAACAATACTCGCGAGTTCTGCCGTATCGAAGGCCTGCGCTACGAAGACTGGGTCCACTGAAGCCCCGGACGGGGGCATCCCCTTAAGGAAACACTGATCGCTGTACACGCTCGCGTTGTTACCCGAGGTTTTCCGAGGCCGCTCCGTGTGTCGTCGCAGACGGGCTCGCGGAAGCCGGGCGACCTCCCGGGCCGTGAATTTGTGCGTGCCGTTGTGGTGAGCCAAGATAGACGCAGGTATCGGCGGGGCTGAACACGGAGGCGGTGCAGGTGGAAATGAAAAAGCGAGATGCCCGTAGGGTGTGGCTTGCGGCCGGTTCGGTGATGGAAGTGTGGCCGGCGCATGACTACTCGGCCTTTATGCCTTCCGGTTCGTTGCAGCAACGAGTTGCCGGTCATTGGGGCAACGTTGGTGAACGGTTGCGTGAAGGGATCAATCGCGCGCAGACCGACCAGGGAATGGAGAAGAAAGATGAGTTATGGTCAAGTCTGGTGTATGAGTGATCGCTGGTTCAGGCGGCGCTCCGGTCGGTGATGGAGGATTCCTCGTCGTTGGTCGGTTCGGTCTGCTCGATGCCGTCGATGAACTGAACCCCGCGCTCGAGCTTGTCGAGCCATTCGTAACCCCGGAGCCGGCGCCAGCGCTTCTGCGCGCTCTGGCCGAGCTTGAACGTCAGGCTCAAGACGGTGTTGCGGGTCACGCAACCCCGGGTCTTGGCAGTGCGTAGCCGCACGGTGGCGAAGGTCGATTCGATCGGGTTGGT
>NZ_QKMA01000024.1:0-18332 GCF_003208255.1 Thioalkalivibrio sp. ALE21
GGCCCACGAGCAGGTGAGCGCGAAGCTCGCCTGCCCCGTGTACTTCGCTCGGCCGTATCACAGCTGGGAACGCGGCTCGAACGAGAACACCAACGGTCTGATCCGGGAGTACTTCCCGAAGGGGACCGACTTCGCTCATGTCAGCGAAGAACGAATCCAGGAGATCGAAGACAAGCTCAACCTTCGACCGCGCAAGCGGCTCGGCTACCGGGCTCCGATCGAGGTCCTGGAGCAATCCTTATCGCGGCGACGCGCCGCATGACGTGGCGTTGCACTTATTGGTTGAATTCAGGTGCATGGGCCACTGCGGCCGGTCCGCTGCGGCCGCCCACCAGTCGGCCCGCCGGACCGTTTCGTACATGGGGGTCGGGATACCCTTGCGAAACAGCACGCGGGACAGCACATCGGCATTGTCCGGATCCAGCCAGTCCGATACCGGCAGTTCGTGATAGCCGGCGAGCCGGTGCAGGGCCCGCGAGGTGCCGCCCTCGTGACCTTCGGGGTCGCGCAGCAGGACCAGCGCCTTCTCGGCCGGGTCGTGCAGGCGGGCATGCAGTTTGGTCTGCCAGAAGGTGTTGTGTTCGCTCATCACTGAACTCCGCTGAGACGCCGGAAAGTGCGGGCGCTGTCGAGATGCGATGCGACATCGCGCCATGCCTGTTCGAGCTTGTTCAGCTCGAGGGTTTCGCCCGAGTCAGTCGGAATCTTGTGTGGCATTGCAAACACGCGGATCCGCAGTTTGCCGTCCGGATCCGCCATCAGCTTCCACCGCAAAGGGCTGGCCATGCGGCCGGCACCGGCGAAACCCAGCGCCTTGCGCAGATCCGCCGCGGGTTGCTTGAGCTTCAGGCGAGCGTTGCGCCGTTCCTGGGCCATGGCCGCCATGGCCTTGTCCCAGGACTCGAAGGACTTTGTGCTTTCCCAGATCCAGGGGCCTTGTTCGCAACGGGCGATGGCGCGGGCCCAGTCGGATTTGAGGCAGCGTTGCCAGTCGAGAAGAATGCCGTCCGGCACGGATGGGGCGGTCGCTTCTCCATTGTCTTTAATTGCCACGGATCCCCATCCTCCTCTTGATCGGCTGCCGAGGGTTCCGAACTGGTGGGCCAGTTCCATTACCGTATCCAGCCGATGGATGTAAGTGTCCGGAGCGGCGATCTTGAGTATGCGGACGGATTCCTCGGCGCGGGAACGGATCGCGTTTCGATCCGGGATATTCTTGCCGCGCCTGACAAGGCCGAACCAGGCATATCCATTCTCAATGCTGGTCGCCAGTGGGGCGACGCCTTCCTGGCTGCCATGACGCCAGGCGGTTTGGTCACTGGCAGATTCCGTATCGAGCCGCAGCCTTACGAGGCTCTTCCTCGCACGGACTGGCTCGCTGGCCTCATTGGGAACATCAGTCCGGTCATCTTCGGGCCAAGCGTGGCCGAACAGCAGTCCCTCCTCCCGACGCATGCGGGTAATGTCTTTCGGGTGGCCGTTCTCGGCCATCCAGGCGACGCGCCACCACTGGCGGAGCAGGGCCTTGAACGGCGGGGTACGCCACTGGGCGTCCTGCACGGCGTTGCCGAGAAACGCCGGGGCGAGAAAACGCACGGTGTAGTGGCGCTGTGTGTAGCGGATGTTCGGTTGAGCCATCGGCGAGTTCCCATGAAGCAGCTGGGTGAATACTATCGCGTCCGTGCCGGCCTGGCGCGGACGACAAGCTTGTCGGGTCAGGTGTTGTTCAGGCGCTGGATGGCGGCTTCCAGCTCGCGATGCAGGCGTTGCCGGTTGCGGATAATCTCTCGCATCCGGGGATGTCGCGGTGGTGTTCCGTGGGCCATGGCGTTGCGAAGCTGGCGCAGCAGGTGCCAGGCATCGCGTTTCCATTCCGGTTCGCGGTCGAGTGTCTGGGCAAAGCCGTCGCGGACCCGTTCGCGGCTCGCGTGGTCACTCGGATCCTCGCCCTCGTCATTGCACAGACGGGTCAGGAAGGCCTCGAAGCCGAAAATGGCGGCGCGTGGATAGTCGCGCCGGCCCAGAGCGCGCAGAGCGAGCTTGCGCTGGTTGTCACCCAAGTCGTTGCTACGCGCCCAGGCCAGGCGGTCGATCAGTTTGCCCTGGAAAAGCCCGGAGGCTCCGGTGAGTGGATTGCTTTCTAATTCCTGCAGAACGGTCCGCAGGCGCTGGCGGGCCCCAGCCAGGTTCAAAGTTGTTTCGAGAAAGTTGGCTTCGACCAAGCAGTTGGCCTTGTCCTCCGGCAAACCGTCGCGCTCCAGCAGGGGGGCGAAGACGCCGTAGTCACCCGAGGAGTCGAAGCGGGCAAGGGCTTCGATCCAGCGGTGGACCGCATCCAGCCCATCCAGGCGCAGTACCGGAGTCTCCCCCTCTTGTGGTCCTTCGCTTGGTGTCATGTCGAGCGCGGCGTACCACAGGCCATCGACCCGTACAGAGCGCAGCGCTTCCAGGAAATAGGCGGAGAGAAAGCCAAGCATGCCAAGGTGGCGGAAGCCGTGCGTGAGGTCGAGGTGGAGTCGGCCGCCCGAAATCGTTTCGGCGATTTCTTGGAGAATCCGGATCTGTTCGTCGGATTCGCGAGCTCCCGGGATCAGCCGCAGTTCCGCATCCATACCTGCGGCTTCGCGCACGAATTCGGTGACCGGCGCCAGTTGTTCCATGGTTACGCGCTGATTGGTCTCCGCATCAAGCAGCGCCAGGCGTTCCGCTTCCAGAGAGGGGTTGTTGGGTTGCACCAGGTGCTCGATCAGCACGCTCCACATGCTGCCCGGCGTACCGAGGATTACCACACGGGCGGGCTGCAGCTGGCGTGCCAGTTCGATGCCGAAAAACGGGCTTTCGCGCAAGCCGGCTTCGGGAAACCGGTAGCGTGCACGGCGATAGCCGGTGTTGTCGTCGTGCCGACCTCGCCCGAGGAAGGTGATCAGTGTGCTCATGGCCGTCCTTGTCTGCAGGGGGACACACCCTAGTTGCGATACTGACCTAACGCCTTATCCAGCGTGAGGTTAAACCGATTGGACGTTGCGGGGAAAGGCGTCGACGCCGGTGATGGCAGCTTGCGGCAATCGTGGGCACCACCCCCCGCGCCGCCTGGAGTGGGTTACAAGGGCTTCCGCGACAGCGCCGAGTTCCTGTTCGAGGCGCTTGTGGAGGTTGCTGAGGATCGGACTGAACCGTTCGCCCTCGAGTCGCCGCGGCGAGTTGTGGTGGCCTGGGAATTCCGCAAATCGCTCGGGCAGCGGGCCTTGAGCTCCTTCGTGCGGCACGTGTCGCGTTGACCACGGACGTCGGGTTGCGGTCCGGTCATCGATCGCTCAGCTTTTGCGGCTGCCGTAGGTGACGACGGACTCGATGCGTTCGGCGCGTTCAGGGTCGAGGACGTCGGTCCGGGCGAGGGTGGCGGCGTCTGCGTTGATCACGTCGCGCACGCTTCCAACGTGGCGCAGCAGGTCGCGGGCTTCGTCCGCGGCGACGCCGGGCAGGCCGCTGAGGATGAATTCGGCGACCTTGCGCCGATTGTCCGACTCGGCCTCACGGTCGACGGGATCCGGCTCGATCTGTGCGTTCAGGCCGGTCAGGTAGATGAGCATGCCGCTGTTGTCGGCATCGGGGCTGGGCAGCACGCTGATGCCGAGGGCAATGGTCAGGTGGGCCAGGGCGCGGTGGATGTCCAGCGCCTGCTGGTAGAAGCGGGGCTCGTACAGGTCCCCTTCGACGATGTAGATCACCTGCCGGTAGTTGGCCTTCAGCTTCGCGGCGTTCTCCCACAGGCTCTTGTCGACCACGCTCAGAACCATGTCGGCCGCGGATTTGCGTTCGATCACGACGCCGTTGGGCAAGACGTAATCGCCCACGTCCAGATCGGTGAATTCCAGTTCCACGCCCTCCAGCTCTTCGATGCGCTGGATGATCTTGCCCTTTTCGCGCTTGTCGACGCGGATCGGCAGATGAAGATTTTCCATTGGGGACTCCGGTTGTGTGACCCGCACGCAGTCTAGGCGGAGCGCAGGGGGTAACTCGCAATCCCTCATGCAGTCTCGGATACCACCGGGGAGGGCGCCGGTTCGTTGCCCTCCCCGGTGTTCCTGCCCGAGCTGCCCGAGCGGTTCTGTCCGGGCCACCGATCGAATCCTCACCCCGGTTACGCGGGCTCGTCGTCCAGCGATGCACCGCCCTGTTCGAGGAAGCGGCGTACTTGCTCTTGCCGGCGGAAGGCGCCCTGGCCTGATCTGCGCGTTCGCGTGAGGGGGATGGATTCCCCGGATTTCAGATAGATGACCGGCCTGTGCGCGGGTTTGCTATGGCCGGAACGCTGTGACCTCGACCAGGTCGTCTCTACGGCCACCCGGCTGATGTCCTGCAAGGGGATGTCGCGGATCTTGCCGGGGCTCCCCGGCTGCCACCAGCGCCGTTCGGCGACCTGTAGCTGGTCAACCCCGGGCGGCAGCCACAGGGCCACGACATTGCGCTGGAACAGCAGCAGGTAGAGACCCAGCGCGCTCATCGCCAGGGGCATCCACAGGCCGAACGTGACCTGGTGGCTCATGTGGAAGTCTCCGCCCTGACGGACATCGTCGAGGCCGGTGTTGACCTCGTCCACGATGGATTGAACGCCCGATCGGCCGCTCCGGCTGTAGCCTAGGATATCCACCGAGCCGTCGTCCAGCTGCAGGTTGGCGGAGTAGGTGCGGTCGCCGTCGCTGTTCCGACTCTCGCCCAGTGTGGCCTGCTGGATCTCTTCCAGGGGGTAGCGGCCCTCGGTGGATTCATGGATGCCGAACGGGGCCGATCGGGTGAGTTCGCAGTAGCGCTCCTCCGCCCCGCAGGCGAGATGCGTGCTGCGGCCGAACGTGGTCAGGAAGATCACGCTCATCACGAGCACGAAGAGCCCCATGAACGGAGTGCCCCAGTTCTTGAATACCAGTTGGTTACCCACGGTTTCGCTTCTCCTTGTGGCTGGCCTGAGCATGTGCGTCGGGGCGTGGCGTGAACCGCACCATCGACCGACCAATGAAACCGGATGTCAGCCGGGCCGAGACACCTCTGTTTGGAGGGGGCGATGAGGCTGGACGCTGTCCTGCGTAAGCCGGACCCGGGGAAGGCGGTGCCGCCGGCAGGGGATGGAGCCCCGGGTTCGGGTTGCACGGCGCCCGTGGCATGCTGGCTCCATGTGCGGACGAATGACGCGATACAGCGCGACCAGCGAGCTGGCCATGCGCTATTTCCAGGTACCGGTCGATACGGGTTTCGACGCACCGCGGTACAACGTCGCGCCGGGGACGGAGCTGGAAGGGTTCCGGGCGGGCGACGATGCGGCGGTTGTGTTCCAGCCGATGTTCTGGGGCTTTCGTCCCGAACGGGTGGAGGAAGGCCCGCGGCCCATCAACGCGCGGGCCGAGAAGGTGGCCACCAGCCCGTATTTCCGCTCGGCGTTCGCGCATCGCCGCTGCATCGTGCTGGCCGATGGCTGGTACGAATGGCGCAGGACGGAGCAGGGCAAGCAGCCGTACTACATCACCCTGGCTGAAGACGCGCCGCAGGACGTGCTGATGATGGCGGGGATCTGGGAACCCACCACCGACGGCGGCGCCTGCTGCGCGATCATCACCGAACCCGCATCGGACCGTCTGGCGCATATCCACGAGCGCAAGCCCCTGGTACTGGATGCCGCCTGCCGCTGGGAGTGGCTGGACCCGACACTCACCGAACGGGACGCGATCCGGGCGCGGACGCAGCGCCTGAACCCCGACGCCCTCCGATATCACCCGGTGTCCACCCGCGTGAACCGGCCTGCCGAGGACGACCCGTCGCTGATCGAAGCCATCGCCTGACGGCCTTTGATGATCTCACTCGAAATCCGGAACCTTCGGGGTTTCGTTCAGGCGCTCGGTCGGATCCGCCTCCGGCAGCAACACAGTCGTGCGTCATCTTCCGCGGCGGCCGACGGTGCTTGAGATTCGGAGGAGGCTGCGGTAGAAAGACCCTGTAATGGAAGAGGTTGTGTGATATGGATATCGGGGAGGAGCGTCGATGAACATCAATATCCACATGTTGATCGGCGGCGTGTTGGCGCTGCTGGTAGTGCTGTGGGTGTGGCAACGGCGCCGTCTGCTGCGGCGTGCCGAGGCCGAGCAGGCCGAATGGCAGGCACAAAGCCGCCAGGTAGACGCGATTCAGGAGGCCATGAAGGAACGGGAAGACGTCGCCAACCGGCTGGCGGAGCTGGAGCGATCCGGCGGCGACGAGGACGCCCTGAAGTCCCTGCGCGTCGAGCTGGAGGCCATCGACGTGCGATTGACGGAGCGGCTGGAAGCGATGACCGGCCGTAGCGAAGGCGCTGCAGCTGGAAAGCCTCGCGGCTGACTACGATGCCTGTGCGAAGCCTGTGTCGATACGGGCTGTGCACATTCGGGGATGTCGACAGGTTGCGGGCCCGGGATCGAGTCCGGGTGTCTTTGGGTCCGCCCCCCGCCTGTGGGATACTCCCGCACCTAACCGCCCGAGCATTATCCATTCCGGAGGCAAACCGTGGACGAGAATCGCAAGAAGGCCCTGACGGCCGCGCTGGGTCAGATCGAGAAACAGTTCGGCAAGGGTGCCGTGATGCGCATGGGGGACCGCCAGGCGGTGGATGTGCCCTCGATCTCCACCGGTTCGCTGGCGCTGGACGTGGCGCTGGGCATCGGCGGCGTGCCGCGCGGGCGCGTGGTCGAAGTCTACGGGCCGGAATCCTCGGGCAAGACGACCCTGACCCTGCAGGTGGTGGCCGAGGCGCAGAAGGCCGGCGGTACGGCGGCGTTCGTGGACGCCGAGCATGCGCTGGACCCGACCTATGCCGAGAAGCTGGGCGTGAACGTGGACGATCTGCTGGTCTCGCAGCCGGATACCGGCGAGCAGGCCCTGGAGATCGCCGACATGCTGGTGCGCTCCGGCGCGGTGGACGTGGTGATCGTCGACTCGGTGGCGGCGCTCACCCCCAAGGCCGAGATCGAGGGCGAGATGGGCGATTCGCACGTCGGTCTGCAGGCGCGCCTGATGTCGCAGGCGCTGCGCAAGCTCACCGCCAACATCAAGCGCTCGAACACGCTGGTGGTGTTCATCAACCAGATCCGCATGAAGATCGGCGTGATGTTCGGCAGCCCGGAAACCACCACCGGCGGCAACGCGCTCAAGTTCTATTCCTCGGTGCGCATGGATATCCGCCGCATCGGTGCGATCAAGAAGGGCGACGAGGTGATCGGCAACGAGACCCGCGTGAAGGTGGTGAAGAACAAGATGGCGCCGCCGTTCAAGGAGGCGCATTTCGAGATCCTGTACGGCGAGGGGATCTCGCGCGTGGGTGAGCTGATCGAGATGGGCGTGAAGGAAGGCCTGATCGACAAGGCCGGGGCCTGGTACAGCTACAACGGCGAACGTATCGGGCAGGGCAAGGAGAATGCCCGGCAGTTCCTGAAGGACAACCCGGACAAGGCCGAGGAGCTCGAACGCAACCTGCGCGAGCGTTATCTGCCGTCGGCCGGCGGCAAGGGGACGGACGAAGACGCCGAGGCGGCGGTCGAGGATGCCGAAAGCCCGTCGTAAGGGCGGGGCGCCGGTCGACCCGGCTGATCCCGAGGCGGCCCTGGAGGCCGGACTCAAGCTCCTGGTACGGCGCGAACACGCCGCGCAGGAGCTGGCGCGCAAGCTGGCGGAGCGCGGCTTCGAACGGGACGCGGTGGATGCCGCGCTGGAGCGTGCGCGCGAACTGGACTACCTCAACGAGACCCGTTACGCCGAGTCCATGGCGCGCCACCGGGTCGGCCAGGGGTACGGCGAACAGCGCATCCGCGCCGAGCTCGCGCACAACGGGATCGATGGCGACACCGTGAGCCTCGCCATCGAGGCGCTGGAGGTCGACTGGGTCGAACAGGCCCGCGGCCAGCTCGAACGCCATTTCCGTCATCCCCCCGCGGCCCGCGAGGACGAAGCGCGCATGCTGCGCCACCTGGCCGGTCGCGGCTTCCCCGGCGATGTCGCCCACCGGGCGCTGGCCGCCTGGAAGGACGAGACCCCATAGGACGCAGGACGCAGGAGGCCAGCCCCCTGGCCGATTGGGCATCACCAACGCCCCATCGGCCAGGGGCTGGGCTCCTGCGGTTCCGGGGTCTCGGGTCATGCTGTAGGAGGCCAGCCGCCTGGCCGATTGGGCATCACCAACGCCCCATCGCGCAGGGGGCTGCGCTCCTGCAGCATGGCCCGAGGCTGCGGGCGGCAATACGCGGGTCGGGGGCGAGCGTGATACGATTCCGCTTTTGACCCCATACCCGACCGGACACGCATGAAGAGCGCCGACATACGCCGGAGTTTCCTCGATTTCTTTGCGCAGCACGACCACACCGTGGTGCCGTCCAGCCCGCTGGTGCCTGCCAACGATCCCACCCTGCTGTTCACCAACGCGGGGATGGTCCAGTTCAAGGATGTGTTCCTCGGCCGCGAGAAGCGCCCGTACAGCCGCGCGGCGACCAGCCAGCGCTGTGTGCGCGCCGGCGGCAAGCACAACGACCTGGAGAACGTGGGCTACACCGCCCGGCACCACACGTTTTTCGAGATGCTGGGCAACTTCTCCTTTGGCGACTACTTCAAGCGCGACGCGATCCACTACGCCTGGGATTTTCTGACGGATGTCCTCGGCCTGACGCCGGAGCGGCTGTGGGTCACGGTCTACGAGACCGATGACGACGCGTACAACGTCTGGGCCAACGAGATCCAGGTCCCGGCCGAACGCATCATCCGCATTGGCGACGATCCGGACGGCGGCTCGGACAATTTCTGGCAGATGGGTGACACCGGGCCCTGCGGTCCCTGCACCGAGATCTTCTATGACCACGGCCCGGAAGTGGCGGGCGGACCGCCCGGTTCGCCGGATGAGGATGGCGATCGCTACATCGAGGTCTGGAACCTGGTGTTCATGCAGTACGACCGCGACGCGGACGGCACGCTGAATCCGCTGCCCAGCCCGTCGGTGGATACCGGCATGGGCCTGGAGCGCCTGTCGGCCGTGCTGCAGGGCGTGCATTCCAACTACGAGATCGACCTGTTCCAGGATCTTATCGCCGCGGCGCGGCGGGTGACCGGCGCGCAGGAAGCCGATTCCGCCTCGCTGCGCGTGATCGCGGACCATATCCGGTCGATTGCTTTCCTTATTACCGATGGCGTGCTGCCCTCCAACGAGGGGCGCGGCTACGTGTTGCGGCGCATCATCCGGCGCGCGGCGCGTCATGGCTTCCAGATCGGCTCCGAGGATGCGTTCCTCTACCGCCTGGTGCGCCCGCTGATCGACACCATGGGCGAGGCCTATCCCGAGCTGGTCAAGGCCGGCGAGCAGGTGGAGAAGGTCCTGGAGAAGGAGGAGCGCAAGTTCCTCGAAACCCTGGACCACGGCATGAAGATCCTGGAGGAGGACCTCAAGGATCTGCAGGGGCGGGTGATCCCGGGCGAGACCATCTTCCTGCTCTACGACACCTACGGCTTCCCGGTGGACCTGACCGGCGACATCGCGCGCGAACGCGACCTGGAACTGGACATGGCCGGTTTCGAGGCGGCGATGGAGAAGCAGCGCGAACGGGCGCGCGCCGCCTCCCGCTTCAGCATGGATACCGGCAATCTGCCGGGGCTGGAAGACCACACGACCGAATTCTGCGGCTATGAATACCTGGAGGGCGACGGCCGCGTGGTGGCGCTGTTCCGCGAGGGCGAGGCCGTGGAGCGCCTGGAGGTTGGCGAAGAGGGCATCGTGGTGCTCGACCGCACGCCGTTCTACGCCGAGTCCGGCGGCCAGGTGGGCGACATCGGTACCCTGTCGGGCTCCGGCGTGCGCTTCCAGGTGCAGGACACCCGCAAACAGGCCGCGGCGCATCTGCATGTGGGCCAGGTCCGCGCCGGCACCCTGGAGGTCGCCCAGACCCTGTCCGGCTCGGTGGAGGGGCCGCGGCGCGAGGCCATCAAGCGCCATCATTCGGCCACGCATCTGCTGCACAAGGCCCTGCGCGACCAGCTGGGCGACCACGTGCAGCAAAAGGGTTCGCTGGTGGATTCCGAGCGCTTGCGGTTCGACTTCACCCACATGGAGCCGCTGACCGCGGAGCAGCTGAAGTCCATCGAGGATCAGGTCAACGCCGAGATTCTGGCGAACGAGGCCACCGACACCCGCATCATGGACATCGACTCGGCCATGGAGTCGGGTGCCGTGGCCCTGTTCGGGGAAAAATACGGCGACGAGGTGCGGGTGCTGAAGATCGGTTCCTCGGTCGAGCTGTGCGGTGGCACCCACGTGGAGCGCACCGGCGACATCGGGCCGTTCCGGATTACCGTCGAAGGCGGGGTCGCCGCCGGGATCCGCCGCATCGAGGCGGTGGCCGGCGAGGTGGCCCTGCGCTGGATGGACCAGCAGCTGGGGCATCTGGATGCGGTGGCGGACCGCCTGCGGGCCGGCCGCGCCGACGCCCCGGACAAGGTGCGCCAGCTGCAGGAGCGCAATCGCGAGCTGGAGAAGGAGATCGAGCGCCTGAAGGGCAAGCTCGCCAGCCAGGCCGGCGACGACCTCTCCAGCCGTGCGGTGGAGGTCGACGGGCTCAAGGTTCTGGCGGCCCCGGTGGAGGGCGTGGAGCCCAAGGCCCTGCGCGACATGGTCGATCAGCTCAAACAGAAGCTCGGCCGTGCCGTGGTGGTGCTGGGCACCGCCACCGAGGAAGGCAAGGTCTCGCTGGTCGCCGGGGTCACCAAGGAGGAAACCGGCCGGATCCGCGCCGGGGATGTGGTGGGCCGCGTGGCCGCTCAGGTCGACGGCAAGGGCGGTGGCCGGCCGGACATGGCCATGGCCGGCGGGCAGAGCCCCGAGAAACTCGACGCGGCGCTGGCCTCGGTGGAGGACACCGTTCGCGAATTGCTGGGCTGACCAAATTCCGGATTGGAAGGGCGGGTTTGCTTTGGATGCAACCCGATTTCGTGTTTAATGCGCCGCCTTCGGGCCGGACAGGGATTCTGCAATGGCGTTGCTGGTACTGAAATTTGGCGGCACCTCGGTCGGGACGACCGAACGCATCCGGGCGGTGGCCGAACGCGCGCTCCATCTGCGCGAGGAGGGCCATCAGCTGGTGATCGTGGTGTCCGCGATGAGCGGCGAGACCGATCGCCTGCTGGGGCTGGCGAACGAACTCAACCCGCGGGTCGACGGGCGCGAGCTGGATGTCCTGCTGTCCACCGGTGAGCAGGTCACCATCGCCCTGCTGGCGATGGCACTGGAGGCGAAAGGCTGTCCGGCGCGCTCCTATACCGGTGCCCAGGTGACCATCCGGACCGATAGCGCCTACAACAAGGCGCGGATCCGCAGTATCGACGACGCCCGCGTGCGTGATGACCTGGAGGCCGGCCGCATCGTGGTCGTGGCCGGCTTCCAGGGCGTGGACGAGGACGGGGCGATCACGACCCTGGGGCGTGGTGGCTCCGACACCACGGCGGTGGCGCTGGCCGCGGCCTTGAAAGCGGACGAATGTCGCATCTATACGGATGTGGACGGAGTCTACACCACCGATCCGCGACTGGTGCCCCAGGCCCGGCGCCTCGAACGAGTGACCTTCGAGGAGATGCTGGAGATGGCGAGCCTCGGTTCGAAGGTGCTACAGATCCGGGCAGTGGAATTTGCGGGCAAGTATAACGTCCCCTTACGTGTCCTTTCGTCGTTTGGCGAGGGGCCCGGGACACTCATCACCACGGAGGAGGATGCAGCGGTGGAACAGGCGCTGGTCGCGGGAATCGCGTTCAATCAGAACGAAGCGCAGCTGACGGTGGGCGGCGTGCCGGACCAGCCCGGGGTCGCGCATCGCATCCTCGGGCCGGTGGCGGATGCCAACATCGAGGTGGACATGATCGTGCAGAACGTTGGCGAGGACGGCCGCACGACCGATTTCACCTTCACCGTGCATCGCAACGACTACGAGAAGGCGCTGGAGCTGCTGCAGGGGGCAGCGGACGAACTGGGCGCCCGCGAGGTCTCCGGCGACGTCCATATCGTCAAGATCTCGGTCGTGGGTGTCGGCATGCGGTCGCATGCGGGTATTGCCAGCCGGATGTTCGAGGCCCTGTCGCGGGAAAACATCAACATCCGGATGATCTCGACGTCGGAGATCAAGATCTCGGTGGTCGTGGACGAAAAATACCTCGAACTGGCGGTGCGTGCGCTGCACGATGCCTTTGAACTCGAAGAGGAGCCAGCCGGTCTACCAAAGGAGCAGCAGGGGTGACGACTCAATCAACGGATTCCGGGCGACCGACCTCGTCCGACACAGGTACTGTGGAGAAAAGCATGCTCATACTGACGCGTCGGGTGGGGGAGACCCTCATGATCGGCGATGACGTCTCCGTCACCGTTCTGGGTGTGAAGGGCAACCAGGTCCGGATCGGCATCAATGCACCCCCGGACGTGGCGGTTCATCGCGAAGAGATCTTTCAGCGGATTCAGGACGAAGATTCGGAACACGGCTCCGACGACAATCGCGGGAACGAGTGACGTTCGACGCTGCGATCTCCGCGCGGCCCGAATGAAGGTAAAATCATCAATTCGGGGCCGCGCGGGCTTTCATTCCGCGGCGTGAATCCGTATCCTCTGCACCGCAGTTACGGAGAGTTGGCCGAGTGGTTGAAGGCGCTCCCCTGCTAAGGGAGTATGGGTCAAAAGCCCATCGAGGGTTCGAATCCCTCACTCTCCGCCATTTTCAAAGTTAAGTCGCGGATTTGGAAAGGAAAACCGGGTCTGCGAGTTAACAGGTCCCCCAATTGGCCCCCCAATGGGTTGGCGTAAGATTGGTTGCTGTGCGCCAGCCAGCCCATGCGCCATGGGAGGTCGAAGTGCTCGAAGCTTCAGTCTTCGCGGAGGTCCCACTCGGGTTTTCGTTCCATCACCAGGCGCCAGGCCTCAGGATCGCCTTCTACGAATCCACGTAGGACGCCGATCTTCGCGGCATATCCGTATTGGCGTGCTCCTGCAGTCTGAAGTGCTCCCTCCTCGTACAACTCGGCGAACGACTTGTAGCTGAAGTCGTCCGGAGGCAGTGTAAGTTCGCCCTGATCCCACCCTTCACCTTCAAGTTCTTCCTGGTCATCCGGTATAGCGTCGATCTCCTCTTCTTAATCGCGTGTATCAGGTTTCTAGAGGGAAGGGCCCTTGGTTCCATCGGCAACCAAGATAGGTCTCGGCTCAATGGATCGCTCGGTATGACCGCTGCTCCCGGCGATGTTGGCGCTTGATGCAGATCACTCAAAACTTTGCTCGGCGTCACGGTCCCGTGCCCGCTCACGTTCAATCCAGCCATCCAGTTCCGGAAGAGAATCCAAGACCCACGTCTGGACGTCTCCGCCGAGAGCTTCGCCAAGCTCGCAGATCGCCACCCGCCGGCGTTCCAGGATATCGGCAAGCGACCCGGTCCAGCATGTGGGAGGAAGCCTCAACCAGATATCTCCGAGAAATGCGCCCTTGTCCGGCGCCTGCTCCAGAATCGTCATGAACAGCGGCGAAACCGCATTTTCTTCATCCCCCTGTTGGCTCCTGAACATTGCGATCGAGCGTCCGAGCAATGGGAAGCGCTGATTAGGAGCCAGTCCAGCCCATTGCAGCAGGATGTCTGGGCTCAACTCTTCAATAGGTGACTCCGGTCCGAAGTCACGATCGAACAGTCCGCGATTGTTCGCCTCGGGGTCGGGTAACAGAAACTCGTCGAGCGCGATCAGCGGGTGTGTCTCGAACAAAGCCTTCAGAAGGTAGCCAAGGCTATAGGCGGAGAGATATACCGTCTCGAGGCCCGCACGGACCCGTGCGCAGATGGAGCGCAAGGTCACTTCGCCATCGCTCCCAGCGCAGCAGACACGGATCACCGTACCCATGCCGAAATCCTGCAGTTTCTGCGTCCTGGTGAATTCCGCTCGTCGTAGGAGTTGCCGCCCGACTGAGATTAGTTCCGGCGATTCCGGATGCTGGTCCTTTCTATGGCAGTAGAAGTGCATATGGATAATATCCAGGGCAATCTCTATGCCGTCAGGCAACTCGGCTATGTCGAGAAGCAGCCGGCCAAGATCTTCGGGCGGCGACTCGCCCACAGAGCCATTGGCAATGCTGGTGAAATCCGGTGCTGATAAGGCACCACGCGCGATTGCGCGACGAAGCCTGGAAATCCCTGTGGCATCGATCGCTACGCGCGCCTGTAGATAGGGCAGGCTAGGGGCGAGATCCGGATTATCAATCGCACCCTCCAGCACACCGTCCAACAAGGCCGCGTCGTGGATATGGGCGCCCCATACAAAACCACCCAATAATGCGGCGTTGCGTTGATCGGTAACTGCGGCGGAGGCATCGACCAGCTCCTGCCACATGGCGGCAAGGTCGGCAGCACCATTCGCCAGCCCTATCCCGCATTCGTAGGCGCGCTGAGGGTGACGCGCCGAGAGCAGTTCCTGAACAAACTCGCGGCGGGTTTCCTGATCGTTGGCGAGCTCGACACCAATGTCCTGGGCCATCTGCGACACGCGCCCCCACGGCTTCATGGCATCGCCATCGTCAGGCTCGCCATCCTCCATCGCCCAACCGGTCACACCACGACTGAGCACAATGGCGCGTGCCTTATGTAACAAATCAGCCGGTTTCAGATGAGCGATGAGCGCCACCAGTCGCTCTCGGACATCATCAGGCCTCGCGTCACCTTCAAACCGCAGCGCCACGCGACAGGCGAGCCAGCCTTCTATCCAGGGTCGTTCACCGGAGAAATGGACCGCCGCCCGCTCAAGCGCGTCGTGGCACGCGCCAAAGCGCCACAGCTCCCTGACGCTGTTCGCAACATGATCTCGGACGTCGGGAATCAACGGCGACAATTCGACGGCGAGATCGATTGCGTCCGTGTACCAATCCCATATGTCGCCATAGGTCGGTGGGTGCCAGCCCCAGTCACGTGAACGAGCACCAAAGTCGAAGTCACTCGACGAACTGAAATGATTCGCTTTGAGCAGCGCCTCTAAGGCGATCCCTGCACATCGTACCAACTCTGGATTCTCCGACCGAGCAAGAACGCGTACAAGGGCCCGACGCTGCTTGGGCGGCGCTTGGGTTCCGGATAGATGCAGATGAAACAGTTCGGCAAACATGGCCGATGCCGAGTTGCTGTTATGGCTAGGTGGCTCGGCGGCGAGGAAGCGGGCGAGCAAAGTCGCCGCACGATCAAACATAGACGGGTCATAGGCGAGCAGCTTGATCAGGCGGATCCATTGCCATCTTTCGCTTGACTGAGAGGCGAGGATCTCATGGCTGGCCGGGTCGCCCAGCTCGTGCTCAATATGGGCAAGGACGGCCTCGGGCGCGACCGGCGCGATGTTTGAGATAATCTGAAGGCCGTCCTCACCCTGTTTAGCCAGGTTGCGTAGAGGGCCATCCGCGCGCAACCAGCGTTCCACGGCAGCCCGTGCGTCAGCACTGTCGTGAAGATAGCCAAGCCGACGCGAAAGTGATTTCTGCATGCGTGGCGTAAGCGAGGCGCAGAAACTGTCGAAATCTGCGGGTGGAATGCGTTCGAGCGCGAAGGTCGCCAGCGGGTTGGCGATCGCATGCGGCAGGATCGCACGCCAGCGGCCGCGTAGCTGTGCAATGCCGCGGTCGCGCAGGGTTGCCAGAGCCGCATAGAGCGTCGTGCTCGGCACACCGCGAAGCGCCGCCACTCGTGCGAGTTCGCCGTCCGTGGATGTATCCTCGCCATCGATCGAGTAGAGCAGTGCGAGGTCTTCCGCGGCTAACAGCAGGTCTTGATCGGGCTCGTTGCGTTGTTGGAAGATGCGCTCGAACAGGTCGCGGCTTTTGAGTTTGCCGAGTGTCTCACCCTTGCCGAGCGTTTCGGCGAGTGCCCGCGCCACCCGAAAATTACCGTCGCTAAACTCCGCGATCATTCGGCGATCGATCTGGGTCACATCGGGGAAAGTCTGTTCAAGCCACAGCGCGACCAGATCGGGCGACGCCGACTGCAGCCGAAACACCTCGGTGCGTTCTGGCTCGTCATCACGAACATCATATTCGACAGTGATCAGGCTGACCTCACTGCCGATCTCGGAACAGATGCGCGCAAGCTCGGTGTGTGTGGCAGGGTTGCAATTGTCGATGATGAGGATCGCGCGCTGCCGCGCGGTCACCAACTGACGGGCCATGTCCCGCGCGGTCGGGGCGGTCTCTTGCGAATAGTCGGTGTAGACGGCGAGGCTGGGATCGAGCGGCGCATCACCGATGTCATCCTCAAACAGGGCTTGTACGAGTCGGGTCTTGCCAACGCCTGACAAGCCGATCAGCCGGATACATTGCTGTGGCCTACCGAGTGCTTCGCGAAGCCGGGCGATACCATCGCTGAGCGTGAGCCCTTCGCGCTCAGTCGTCCGTTCGTCAGTAAGGCAAGCTTGGTCGTCAAACAAGTAGCTCGTCGATTCGCTTACACCTGCGCCGTACCACTCGCCGATACTGCTCCATCCTGAAAGGCCGCGCCCCAGCCGGGTACGAATCCAGGCGGCGATGCCGGGGTAGTGATTAACCCAAATTGCTAACCGGTCGCGGTCATAGAAATCAGTGTGCAACTTGGTGGCGTCAGGAAGACCGCTGAGCTGGTCCCGAATAGCCGAACGGCGGTCGCCGAGCGGCTTATCGGCGACCGATCCTTGCGCGCTGACGATGACATATGCGCCCGATGCCGCGGCCAGCTCGGCGATCACCGGACGCAGTACTCCACTGGGGCACATCTCGTCACGGATTGCGCTCGGCGGCATGTCAGGCTTCTTGACCTGGAAGCCAGTGAGCGCCCGCGGAACGAAGTCGGGCGAGCTTAGGGGTTCTGGACAATCGATTCGAACATCAAGGCCACCATCAGCGGCATCCTGATTGCCGCCGGCGGTCACGGACGAGCTCGGATAGCCTTGTTCGCGCAGTTCGGCGAGCGCGAGCCGCGCAACAAGCGTGCGCAGATCGCTGTCGTTCAGGTTCGCAATGTCTTCACCGGTAACTTCGAACATCGTTGCCTGTGCCCCCTTTCGCCACATACAGATATCAGAATGGCTTTCGCAACCTCAAAGGGCAGCCGTCAGTTAATCGCACGCCCAACAATATAATCACAGCGCTGATGCCGCCGGTTGTCCGTTTCTTGGCAATCGACGATCACCCTTCGCATGACCAATGTGGAGCACAATGCTTGTGGCTGGAGCATGATCGGGAAAGCGTCAATCCACACCCCGACGCGATCGCGCCTACCCTTGGCACCACCGATGTCCCCTAGATTCGGCAGAAGCCTGTTCGTGAAGGAACGGTTATCGTCGCTCGCCGTAGGTCAGTCTGTCGACTTCCCCGGATTAGGTCCACGCGTAACTAGAGGTTCCCGGGGTGTGTAACTGCTGGTATTCGACCGGCGTTAGATCTCCTAGACACTCGTGAGGGGCGGTTTCGTTGTAGTCGAGCAGCTCCTGCTCGGTGTATTCCGGCATTTCCGTGAATGTCCCGAAGACGTATAGATCCAGCGCCGCGCGGTGGTGGCTGCCGTTGAACCATCCGATTAAGCCGTTCTGCATGGGCTTGCAAGGCTGGATGAAGGGTAGTTCTTGGGCCAGTCGGCGATCGGAGCCGAGACGAACCCGGGGCCTCTGTCGAGCTGGAGTTGCTGCGGATGGCCCCGCCAAGCGGCGATACGCTCACGAACCCAATTCTCATGGGGCGCGGGCAAGTTCAGATCGATCTCCATGGGCAACGCCTTCCACCCTATCGCGCAGTGCTGGCGAGACACTCGCTTGTGGATCCGGAACAGACTCCCCCGCTGGATCAATTTGAACAGCTTGCCGAAGGCCCCCTCTCCGAATAGTGCTCCACCAGCTCCTTCAACCGTTGGACTCCGCCGCCTCCCTGCCAACAAATCGCCGCTTCCACTGATATTGAGTTGCTTCAGAGTCTCAGTGATCTGGCTGTAAGTAGTCCGGCTCTGGTGCAGCTCGGACGGTTTCAGCCCTGATGTCAGGTCACGCCTGATTGCATACCGCGAGAGAAGGCACCCCTGTTTCATGCCCGGGAGTGGATGAGTATTGTGCCCGATGAGCGAACGGGAGGCTGACCGCATGGCGAGTACCATCCACTCCAACGCCCGCACCACACCCCGGATCCGGCAGGAACTGCAGGAGGCGCCGGCCGGCGTCAGCGACCCGGAACTGGCCCGGCGCTACGGCATCAGTCGCATGACGGTGCGCAAGTGGCGCCGCCGGCGCACCGAGGTGGAAGACCGGACCCATCGTCCGAAGACGAT
>NZ_QKMA01000025.1:0-16598 GCF_003208255.1 Thioalkalivibrio sp. ALE21
CTCGTAGCAACCGCCATCGCCGTTGCGCTTCAGCTCTCGACTGATCGTCCCCGGGCTGCGGCCCAGCGTCCGAGCAATCGCCCCCTGCGAGCGCCCCAGCCCGCGCAACGCACTGATCTGATATCGTTCTTCCTGGGTCAGCTGCCTGTAGTGCCTCATCGGTACGCCTGAATGGGTTTGGGGTGAGAGCCACCCATTCTACGGCGGCAGCTGGCCCACCCCTTCCGGGTTCAGGCGTTGCAGTTATTCTGTGAATTCAGGGTTGCTTATGAGCGTTTACCAGGAAGATCTGACGATCACCACGCGGGGCCGCGGCAGCGTCGCCGTAACCGATGCCGTGCGCGACATCATCCGTCGTTCGGGCATCACCACCGGCACCTGCCACGTCTTCCAGCACCACACCAGTGCGTCGCTGCTGATCACCGAGAACGCCGACCCGGACGTCCGGCGCGATCTGGAGACGATCCTGGCCCGGCTGGCGCCGGACGGCGACCCCGCCTACCGCCACGACATGGAAGGCGACGACGACATGGCCGCCCATGCCCGGGCCATGCTGACCCACAATGACCTCACTCTCCCGGTCACCCGCGGCCGCCCCGCTCTGGGTACCTGGCAGGGGATCTTCCTCTGGGAGCACCGTTACGCCGGACACGACCGGCGTCTCACCGTGACCGTGCAGGGCGAATAACCCGTTTTCTTCAGCCGGCCGCACCACGGGCCGGACGGGCATGCACGGTGATTTCCTCGCGATCGTGATACAGCTGGCGGGCGTGCACGCGAAATCCGTGCCCGGCCAGCCGGCCCTCCAGCCGATCAAGACATTCCCGCACGGTCTCGTAGCGCTTCTTCATCGGGAGCTTGAGGTTAAAGATCGCCTCTTCAGCCCATCCCGCCTCCAGCCAGTCGCCTATGCGGTCCGCGACGCGTCCGGGTCGGTCCACGATGTCGCACACCAGCCAGTGCACCGGACGCGGGGGCATCCAGGTGAACGCATCCTCGCGGATATGCTCCACTTGTCCCCCGGCCATCAGGTCGGCATCCATCGGACCGTTGTCCACGGCCTGGACATGCAGGCCGTGCCGCACCAGCTGCCAGGTCCAGCCCCCCGGCGCCGCCCCCAGATCCACCGCCGTCATGCCCTCCGCCAGTCGCTGTTCGCGCTCCTCGGGTGTCAGGAACTGGTGCCAGGCTTCCTCGAGTTTCAGTGCGGAACGGCTGGGCGCTGCGCGCGGGGCCTTCAGCCGCAGGATGCCCCCCGGACGGTCGCTGCTGCTCTCCGGCGCGGCCAGACCCAGCTGCACACGGTCGCCGGCAGTCCAGAAACAATGCAGACGACGACCCTGCGCCTCACGCTCTTCGCGCAGCGCGCCAGCCTTGCGCAGTGCCGACTCCAGCGGACGCTCCAGCGCCTTTCCCAGGCGGCGCAGCTCCTTGCCCTCGTTGGTATCCGGCGTCTCGTGCCAGATGGCCTCAAACGACCAGCCGCTCGCGCGAATCCGTTCCACGACCGGGCTCACCCGGTCTTTGCGTGACAGGCCCTCCAGCGGATGCAGCGCCGGGAGGCGCTGGCGCGCGAAGATCCGCTCATCCAGGGGAAAGGCGTCGCGCAGCGGTGCCGGATCGCCATCGGCCGGCAACAGGCGCACGAATGCCGCCCCTTCACCGAACCGTGGATAGACGGCCAGGCCTTCGCGCGCGGCTTCCGCGGCCAGCTCGCCGGCCAGGTCCTTTTCGAATCCTGCCCGGCAATAAAAAAGCAGTTCTTCCATGATCCTCCCCAAGTAATTCCGCGCGCCTGCGGCGCCCTGTGGAGCGGCCCCGGCCGCGAATCGCGGCGCCAATCAACACCCCGCGTTGTTCGCATGCAAGCACGCTCCCATCAAGGGTACCCCGAGAAACCACCCCGGGAGCCTTTCCGGGACCTCTCACTTCACTCGAGGCCTCTCGGGGGCAACAAAAAGGGCCGCCCCTCGCGGGACGGCCCTTCACAATCCGGCTCCGGATCGCAAGGATCCGGAGCATCTGGCGGCCTTAGCGAGCCAGGCCGGGATCGCCCTCCACGTTCTTCAGCTTCGGCAGGTAGGGCTCGCCCACGTTGACCGTATCCTGGTTGCGCAGCCAGTTACCCACCACTTCCCAGACCGGGGGCGTGTCATGCGGCTGATGCACGTCGGCCCAGCCCGCCACCACATAGCGCCGTTCCGGATCCATGGGTTCGCCATTGATCTCCATGTCGGTGATGCGCTCGCCCATCGGCTTGTGCGGGTCGATGGTGTAGCGGACACCACCGGTGCGCACCATGTCACCGCCGCGATGACGATACGGGTCTTCGTTGAAGATCGAGTTGGCCACGTCTTCCATCGCGTGCTTGAGATCCGCGCCGGTCATCTCGTTGCGCGTGGTCTCGGAGTACGTCGTCGCGGTCTGGGTCATCAGCTCTTCGAAAGTGATCGGCTGGCCCGGCAGCACACTCACGCCCCAGCGGAAACCCGGCGACAGCGCGACTTCGGCGTCCATCTCTTCCATCATCGCCTGCACGATGACCTCGTCGAAGGTCCCGTTGAAGTTGCCGCGGCGGTAGAGGACGTCGTCGGTCACCGCCAGTTCTTCCCGCAGCTGGTCCTCGAACGGCTTGCGCACCTCTTCGATGTGCGCCTCCATCTCCGGATCCGCGTCCAGCATGTTGGCGAACACCGGCAGCATCTTGAAGCGGTAGTCCTTGATGCCGCTGTCGTTCACATCCAGATCCAGCACGCCCAGGAACTTGCCGTTGGAACCGGCATTGGTCACCAGCGTGCGCTCGCCCGCGGCGTTCTCGATCTCCAGCGCACCCGGGATTGCGTCGTGGGTGTGGCCGCCCATGATTACGTCGACGTCGCGCAGCCGACGGGCCATTTCGATGTCCGTCACCATACCGTTGTGCGACAGGATCGCCACGACCTTCGCGCCCTTCTGACGCACCTCGTCGATCATCTGCTGCATCTTGTCGTCACGGATGCCGAACGACCATTCCGGGAACATGTAATCCGGATTGGCCACCGAGGTGTACGGGAAGGCCTGCCCGATCACGGCCACCGGGACGCCGTTCATCTCGCGGATGGTGTAGGGCTCGAAGATCCGGTCACCCCAGTCGCGGTCCTCGACGTTCTGCGCGACGAAGTCGATGCCGTTGGGCTTGAAGTCGTTCTCGATGACTTCCTTGACGCGCTCGTCACCGAAGGTGAACTCCCAGTGACCGGTCATCACGTCCACGCCCAGGAGCTTCTGCGCGTCGACCATGTCCTGCCCGCCGGTCCACAGCGAGGTCGCCGAACCCTGCCAGGTGTCGCCACCGTCCAGCAGGAGGGAGTTCGGCCGGTCCGCACGCAGGCGCTTCACCAGGGTCGACAGATGCGAGAAGCCGCCGACCCGACCGTACTTCTCGGCCGCCTCGGCGAAATCGAGGAAGGTCAGCGCATGGGCCTCGGGCGTGCCCTTTTCGACCCCGAAGTGGTCGAGCAGCGCCTCGCCGGCCAGCACCGGCGGCTTGCCCTGCATGTCCCCCACGCCAATGTTCACGTCCGGCTCACGGAAATAGACCGGGCGCAGCTGCGCGTGGCAGTCGGTGTAATGCAGCAGAGACACGTTCCCGAACGGAGAAATGTCGTAGAAATCCGACGGCGCGCGCTGCCAGTCGATGCTCTCGCCCGCCCAGGCATTGGTGGCGAGACCGGCCGCGCTGGCGGCCACCATGACTTCGAGGAATTCCCTCCGCGTGAGGTTCATATACCACTCCTGAGTGTTAGGACCTGAATGAAGTAAAGACGTCGGCCGGGTAGCGCTGCCAGACGCCCTGGTGAACGAAAAGACGTCGGCCCGCCATCGGTTATTCCGTCCCGACAGGGGCCATTGCTATAGCGTGACGTGGAACGGCGGCTGCGTCGCAAAACGCCCACACGCGAAGGGGATAACAAAAAAGGCCCCTTCGTCCTGAAGGGGCCAACACGCGACATACACCACTTGACGGTGCCCGGCCCGGGGCAGAGAGCCTGCCGGCGACCACCACCGCAGAAAGCGGACAGTTCAAGTGTAGCGTCAGGAGAAAGCGAGTTCGTGATGCAGATCAACGAGTAATGCCGGCACACTCCGGCGGGGGCCACCTTTCGGGACCGCGCGGTTTCGTCGATTGCACACGGCGCCGATGTCGTTTAACCTTTCGCAGCTTACGGAGAGGTGGCCGAGCGGTCGAAGGCGCACGCCTGGAAAGTGTGTATACGGTAACCCCGTATCGAGGGTTCGAATCCCTCCCTCTCCGCCAGATTTTTGAACCAGGGGGCAACCGGGCCCCTGGTTCCATGTAAATCCCGGTCGGACGAGGGATTCGAACCCGAGGAATCGAGCAAACCGGGTTCGACGGGTGCCGCACCGCGGCACCCGAACATCGCCGCAGGCGATGGCCCGGAGGGCGAGCCACGGCGTGGCGAGTAATCCCTCCCTCTCCGCCAGATTTCAGGGGGTATTCCGGCGCCCGCAGCGGGCAACGCCGGAACTCGGCAAGAAAGGGCCCTCGCGGCCCTTTTTTTACATCGGCTCCGCGTATGGCGCGCACTCCGCGCCGGGACCAGGGAAGAATGGGCAACCCCAAGGATCAAACGGGCGACCACCGCACCCGCTGGCTGGGCTCCCTCATCAACCTGCCGCGCCGAACCAAGCGCTGGCTGATGGTCGCGGCCGATGTGGCCATGCTTCCGCTCGCCCTGTGGACGGCCTTCGCCCTCCGTCTGGCCGAACCCCTGCCCGAAGCCCTGATCAATGCCTGGTGGCTGTTTCCCCTGCTGCCGGTGGTCGGTGTGTTCATCTTCGCCCGGCTGGGCCTCTACCGTGCCGTGGTTCGTTTCATGGGAATCCGCGCGGTATGGTCCGTGGCCACCGGGGTCGTCCTGCTCGCCGGATTCCTGTGGGCGGCCGCGGCGATTGGCCGGCTGGACGACTTCCCTCGCCTCGTCCCGGTGGCCTTCGCCCTCCTGGCCTTCATCTACGTGGGCGGCAGCCGTTTTCTCGTGCGCAGCTGGTACCAGAACGTGAACGAACTGCGCCGCCACGCGGAACCCGTACTGGTCTATGGCGCCGGTGCCGCCGGGATGCAGCTCGCGGCCGGCCTCGGCACCACCGGGCAGTTCCGCATCGTCGCCTTCATCGACGACAACCCGGCCCTGCAGGGGCAGGCGATCAACGGCATTCGGGTCCACCCCCCGCAGATGATCGGGACGCTGATGCACCAGTACGGCATCCGGCGCATCCTGCTGGCCGTTCCTTCGGCCTCGCGCTCGGCGCGCAAGGCCATCCTGGAGCGCCTCGAGCCCTATCCCCTGCATGTGCAGTCGGTACCCTCCATGGAGGCCGTCGTCTCCGGCCAGGCGCGCCTGGACCAGCTCGAAGATATCGACGTGGCGGATCTCCTGGGACGCGACCCGGTGCCGCCTCAGCCGGACCTGCTGCAATGCAGCATTGTGGATCGCCGCGTAATGGTCACCGGTGCCGGCGGCTCCATCGGCTCGGAGCTGTGCCGGCGCATCCTCCGCCAGGGACCGGCCGAACTCGTCCTGTTCGAACGCAACGAATTCGCGCTCTACCGTATCGAACAGGAAATGCAGGCACTGCGTGCCGAGCTCGGCCTGGACTGCCCGATCCATGCCGTTCTGGGGTCGGTCACCCTGCCCCGGCGGGTGGAATCCGTCCTCGCCCGCCACCGGATCCAGACCCTTTACCATGCGGCCGCCTACAAGCACGTACCCATCGTCGAGGAGAATGCCGTCGAGGGAGTGCGCAACAATGTCCTCGGAACGCGGGTGCTGGCCGACGCCGCGATCGCGGCCGGCGTGGAACGATTCATCCTCATCAGTACCGACAAGGCCGTGCGCCCCACCAACGTCATGGGCGCGAGCAAGCGGCTGGCGGAAATGATCCTGCAGGACCGGGCAGCCGGCACCCCGGCTACCGTGTTTTCCATGGTGCGCTTTGGCAACGTCCTCGGATCATCCGGTTCCGTCGTGCCCCTGTTTCATCGCCAGATCCGGGAAGGCGGCCCCGTCACGGTGACCCACCCCGAGATCACGCGCTACTTCATGTCCATCCCGGAGGCCGCCGAGCTGGTGATCCAGGCCGGCACCATGGCCGGCGGCGGTGAGGTCTTTGTCCTCGACATGGGCGAGCCCGTACGAATCCAGGATCTCGCCCGACGCATGATCCGCCTGCACGGCCGCCAGGTCCGGGACGACAACGGCGACCCGCCCGACGGCGTGGCGATCCAGTTCACCGGGCTGCGCCCGGGCGAAAAGCTCTACGAAGAACTGCTCATTGGCGACAACGTGGAGAGCACGCGCCACCCCCGCATCATGCAGGCCCGCGAAGACCGGGCACCGGCGGATGCCCTCAGCGAGGCGCTGGCGGCTCTGGAACGCGCCGACCAGGCGATGGATGCCGCGGCGACCCGCGCACGTCTGCGGGAAATCGTTCCCGAATACCGTCCCGCCGGGTGAACCGGGAGTTCCGCTACTTGTACGAGTAGTGGTAGTAGCCGTAACCGTAACTGGCACTGGCGGTGGCTTCCATGGAATTCAGGATCGCACCCCGCGTCTCCACGCCCGCACTCTCCAGACGACGCCGCGCCGCCTCGATCTCGCGCGGCGGGTTGAGCTGGAAGCGCACCACCATCAGGGTGGTCGAGCAGTGGCGCGCGACCACGGAGGCGTCCGTCACCGCCAGGATCGGCGGCGTATCGATCAGCACCAGGTCGTACTGCTCGCTCGCCTGATCGAGGAACCGGGTAAAACGCTCGTTCATCAGCAGCTCGGCGGGATTCGGGGGCGCCGAGCCCCGGGCCATGTAATCGAGGCCCTCGATATCGGTATGGCGGATGGCCTCCCCGGGCGTCAGCTTCTCCGACAGCAGATCGGAGAGACCGCCCGCACTGGCCTCGCCGAACGCATGATGAACGTGCCCCTTGCGCATGTCGGCGTCGACCACCAGGACCTTCTGGCCCGCCTGGGCACACACCGCCGCCAGGTTCACCGAGATGAAACTCTTGCCGACACCCGGGCTGGGACCGGTGATCACCAGCCGATTGTCCGCCGCCTCGAGCATCGCGAAATGCAGGCTGCTGCGCAGACCACGCAGCGCCTCGATGGCCCCGTCCGTCGGGGAATACGAGGCCAGCACCCCCGTCACGACCCCTTCTTCCCCGGTGGCCCCGCGTCGACGCCCGCTTTTCAGATCACGCCGCCGCCGCAGCCGCTTGACGAGTTTCTGCTGCACGTCCGACAGCGGTACGGTCGCATAGACCGGTAGATCCAGTTCCTCGATCTGCTCCTGTGATTCAACGCCCCGGTTGAGCATCCCGCGCAGCAGCACCAGCGCCACCGAAAGCATGCCGCCGAGGACCGTTGCCAGCGCCACGATCAGCCCGCGCTGTGGCTCCACCGGTGACGGCAGAACTGCGGCATCGTCCAGGATGCGGACATTCCCCACCGTGCTGGCTCGCGTGATGTCCATCTCCTGCATGCGGTTGAGCAGCTGGACATAGACTTCCTGGTTCACTTCGACATCACGCTGCAGCCGGAGTACCTGTTGCTGGGTCTCCGGCAGACCCCCGATCTCCTGCTGCAGCTCCCGGCGCTCGTTCTCCAGTTGCTCGCGTTTTTCCAGCAGGGTGACGTAGGTCGGATGGTTCTGCGTGTACCGACGGGAGATCTCCGCCTCCTCGAATTCCAGCTCGGTGATCTGGCGCTCCAGGTCAACCAGCCGGTCGAGGACCGCCTGCGTCTCCATCGACATGTCGACGCTTTCCTGCTCCACCTGATACTCGTTCAGGGCGTCTTCCGCTTCCCGCAGCCGTGCCCGTACCTGGGGCACCTGCTCTTCCAGGAACTCCAGGCTCTGTTCCGCCTCCGCGGCCTGACGTTCGACGTTCTGGCGGCGATAGATGTCACTGATCGCGTTCAGGGCGCCGCGAGCCTGTTCCGAATCGGTGTGGGTGAATGTCAGGCTGAAGACACCGCTCTCATTGCCCTGTTCCGTGGCCTGGAAACGGTTGCGCAGATCGCGTATCGCGGCCAGCCGAGCGTGGCGCTGGAGTTCGAAGCGGGCCCCGGCCCCGGCCGAGATGTCCTCCACAAACAGGATGATCTGCCCGTCGAGGAAGCTCGCCTCCTCCCCGGTTCGGCCTTCTCCCAGGACCCGATCGTCGTGGGCCAGGCGGAACTGATCCTCGCCGGTGACCTGCAGTGTCAGGGTTTCCCCTTCCATCGCGGGCGTGACCCGCAGATCGCCCACCGTCAGCGATTCTCCGGACCACGCATAGCGCTCGGCGACGCCGCCCAACACGGCGGCCCGGCTCCGGTCCCAGTCCCGGCGGACCAGAAAATCTCCGATGACCGGCAGGCGCACCGGACGCACGATCAGGTCCAGGCGCTCGCGATCCACCGCCTGACCCAGCACCATGCGCGAACGCAGAATCTCCAGTTCCGCCGATGCACGCGGCTCGCGCCCCAGCATCTCGCGCATGTCGTTCAGTGGTGCACTGACACCGCCGGTATCCTCCACCTGGACCAGCGCATCCGCCTGGTAGACCGGCGTCGAGAGGGTCGCATACGCCCCTCCGCCCAGCATGAACAGGAAGGTGATGCCGACGATCCACCACTTGTGATCGAGCAGCAGTCCGAGCAGCCGGCCAAGGTCGATCTCGTCATCCGCCGGCGGCGGGGAAGCGGGGGTCTGCGTCATGGGTTACCTGTTCCTGTCGTGGCGCGGCCGGGAGATCAGCCCAGTCGCTCCGCCCAGCTCTGTGCGGCTTCGGTCAGCAGCGCGTGCACTTGCCGAAATGCCTCGTCGCTCTTGCCATAGGGATCGGGAATATCGCGCCCGCGACCGTCATCCAGCCAGTGGCCGAAACGCATGGTCTTGCCCAGGGCACGGGGGTGGTTGCGGCCGATCGCCTGGCGCTGCCCGTCGCTCATCACCAGCACCAGATCCGATTGCTCGAGCATGCCGATGGTCACTTGCCGGGCCTCGTGACCGGACACGTCCAGGCCATCGGCCTCCGCCAGTGCCCGCGCCTGCGGCGCGACACCCTCGCCGACCAGCGCGCCCAGACCGGCCGAGCCAATGCTGCGCTCCGGGGCATGCCGGCGCAGCATCGCCTCGGCCACCGGACTGCGACAGATGTTGCCCGTACATACCACGAGGATCCGTTCAAACATCCGTTCCACCCTGCCCGCTCAGAAGTCGTCGCGCAGCTCGCGCACGTCGCGCGTGGCCTGGGAGGCACGATAAACAGCGTTAACAGTCGGCAGCAACTGATTGATCACACGGTTCCAGCGCCCCAGGGGAGTCGTCGTCACATAGACGATATCCATGGGTTCGAGCTCGAACTCGGTCCCCAGCACCAGCGCCGTGGCATCCCGGGCGTCCAGCTGGTAAACCGTCGCCAGCAGGTCACTGTCCGGCGGCGCCTGACGGACCACAAAGATGCCGCTGGCATCCGCCGTCGCCTCGTTGAAGCCACCGGAATCGGTAAGTGCGTCGGTCAGCGAGATCCGTCCGCGTCCCATCGGGATACTGCGCGGTTCGCCCACCTCGCCCAGCACATACGCCTTCTGGTCGGTCGTGTCCGGCACGTGCAGCACGTCGCCATCCCGGAGCACGCGGTTCTCGGACAGATCGCCCTCGCTCAGCATCGCGTACATCGACAGCGGCACTTCTTCACCATCGCGTGTCAGACGTACGTTGTGCCAGTTCGCCTCCTCGGTCAGCCCACCGGCATCATTGATCGCGTCCAGCACCGTCAACGGAACGTTGGTCACCGGCTGGCGCCCCGGTTCGCGCACCTCGCCGGTCACGTGCACCTGCTGCGAGCGGTAATCCGCCACCAGCACTTCTACCTGCGGATCATTGATGACCGCGGCGAGCTCTTCCGCAAGGATGTCCCGCACTTCGGCGACCGTTCGGCCCTCGACCTCCACCCGTCCGACGAACGGATAGAAGATGGTCCCGTCGGAATGCACCGTATTGCCGGATTCGGCCGCCGAGCGTTCCGAACCGGCCGGGATCGTCAGTTCGGGATGGTCATAAACGATGATGCTGAGCACGTCGCCGCGACCGATCCGGTAGTCGTACCGCGTGTCATCCGCCTCGAGCTCCTCGCGTGCCTGTTCCAGATCCGGCTGGACGGGATCCTCGGCCTCCTGACGAACCAGACCCCGGGTGATCGGCTTCACTTCCACCTTGTCGTGCAGTGGTTCGCTCTCGGCGCGCTCCTGAATGAAACCACCCGGCGCGAACCCGCAGCCCGACAGGGCGACGGCGACCACGAGAGGCACCGCGGTTTTCCAGCTTCCTGCTGCGATCATTGACAACTGCACCCGGTTTGGCGATCTCTGAAGGCCGCAAGGATACAGCTCGGTGCGGGCATATTCCACAGTTCCGGCCCCATCCTTTCCGAGTATCGCCGCGGTCCGTCGGCCGGGCCGCGAACGTGTACATTGGTCCACGTTTCCTTACCATGCGCGGATTCCGAAACCCGATTTTCAAACCGTCATCGCGGAGTTCCGATGTCCGAAGCAGCCACGCTGATCCTGAGCGCCTCCTGGGTGCTGCCCGTGGTTCCACGGGGAGCCGTCCTGGAAGACCATGCGGTAGTCATTCGCGACGGTGCCATCCTGGCCGTCCAGCCGCGCGAACAGGCCCTCGCCGAGCATCCCGAGGCCCGCCACGAACATCGCGAGGGGCACGCCCTGATGCCGGGGCTGGTGAACGCCCACACCCATGCCGGCATGACCCTGTTGCGCGGCATCGGCAGCGACCAGCCGCTGATGGAGTGGCTGAAGCGCTACGTATGGCCGGTGGAGGGCCGGCTGCTGTCGCCGGAGTTCGTCAACGACGGCACCCGGCTGGCTGCCGCGGAAATGCTGCGCGGCGGCACCACCTGCTTCTCCGACATGTATCTGTTCGTGGGGGACGCCGCCGCCGCGGTCGATGCCAGCGGCATCCGCGGGGTGATGGGCCTGACGGTGTTCGACTTTCCCACCCCCTGGGCGCAGACCCCGGACGAATACTTCCAGCGCGGCCGCGAGGTGGTGGAGACCTGGGGTGATCACCCCCGCATCCGTTTCACCGTCGCTCCTCACGCGCCTTACACCGTCGGTGACGAGAGCATGCAGCGGGTGGGCGAGCGCGCCCGCGAGCTGGGCGTGCCGGTGCACACCCACGTCCACGAGACCGCCGGCGAGGTGGACGAGGCGGTGAGCAACGGCGGTGAACGCCCGCTGGCCCGGCTCGCCCGTCTGGGCCTGCTGGACCAGCCGTTCATGGCCGTCCACATGACCCAGGTCAGCGACGAGGACCTGGCCCTGCTGGAAGGCCGGCCGGTGTCGATCACGCACTGCCCCGAATCGAACCTCAAACTGGCGTCCGGCTTCTGCCCCGTGGCGCGCCTGGACGAGGCCGGGATCAACCTCGCGCTGGGCACCGACGGAACCGCCTCCAACAACGACCTCGACATGATCGGCGAGATGCGCACGGCGGCCCTGCTGGCCAAGGGCGTGAGTGGCGATGCAGCCGCGCTGCCGGCCGAGCGCGTGCTGGAGATGGCAACCCTGGGCAGCGCGCGCGCCCTGGGGCTGGACCACGAGATCGGTTCACTGGAAGCGGGCAAGCGGGCCGATCTGATCAGCCTCGACCTGACCTCCCCGGAGCTGCAGCCCGAACACGATCCGCACGCACGCATCGTCTATGCCGCCACCCGCGAGGCCGTGCGCGACGTATGGGTGGACGGCCGGGCGTTGCTCGCCGACCGCGAACTGCTTACGCTGGACCTTGAGGCCATCCACGCCAGCGCCGTTCGGTGGCAGGGCCGCGTGGCCGAGACCCTGCAATCGTGTGAGACCTGAACCGCCATGACCGCGACCCATTCCCGCACTGATCAGGCCAACGTCGACCCGGCCGAGATCCACAAATTCACCGATCGCGCGCATGAATGGTGGGACCCCAACGGGGCCTTCGCCACCCTGCACGCGATCAACCCCCTGCGCCTGGAGTGGATCGACGGCCATGCCGACCTGGCCGGCAAGAAGGTGCTGGACGTCGGCTGCGGCGCCGGGATCCTGTCCGAAGCGATGGCCGTGCGCGGGGCCGAGGTCACCGGACTGGACGCCGGTGCCGAACACCTGGAAGTCGCGCGCGAGCACGCCCACGACAGCGGAGTTTCCGTGCGTTATCTGCACGTAACGGCCGAGGAGCACGCGGAAAAGCACCCCGGCGAATACGACGTGGTCACCTGCCTGGAAATGCTGGAACACGTGCCGGACCCGGAGAACGTGATCGACGCCCTGTGCCGACTGGTCCGGCCCGGCGGCTGGGTCTTCCTCTCCACCATCAACCGCACCCCGCGCGCGTTTGCCGAGGCCATCGTGGGCGCCGAATACGTGATGCGCCTGCTGCCGGCTGGCACCCACGAGTACGGCCGTTTCATCCGCCCCTCGGAGCTGGCCGCGCAGCTGCGCCGGCATCACGTGGAGGTGGCCGACCTGACCGGGCTCACCTGGTCGCCGCTGTCCGGGCGCTACCGCCTGACCCCGAACACCGACGTCAACTACCTGATGGCCGCACGCGCATGAGCCACGAACCGGGCGCGGTCCTGTTCGATCTGGACGGGACCCTCCTCGACACCGCACCCGACATGCATGCCGCTCTCAACCGGCTGCTGGCCGAGAACGACCGCGCGCCCCTGCCCTTCGATGCCGTGCGCAACCATGTCTCGCACGGCTCGCACGCCCTGGTCACCCTGGCCTTCCCCGACGCGCCGGACGAGCAAACCGAGGCCCTGAAAAAGCGTTACCTCGAGATCTACGCGCGCGACCTGTGCATCGCCACCGCGCTGTTCCCGGGCATGGACGCCCTGCTGAACGAGATCGAGGCGCGCGGCTGGCGCTGGGGCGTGGTCACCAACAAGCCCGCGTGGCTGACCGAACCGCTGCTGGAGGCCCTGGGCCTCGCCCCGCGCATGAGCGCGATCGTCTCCGGCGACAGCCTCAATCGGCGCAAGCCGGACCCCGACCCCATGTGGCTGGCCGCCCGCCAGACCGGGCTCGAGCCCGCACACCACTGCTACTGGGGCGATGCAGAACGCGACATCGCTGCCGGCCGTGCCGCCGGCATGAGCACGCTGATCGCCGCCTGGGGCTACATTGACGCCGGTCAGAACACCGACGGCTGGGGTGCCGACGGTGTCCTGGACCATCCCGGCGACTTCTGGGGCTGGCGCGAGACGTTCACCCGCGCCGCCGGCTGAGTGACAGGCCCCGCCCGTCCCATCGGCCGGAGGGCCGACCTCCCACACAGGACAAAACCGGCATAATGGGTGCACCAAGATCCCCGACTGGAGCTGACATGGCCCGCCCCGACATCGCCGCTGCCTATCGGCATTGCCGCCAGCGTGCCCGGTCGCACTACGAGAACTTCCCGGTCGCGTCGCGCCTGCTGCCGCGCCCAATACGCGACCCGGTGGCCGCGATCTACTGCTACGCGCGCGACGCTGACGACCTCGCCGACGAGGATCCGCGCGCGCCCGAGGTCCGCCGCGCCGATCTGCAGGCGATGCAGGAGCACATTCGGGCACTGGACGACCCGGCCGCGGAGAGCACCCCCGAATGGATCGCGCTGGCGGACGCGAAGAAGCGTTTCGACCTTCCCGCCGAGCCCTTCGTCGACCTCGCGGACGCGTTCATCCAGGATCTGGAAAAGACCCGCTATGCGGACATCGGCGAGGTCATGGAGTACTGCCGACGTTCGGCCAACCCTGTCGGCCGCCTGATCCTGCACCTGCAGGGCGAACCCGATGACGCCATGCTGGGCCAGTCGGATGCCATCTGCACCGCCCTGCAGCTGATCAACTTCTACCAGGATCTGCACCAGGACATCAGCGAGAACGACCGCATCTATCTCCCGCAGGACGAGATGGCCCGCTACGGCGTGACCGAGGTGATGCTGCGCGAGCGGCTCAACACCCTGCCCCTGCAGAACCTGATGCAGTTCCAGTACGCCCGCGCCGACCGCCTGCTGCGCGCCGGCGCGCCGCTGGGCGGAACCCTGGGCGGGCGGCTCGGTCTCGAGATCCGTGCCATCGTCAATGGCGGCGCGCGCGTGCTCTGGCGCCTGCGCCAGGAGAACGATGCCTTCGCCCGCCCCCGCCTGGGCGCGCGCGATATGGCGGTGGTCCTGTGGCACAGTCTGCGGCCGCGCCGACGGGGACGCGGTGCCTGAACGTCCACCCCGACCCGATCCCGATCCCGACTCCGACTCCGACTCCGACTCCGACTCCGAACGATCACCCGACTACTGACATGCAAACCAACCCGCTGCTGCCCGGCAACCACCCCCTGCGCGAGTCCATCCAGGAAGAGATCCATACCCGTTTCTACGAGCCCCTGGATCCGCCGGCACGGGTCTCCTGGCTGACCCTGCTGAGCCCGCGCGAAGCCATCGACCGGGAACGTGAATGTGTCGCCGATCTGTGCCGGCGGCACGGAATCGAGCCCCCGCTGAACGGCGAGAACTTCGTAGCCGTGGACCTGGGCGAGTTCCGCCTGCGCTGGGAACGCCACAACGAATTCTCCACCTGGGCGTTCTTCGTTGTGAACGAACCCCGGCAGGAACCGTTTACCCATCCCGCCATCCATCGGGTGCCCATCGACTGGCTGACCGGCCTGCCGGGGGAGACCATTGCCGCCATCCACCTGGAGCTGGAGCCGCGCGAGGCCCCGGTGCGCAGCATGCAGGAGCTGGGCGAACTGTTCGCCCCCTACTCGTTCGCCGGCAACGGCGTCTCCGGCGGCGACGGTCGGGTGTTCAGCGATTTTCGTGTGCGCGAGGACGGCTTTGAGCGCTTCCTGGTACGCGACGTGGACCTCTCCCGCCGTCAGGCCGGGCGCCTGGTGCAGCGCGTCCTCGAACTGGAGACCTATCGCCTGATGGCCCTGCTGGCACTGCCGCTGGCACGCGAACTGATGCCCGAGCTCAACGAACTGGAAGGCCGCCTCAACGACATCAACGACGAAATGGCCGGGATCTCCGAATATTTCCACGGCACGGACCGCGAACAGCGGCTGCTGGCCGCGCTGTCCGACCTGGCCGCCGATGTCGAGCGCATGGGCAGCCACACGGCGACCCGCTTCCACGCCGCACGCGCCTACGCCTCCATGGTGGACAAGCGCGCCGAGGAACTGCGCCCGGTGCGTATCCCGGGCCTGCAGACCCTGTGCGAATACCTCGGCCGGCGTCTGGACCCGGCCATGCGCACCTGCCGCTCGCAGGACGAACGGCTCAACAACCTCGCGACCCGGATTCACCGCACCACCTCCATGCTGCGGACCCGCGTGGACGTCGCCGTGGAAAACCAGAACCGGGACCTGCTGCGCTCCATGAACCGGCGCGCCCATCTGCAGCTGCGCCTGCAGGAGACCGTCGAAGGGCTGTCGGTGGTGGTGATCTCCTATTATCTGACCAGCCTGCTGGCCTATTTCCTGCGCGGGATGGACGATGCCGGCACCCTGCCGATCCCGGTCAACATCGCCATCGGCGCCACGGTGCCGGTGGTGGTTGGCGGAGTATGGTTTGCCCAGCGCCGCATGCGCGCGCGCATCACCGCCAGTCACGGCGACGACGGACGCCAATGACGGCGAACAGGATTCCCGTCGCATGATGCCGTGTTCACACGTCTGTAACACGCCTGTTATGCAATGCGGTCATCACGCAACCGGAGGCCAACATGGCTGTTTCGATCCTGCTTGTGGAGGATGACCTCGCCATCCGCGAGATGCTCCGCCTGCCCCTCAATCGGGCCGGCTACGATCTGCGCGAGGCAGGCGACGTCCGCAGCGCGCGCACCGACCTGCTCCAGGAGCCGCCCGATCTGGTCCTGCTGGACTGGATGCTGCCGGACATCAGCGGGCTCGACTGGGCCCGAGAACTCAAGGCCAGCCCCGTCACCAAGGACATCCCGGTGATCATGCTGACCGCGCGCGGCGAGGAAGAAGACCGCGTCCGCGGGCTGGACGTCGGCGCGGACGATTACATTGTCAAACCGTTTTCGCCGCGTGAGCTGGTGGCGCGGATCAAGGCCGTGCTCCGGCGCACCACGCCCACCAGCTCGGAGGAGCCTGTGGAATTCCGCGGTCTGGCGCTCGATCCTGTCTCGCACCGGGTCAGCGGCAACGGGCAACCGGTCAGCCTGGGCCCCACCGAATACAACCTGCTGCACTTCTTCATGACCCACCCCGACCGGGTCTTCACCCGCGAGCAGCTGCTGGACGAGTTACTGTCGAAAGTGGTGTACGGGGGGGATTGAGGAAGGCGGCGTATCCGGCTGGAATGGGAGTGCGACCAACCAGCCAGCCAGAGGAGATACGCCACCATGGCTCACGATACGACAGACCTGCCGAACGGACCAGAGGACCCGTTGACCGAACTTCTGCGCCGCGGGGCGCGGGATCTGATCAAGCAAGCGGTGGAGGCAGAGTTGCAGACGTTCATGGAGACCTACGCGGAGGATCGTTTGCCGGACGGTC
>NZ_QKMA01000026.1:0-16109 GCF_003208255.1 Thioalkalivibrio sp. ALE21
TCAGTTCATCGACGGCATCGAGCAGACCGAACCGACCAACGACGAGGAATCCTCCATCACCGACCGGAGCGCCGCCTGAACCAGCGATCACTCATACACCAGACTTGACCATAACTCTGTCGCCGGCGCCGCTGGCCAGTCTGACGGTGGTCTGTGCAGGTCGTTTGCTGCGGGATTTCTGATGGCTCATGGCGGGTATCCTACCGGAGATCCGGACCACTCAGCGAACGCGGTCGCCGGAGCCCTTGCCGGTGGCGGTGAGGAGGATGAAGCGGAAGTAATCGCGGAGGGAGAGGCTGGCCACCATTTCGGCGTCCATCTCGGCGAGGCGGGCGGGTTCGGACATGTCGACGCCGTTGACCTGGGCCAGTCCGGTGATGCCGGGGCGCACCGCAAAGACGCCCCGCTGCTCGCGTTCGGCGATGAGCTCGTGCTGGTTCGTCAGGCAGGGGCGCGGGCCCACGAGGCTCATGTCGCCCCGGAGGACGTTCCAGAGCTGCGGCAGCTCGTCCAGCTTGGTGCGGCGCAGGAAGTGGCCGAAACGGGTGATGGCGGCGGCATCCGCCAGATGGCTGGCCACCGAGGCGGTGTCGGGGCGCATGGTCCGGAACTTCACCAGGGTGAAGGGCCGCTGTCCGCGCCCCACCCGCTGCTGACGGAACAGCGGCGCACCGGTGTCGAACCGGCCGACGAGCCACAGCACCAGCAGCAGCGGCAAACCCAGCACCAGCCCCAGCAGCGACAGAACCACATCCAGCGCACGGATCATGCGCCCCTCCCCGTGTCGGTTGTATGCAGCGGGGCCACGGCGCGGCGCAGCCCCTCATCCAGTGAAACGGGCGGGGTCCAGCCCAGCAGGGTGCGCGCCTTCGTGGCGTCCACCTGCAACGAGCCGAGCAGTCGCCGGGCCATCTCCCGCCGCCCCAGAACGGCGGTGCCGACCCGCAGCAGGGCCACCGGCACCGGCACCAACCGCGCCGGCCGCTCCAGCGCATCCCCCACCTTGCGCAGCAACCCGGCCGTGGACACATCCTCCCCATCCGCCACCAGAAAGGTCTCCCCCGCCGCAGCCGGATGGTCCAGACACGTCACAATCAGATCCACCAGATTATCCAGCGCCACCAGACTGCGCCGGTTCTGCGTCACCGCACCCAGCGGCAACGGCACCCCCTTGTGCACCCAGCGCAGCAAGCTGCCGAAATTGGCGCCCACACCCGGCCCATACACCAGCGGCGGCCGGATGATCACCACCTCCAGGCCCGTCTCCGCACTCAGAGCCCGCAGCCCATCCTCCGCCTCGCGCTTGGACACGCCATAAGGGTCCTCCGGCGCCGGCGCATCCGCCTCGCGGAACGGCTGCCCCGTCGATGTCTCCTCGCCGTTCACCTTCACCGAACTGACAAACACGAACCGACGCACCCCGGCCTCCACCGCCTGGCGGGCCAACCTCAGCGTCCCTGCCACATTCACCCGCCGGAACGCCTCCAGCGGATCCGCCTCCGGCTCATCCATCACATGCACCCGTGCCGCCGCATGCACAAGTGCCTCAACGCCTTGCAGCGCGCTGCTCCAGTCTGCTTCCGGGCCAAGCGATGGCGTCACTGCCAGCTCCACACCCTCCGGCACCGACGCGCTGCGTCGACACCCCGCGACCGGCACCCGACGGCTGTCCGCCGCCAGCCTCGCCACCACAGCACCGCCCACAAAGCCCGACGCGCCCGTTACCAACACACGTTGCTTCGCTGCACCCATACAAGCCCTCTATTACTGCAGATCGCCACCGGCCATTCCAATATGCCAATAACAGTGGGTGTCACCGCCTCGGATCAAATGGCCTCAACATTCGATACACTCCATGTTGTGCCCAAACCGGCAGTAACGATCGGAAAAACGGCACAAAACACGCCAATTGCTTCCAGGCAGGAAGGCCCACCCGCCTTGACCCACGGGCGCCTATCACTCCCTGCCTCCATGCTGCCGAGACACTCTGCTTCTTGTGCGTGTTTCGATCGAACCGATACCAGATCAGCGGCTCCGCGATGTTGGCAAACCGTCCCCCAGCTTCCAGCACCCGGAACCACAGCTCATAATCCTGGCGCCGCCGAAGTGACGGATCGTACCCGCCGACCCCAACGATCAAGTCCTTCCGAAACATCACCGAGGGGTGTATGAACGGACATGCCCAGAGCCTGCTCACGAGGGCTTCGTGCCCTTCCGCCACTGCCCTGAGCGGACCCGGGTGTCCGGCCAGGTCGATCTCTCGCGCCCCGCTCCCAAGTACGCCAATCTCTGGATTCTGTTCCATCAACACAGCCTGACGCTCCAGCCGCTCGGGAAACGCCACGTCGTCCGCATCCATACGAGCCACAAACGGATACGCACATCGATCTAGCCCGGCATTGAGCGCGCCTCCCAGCCCGAAACTCACGCCCAACGACACAACGTCGAATCTCTCGCCCAGTTGCGCCTTCCAACGTTCCAGCACTCCTTGTTGTGCCGGCGAAAGCGGGCCGTCCTTAACCAGCACTACTTGGTCCGGCGGGCGCGTTTGTGCCACGGTCATGCTTTCCATCGCGGCATCCAGAAACACGACGTCATCACTACCATGCACCGCCATCAGAACGGAGATTCCTCTCCGCGCCCCCACCGCCACACCTCCACTACCCGTCTCAGCCCTGCGCACGTTCTAGCTCTTCCACATACAACTTCCGGTAATTGCCCGCCATCACCTCAGCCGAGAACCGCTCGACGGCATTTTTCCGAGCAGCGACGCTAGCTGCCTCTTTATTCTTCAGAACACGGCGCAGCGCATTGGCCATCATCGCCGCATCACCTGCCGCAAACAGCTCCCCCGCCGCTGGCTCACTCTCAAGCAATTCTCGATGTGGCGGTATATCGGATAAAACACACGGCACCCCACAAGCCATTGCTTCCATTACAGCGTTTGGCAGTCCCTCCGACCGAGAGGGTGAGACGAACACATCCGCCGCATGCAGCCATTGCCGTACATCTTCGACCCGCCCCACGAACCGGACTCGCTTATGGTCTCCCCAGCGTCTTTCCAGTTCGGACCGAAGATCCCCGTCGCCCAGTAACACGAGGTCCAAACCTTCCAACGAGGCTACGGCGTTTATTGCTGTCTCGGGATCCTTGCGCCCAATCAAGTGCCCGGTTGCCACCGCAAGCGGACGCTCCCCAACACACCCAACGGCCTCTTTGGCACGCCACTTCGAGGCCGGAACAAGAAAGTGCTCTACGTCGACGCCATTCTGAACAACATCGAGATGCATCCCGATCTCCTGAAGCATGCCCGCCAGGCCCCATGAAACAACCACCGGCCGCGAGACCGTCCGCAACGCATGCAAATGCCATTTCGCCATCGCCCAACCACGAAACCGCCCATACAACATTGGATAGTCTTCAAACGGGTAATTCCTTAAGGTCGCCACGTGCGGCAATCCCAGCCCTGCGACCATGGAATCCGCACGAATCCCTTGGGTGTGAAGCACCTTGACACCATGCTTCTCAACCCACGCCTTGATCCGCTTTCGCCCGGCCCACATGCCCTCCGCACGACCCAAGGATAACGAACCAACGTTTATGCCTTCGTCGGCAAAGTCATACCACAACGAATCTTCCGGCTCTGGCGATAGTGTGAGCACACGAACAGAACACCCCCACCTATGCAGCTGTGAAACCACATTTAGAAGCTGTCTCGTCGGACCACTTCTCCGCAACGTTGATACCACATAGCCAATTCGCACGCACACGACGAGATCCTTCAATATAGAAATTCAGCATTCAAAGCCCCCCGGGGGCTCCTCGCGCGTACCCCCGGGCAGCCTCCGGTCACCTGAACAGGTAAACGCTATACTGCGCATTATTCGCGATTATGGAAGGGTAATACCAAGCCATACCATAAAGAACAAAAATCACGTACATAAGAGGACGAGACGCTCTAGAACTCTGCGCAATCAGCGACGTTGCCAGTATGGGAAGAATAGGAAAGAACAAGAAATCGGCCACCCGAAATGCCACTATACCAAAATCACGAAACAGGATGAAAACAATACCAGCCCAAAAAAACACGGGAAAGAACGTGCGATTATAGGTGGACGCTTTGTAAATTTGATTTATAAACACTAATGCCACAACAAGTGCGACCACCACAAGAGCCATGCTTCCACCAAAAAATCTGTAAGGCACAGCGTAGGGGCTGGCAACATATCTCCACAACCTACTGGTAAGATCGTTTTCATGAATAGCGAAAAGAAGCCTGGAGAGGTCCAGTGCAACGCCACCAAGCGCGGACAATATCACTGCTACAATGAGTGCCGCCCAGAGGACACGTGTATCCGTGAAGTAACGAAATAGTGGTGCCAGATACCCAAAATATCCGACTCCTTGCACAGAACCGGCCGCCGTCTGACAAATAAACCAATATAAATGATTCTTATTGTGTAGAAGGTAAAGCGCAAAAAGTGTTGCGCTGCCAATAAACCCATTCCTTATCTGGCCAATATCCTTGGTAAATGAAAAAAGAATGTAGCCTACGACTGCCAAAATAAAATAGGGAGCCACCTTTCTGTAGACGAAAAGCTTGAGAGAAATACCCAGAAATGCAAAGAAAAGGAAGAAACCCTGCGCCCCGGTGGTAAAATATCCACTCGCATAGTTCAGTAATGCAAAACCGGGATCCCGAAAGACCAAAGCAGCTTCCAACGAGGAGTTTGTGGTAAACCTTTCATAATACTCAACATAATTTTCGTAATCGGTTGTTCCATAGCGAAGACCTACTAGCAGCACCACGAAAAAATATACCAACCAGAAAACCAAAGGGCTCCGATCGAAATTCTTATCAAGGCCCACTATTCCGGCGGTCGCCACCAAGAGCCCAAACAACAGCAAAAACCCCACGGCCCCATCAACCCCTTCGATCGCTCGACGGTGAAAACTCGTTCGCCATAATGGCGATCAAGCATGACTCGCCGATCAAGACAACGTTCTCAGTGGAACAAGGGGCGGCGGTCCTGATCCTTGATTTTCTACTCACGGGATGAATCACCACGGCCTTTGCCCCACTCAGTTGCATTGCTAATAGGTGATCTAGCGATCAGCATACTGCTCCAAAGAGCGTTAAATAGTTGAGGGCCGAATGGTAGGTAGACGATCCCTCTCGCTCTTTTCCCATGAAATGTCTTAAGCAACTGCTTTCCCTCGAACTGGACGAATACAAACTTTTGTCCGAAAGAATTTCTAACAGAATTTAAAGACCTGTAGGAGGTTTTTTCAGCGAGGTAGGCTAGAATCGCGTCGACCGGCGGCCCAGAACGCTGCGTTTTGTAGACGCCGACCTTAACCCATAGCGCTATCCACCAACGCCACCGGATTACTCCCGCCAACGGAACACCAACATGGGGCTCCCGCAGCTTCCAACGAGATGGGTAATATCCAATAAAAACGCCCCCCTTTCTCAAAACTCGGGCAATCTCGGCAGAAAATGCGTCAATATCTCTCACATGTTCCAGAACCTGGTCCGCGATTACGAAATCAAATGAGTTGTCCTCATATGGCAACCGCAATGTAGCAGGATCAATGGCACTCAGATGCCCCTGGGCAATCAAATTATCACGATAGGGCCCTTGTTTGAATTTCAAATCCGCTCCCACCGCATTGACGCCATTATCTCGCAAGGCTTTTACGGTCTCCCCCGATCCACAACCTACGTCAAGAGCATCTTTCTTTGCGTCACAGCCACCTTAGCCGCCAACACATAAATTATCGGTTTTCTAATAACGTATCGTTCGGTCATAGCAGGGTATTATATCTTCCGAGTATGAAAAAGATGCAGCACGGACTCATAATCCAAAACAATCTTCTCAGGAGCGTAGAGTTTGCCCGTGGCTCTAACGGAAACAGAAGAAAACGGCTGCGCCTCCAGCCTCAGCATCGCCGCGGCAAATGCATCACAATTCCCCTCGGAAACAAGAAAGCCGTTGACGCCTTCCCGGACGATCTCTGAGGGGCCCGATGCTCCGTCGAAACTGATTACGGGCGTACCCGTTGCGATGGACTCAATCAGCACATTGGGCAGGCCTTCGTAGTAGGAAGTCAACAAGGTCGCCCTAGCATGGTAATACCAGGGCAACGGATCGCTCTGGAAACCCTCGAACCGGACCCAAGCTGTCAAACCTAGCGTGTGCGCCCGCTCCTCAAGCTGCGTACGATCCCTCCCATCCCCGACCATTACCAGGAGTGCGTCTCCGCCACGTTGCCGATATCTCGCAAAGGCCTCGAGCATCCGTTCGAGACCTTTCTGCGGCTCCAAACGGCCCGCAAAAAGGTAGTACGGTGTTGGACAAGGGGATGGTGGCGGGGTGTGCGTTCTGAGGAGGAACCGGGGGCTGACCGGGTTATGTATAACTGTCATTTGCTCGGCACTCAAGCCGTAGCCCACCGCCAAATCCTCTGCCATCTTCTGGGATTGGGCGATTACGTGATCCGCTCGCTTCAACATCAGTCGAAGCCCGGGGTCAACTAGCCACCGACGAACCGCACTGGGGGTATGCTGTGCGACTTCACTCAACGTATTGATTGATCGCATTACCAGCAAAAACCGCGACCTGATTCGCCAGCGAACAACCTCCATTAGCATCCACAACTCGGGCATGAAGGCGATCACGGCATCTATTTCGCGCCCCTTGAAGTGCTCACACAGAGGCGACCACGCGTGCCGTGCTCGCTCCACACCCAACTCCTTGACTTCCACCCTGGTGGCGAGGTCTTTTTGGCGGCACTCGTTATTCAGCGACAGCACCACCAGCTCAACATTGTGGCCACGAACCGCTAGCGCATTGGCCAAAGATACTGCGACCCCCTGTGCACCGCCGCCGCTGAGGGAGCCGATCAGTAGGCTAACATGCACTCAGAACCTCCAGAAATAAAATATGGGACGCGATCTTCAGAACACTTCCAGCCACAATGCCATCACCTTCGGCTCTGCAAACTGCTGCCGTACTGCGACCGCGTGCTCTCCAAGCCCCTGCCGCAGGCCTTCATCAGCCATCAACCGCACCATCGCGTTCTGGAGCGCATCAACACTCTCGGCCGGAACCAGCACCCCGTTTCTCCCATGTTCGATCACATCTCGCGGCCCCGTATCACAATCAAAGGCGATACACGGACAGCCAGAGGCCATCGCTTCCAGCAGCACGTTGGGAAAGCCCTCGTAGCGCGAACTGAGCACGAAGATGTCGGCCCGCTGGTACCAGTCGGCGACATTGCCGACCCGGCCGGGCAGGTACAGGCGCTGCGCCACCCCTACGGCCTCGGCCAGCCGCTGCACCGAAGCCCCGCCGCCGCAGACCGCCTCCGACGTCGGGTCGACGCCGACGATCACCAGGTCCCACTCCGGCCAGTCCACCGCCAACCCGGCGAAGGCGCGCACCAACAGGTCGAAGCCCTTCTGCTCCGGCTTGCTGCCCACGGCCAGGATGACCTTGCGCTCCGGCGACACCACACTCTCCGGCGTCACCTCGGGGGGGAAGGAGGGAATCGGCCAGACCACCGGGTTGGGGATCACATGCACGTTGCGCGCGCCGGTGTGGCGCTCCAGCCAAGCCGCCGCCTCGCGGGTCTGGGCAACGTGGCCGGCGGCGAAGCGGTAGACGAACCGGCGAAGCAGCGCCCAGGGGCGTCCGGTGGCCTTGCGTCCGGGGTAATTGCGCTCTGAGCCGTAGACCCGCACCGGCAGACCGATGGCCGCGAGGATGGCGAGTACAATGGAGGTGTTCATCATCGCCACCACCACATCGGGCTGCTCCGCCTTCAGGGCGCGGCGCAGCGCCCGCCAGCGGCGGTAGTTGGCGGTGAGCTTGCCGAGCCCGCGATTGACCCCCGCGAGATCGAGGGTAACGCGACGCACGCGGGGGTCGAGCGGGTAGAAGTCGCGCTCCTCGGAGGTCATGGTGATCACGCCGACCTCGTGGCCCTGGTCGGCCAGGTGGCGCGCCAGGGTAGAGGTAACGCGCTCGGCGCCGCCGCCGGTGAGGGAGTGGATGTAGAAGCAGATCTTCACCCGTCCACCCCTTCACAAAAATCCAGATACCGCTCCACTACCCCATCGCTCTGTCCTCCCTCGATCACATCCCGGCGCACCAACTCACGCCCCTCTACGGAGGCCACCACCGCCCGCTCCATTGCCTCGTCACCGCACAACACCGCCAGCAGATCATCACGACAGCGGCACAGATAGCCCGCCCCCAGCAGGGTGAACACACTACGATTGCCGTTGAGGTAGTCGAGGTTGATCATCGTACGGCCTTTCTGGAAGCCTTCCAGCACCACGCTGCTGCCCCAGAACAGGATGATCTCCGACCAGTCGATGAGTGCCGAGGTGTCCAGATCCGGCGCCAGACGGATATTCTCGGGAAGGTCGTCGTAGCTGTCGCCATAGCGGGTATGGGGTTTGACTACGATGTCGTAATCCTCGAACTGGGCGAGAAAATGCAGAGTTCGCAGGTACTCTTCCCAGAAAGAGTTATTCTTGCGGTGGGACGGCAGCACCAGCAGCCGGCGCTGCCCGGTGGCCGCCGGCGGCAAGCGCCCCTCGCCCGCTGCGTCAACGGCGTAGGTCTGCCGCACCGCCAACCACTCGTCGGAGAAGCGGATCGCCCCCAAAATGCGCTCCCGTCCCTGGAACGGGCTCGGGTGGTCCAGCAGCTTGAAGAACGCCTCCAGGCTATCCCGGTAGTACGAGTCAACCTGACCCATGGCGTCAAAACCGCTGTAGTCGTGCTTCTTCCAGAAAACCCCGGCATCGACACGGATAAAGTCGACCTGACGCAGGACATTGAAGTTGATCCAGGGTGAGACCGGCAACGTGACGATCCGCTCCACTCCGCTGGCGCGCAGTGCCGCCAGCAGCCCGGCGATCACGCTGCTGCGATTCTGATCAAAGATCACACTGGCCGGCCGCCCCCACTCCGCGAATAACGGCTCGAGCCACTCCCGCATCCGCCCCGCATGTTCGGTTCGCGCGATGCCCCACTCCAGCACCGGGCGGCGCAACACCCGCCGCAACCGGTAGTGCCACAGACGGGCGCGCGGCCGGTCGATCAACGCCTCACTGTACCCCGCCAGTTCTCCAATCCAGACCACACGCAGCCGCTCACCCCAGGTCCGCTGCAGGAAGCGCAGCGATGGGTCGGCGCGAAAATCGTAATCGAGGGAGTAGATAAGCACCGTCACCCGGACGGGGCGGCGCTCCAGCAGGAAGTGGATGGCGGGGGTGATGTTGTCGATGTCGTTGAAGTGGCGCAGGCAGAACAGGTAGTGCCGCGACTCCGACCCCTGCTCCGCCATCAGCGATGCTCCTCCCAGGCCATCCGCCCCGCCAGCGCATCCAGCGCATCCCGGCTGCGGATCTCGATACCAGCCAGCGGATCATGGATCTCGAAGATCCCCACCTCGCCCGCCAGTCGCGACCCCTGACGCAGGGTCGTCGGATAGGCCGCGCACGCCAGGCTGGGAACACCCACATGGATCGGCTCACGTTCATCCCGCGCGTGGTCGACATCGGTAAGTAGTGCAAAGCCCTCGCCATTGCCTCTCCAGCAGGGCCGATATTCCGGCAACCCGGCAATCACCGTATCCCCTCCCTCGCGCACCAGATGCTCGATCACGCCGTCAATGAGCCCCTGAGGGCGGAACGGGTAACTGATCTCCAGCGGCACAACAATGTCGGGCAGATAGCCGTCAGCCTCCAGTTGCTCCAGGAAATGGCGCAGCACCTCATCCACCCGCACCCTGGCCTCCGAGAGCTCCGCAGGGCGCAGGAATGGCACTTCAGCGCCGCACGCTCGCGCCATCGCGGCCAGTTCCTCGCACTCGGTGGTGACCAGGATGCGATTGATGTAGCGCGAAACCTTGGCCGCCTCAATGGTCCGTCGCACCAGCATCTCGCTGAAGTCGACGGTGTCCTCGCTGGCGCGCAGCGGGATCAGTGCCGCCACCTCCATCCACTCCGGGTCGAAGGGATCGCCAAAGGCGTCAGGATGCACCTCGGGCAGGTGGTCCTCCATGATCCGCACCACATTGCGTGCGCGGTCGGGCCGGTTGTCCTGATGGATGCCATGATGATGGTAGACCGCTGCCTCCGGCTCGTAGACGATCCGGTAGCCGGCCTGGATCACCTGCTTGCCCCAGAGACGGTCCTCAATGTTGGTGATGACTTCGTCGAAGGGGAAGCGCTCCCATGCTGTTCGGGAGATCATCGAGTTGGCATTGTGGAAGAAGGTGTCGCGCTCCTGCACCCGGCGGTCCAGGCCAAAGGTCAGAAGCAGATCGCGCTTGTCGATGGCGCTGGTAAAGCGGGTCGGGACCTGGCGACCGTAGACACCGGCAACCTCAGGGTCTTCGAAGTTGCGCAGGAGGTTGGCCAGCCAATGCTCATCCACCGGAGGGCAGTGGGCGGAGAGGCAGACGAAGTAGTCACCCGAAGCCGCCCGGATTCCTTTATTCAACGCCAACCCTGGCAGGAAGTCGTTGAGCTCCACCAGTTTCAGCTCGGGGCAGACCGCCATGGCCCGCTCCACCGTGCGGTCGGTGCTGGCATTGTCCACCAACACCACTTCCACGGGCTGGTCAACCCGCTGGTTGAGCACACCTTCCAGGCAGGGGCGCATCCAGCGCTCTTCGTTCTTGGTGCGAATAATGACGGAAATCATGTCAACACCACACCCCATAACGCTTGAGCCGTGATTTTTTCAAGACAAGTGTTCCTGAGCCCCGGCGCAACTTCCACGGGATCAGAAAATGGAATTTACGTAGCAAGATCAGATTGAAGCCTGTACTTGGATCAGTTCGACACAGCCTCAGACGTGACAACCGAGATTCGATCCATGAATTCGTCAACAGGAAGTCCCCCTTCATGCGATGGCGCTTGGCCAAAGCCAAGGTCTCACGACGACTGAGATAGTTGAGCTGATACCAGGCATACTCAGACTGGTAGTTCACGTAATCTTCCAGTCCAAACCCTCTTTCGAGCTTTTCTCGCTTGTACTCACCACGGAACTTCCCGAATCCGAGGCGACTCATGAAACGGATATAGGATTGCAGGAAGGCATAATCCCTGATCCGATGGACATACGGCAGATACAGATGGCCATCCTTGATCTTTTCACGCAATGGGAACTGGTGGACTCCCACGCCATTTTCCGACAAAACACGAGCATGCTGGGCGAAGAACAGCTCATGATCCCGCACATGCTCAATGACCTGGCTGAAAACAATGGCATCGAAGTACCCATCCTCGAACGGCCAGGATTCACCATCGCTGCAGAGATGGAATTGTTCTCGCCATGGCAGACCCGGATATTGTTGCGACAAGTCTTCAACTACCTCGTCAAAGTAACCTTCACGCGCGCCGCAATGCTCAGTAACCTCGAGACCATGAATCTCAAAATCCAAATCCGGGAACAATTTCTGCAGTGATGACTGCATTGCGGCTATCAGCCGACCTTTGCCACACCCCACATCAAGAATCCGTACGCACCTGCTTCCGCTGAGTTCCTTCCACTCCTGATGTTTGTATGTCAGAAGGGAGCGAACAAAATGGTCGTAAGATGCCATCATTATATCCTTGATTGTCCTGAAAAGAGTCGTTCATGCACGCGACGGGCCGCAGTGCCGTTCATTGCGGCACCACATCGCACCCGCTCGCGGTAGTCGGCGAAGAGTCCCAGGTAGTGGTTGAGCAGTCGGTCGCCGTCGAAGCGAGCCAGCTCGACCGTCTCTCCTTGCGGAGCCCAGGCAGTGACCGTCTGTGCGCTGTGGTCGGCCTGTAGGCTCCAACCACTCTTGCCAAAACAGAGGGTGGTGGCCTTGTAGTTCAGGCCCTGATCCCAGGCCGTGTCGATCAGGCCAAAGCCGGCGCTGTCCGAGCCGGCCACCGGGAAGTGGAAACCCACCGACGCACTAAGCACCCCCGGCGGCACCTCAGGCCGACCGCTCTGGCGGCGGAAGGCCGGACGGAGTCGATCCACCGGAAGGAGGCGGTCGAGCACCGAGAGTGCATTGACCCCACTGTCGCTCCAGCACTCGTCGAGGCTGCGTGCATGGGACACCAACCGGCCCTGGTCGTCGATATAGGGGTCGTAGAAGCGGCTGTGAAAAGCGGTCAGCGGGCCGTAATGCTCGCCCTGCTCGGCCAGATGCGCCACCAATGCATCGACCTCGAAGGCCGAGGCGGCGTGGAAGGCGTAGTAGACATGCCGCCCCTGCTTCGCTGCCAGCCGCTCCAGCGCATCCAGCTCTTCGAGCGTACTTGCGGCCGGCTTCTCGACGATGACGTGATACCCCGCCGCCAGCACATCGCAGGCAATGCTGTTGTGGGTACGATTGGGCGTGGCAACCACCACGGTTTCGAAGCCGCCGGCGGCCAGCAGCTCGGTGTGGGAGTCGTAAAACGACACCGCCTCCGGTAGAACCGAGGCCAGGGCTGCATCGTGATCACAGCCGGCGACCAGCTCCAGCCCCTCGGTTTGTGCCAGGGCGGCGACATGGGTGCGGCCGATATGGCCGAGGCCAATGATGGCGATTCGCGGCATGGCCTATTGGTCTTCGGGATTGCCGTTTCGATGGGCCTCGAAGGCACCCACAAAGCTGGGCGTCGGCAGCGTGAGAGGGCCAACCAGGCTGCGGGACGTCACATTGGTCACCATCTCGCGGATCGCGCCATACACAAGGGCCGCGCCATACTCGAAGGCAAGCCCTTCATGCCTCTCCACCGGGTACTTTTCGGAGACGGAGAAGACACCCACGGCCTGCACATCGAGAATATACGGGCAGCGTGGCTCCTCTTCTTCATTCATCGTCCCAAAGCCAACAGCCACCCACCACGTACCGTCCTGTTCATCATAGCCATGGTCGAGGGCCCACTTGAGCATGGAGCCGTCGAAATCGAAGTGGTGAGCGCGCGCAAACCCGGACTCGAGATCCGGCTCGATATGGACCCGCACAAACTGAATGCCGTGCAAGGTCAGCGGACTGGGCTTCATGCGACGCGTCTCCGCCATGCCTGAATCATGGAAACAGTAGCCTGCCCACCTTGTGCAGTCGTGCGACGCACTCCACTTGTGCGAAGGCCGAGCTGTCCGTCCAGAGTTCGCTTGATGCCGGAAACATGGCGCACGAGCAGCGAATCCAGGAGATTGGCAGCGGCACCACTCTCATTACCAAGCGCAACACCCTTGTGCCGCGCGAGTGCCTCCAGAGTCGGGGGCTGGCTCGAACAAAGGCGGATCAGACTGTCCATCGCCTCACTCTGGGTCACGTCATCGTTCTCGTAACGGGAGAAGGCCACCTTGCCGCCCCCGAAGAGCGCGGCGGCCTGAGCCTGCGTCAGCCCCATGGCCTCGCGCGCGGCGCGCATCTCTTCTCCAGTCAGCAGGCCATCGACCCGCTTGCGAAAGGCAACGACCGCCCGCTTGTTCGCCTTGGCCTCTACGGCGGTGGCCACTTCAGAGCCACAGGCCGAACACTGGGCCAGATGAAGTGGCACCGAACCACTGACCCCGGCATGGTCAACGACATGGCTCTCGACTCGCTCCTCGAGAACGCCCTCACCACACACGGGGCAAACACGCTGCTCTATGGATTGCGTCGCCATATCAACACCCCTCTGGATGATTGGAAACCGACAACAGAACATTGCCGGTGCAGGAAATACTGAATTTGAGATACCACGTCGTATCCAGCTCGCGCTGTGCATGCGCATTCCATTCGGACACGGTAACCGCGTAAGCATCACTGGCGACCCACGGGCCACCGGGTTTCTGAATGCACCACTCGGAGCCAATGTACCGCCCCTGTGTGACAGCCTGTTCCACCAGTCGGCACACATCGGGAACGTCGATCATCCATTTGGCTGCATCCTCTGCGGCTCCGCGCGTCCAGAGACTCAACGCTTTCCTGCGCACCAGCGCTATGACTTGCGCTCTATCATAAAGAGGGCCATCGGCTATCTTCCGGTCATTTTCGTCAACCGGTGGCGACCCCTCGTAGGCGCTGACATTGCGCTCGCCTGTTATCATTATGATAACTTCCTCGCGTGGTGAGCGCTACTCGGATTGACCTTGCACGCCGCCCTGCCGCAGCAACAGCAACTGCTCAGCCAGAGCGAAGTCGTCCGGGGTATCGATGTCGATCGACTCCATGCGGCTCATCTCAACATAACCAACCCGTCCACCGAGGCGGCAGCCGGTCTCCATCAGCAGATCGCGCTTCATGGCGTAGACGGCCTTGTTCTCCACCCACTGGTTCCAGCCTTCCATCTGGTTGGGCCCACGTGTCTTCGGATCATAGTTGGCCGGCTCGACGGTGGCGCTGTCGTCGGTGCGCCGCCAGAGGTAGGAGCGATCCTCGCGCAGGGACAGGGCGCTGTCGTAGCCCTGATTAAGCACGAGGTCGATGCAGTCGGTGATCGCCTCGGCGGGACGCAGCGGCGCCGTGGGGTAGAGCAGCACCACGATATCGACACGCCCCTCGCGCGACTCGAAATCGGCCACCGCCCACTGCAACAGCCGATCGACCTCCTGGAAGGTGTTGTCGTGCCAGAAGTCTTCGGGACGGCCCTGGACCTCAACGCCCAGCGACTCGGCAACTGCGCGGATCTCCGCGTCTTCGGTGTTGACCACATGGCGCGTGATCAGCGGGCAGGCGCTCGCAGCCTCGACTGTGTACTGGAGCAGCGACTTGCCGGCCATGGGCTTGATGTTCTTGCGCGGGACGCCCTTGGAACCGCCGCGGGCGGGGGTGATGGCCAGTACAAATGGCTCAGACATCAGCGCTCCTTTTGTGCAATAAATGAGACTTTTCGTGTCAGAAGTTCCTGCACACACAACCCTGGATTACTACGCAAGACATCGGTAACGATCTCTTCAGTCAACTGCCCAGCAACATCCTTACCAACGATGGCGGTCTTCCACTCGCGCAAGCGCAGGCCAGCACCACAGACTGAACGTTGCACTTGGGCTTGCGTGTGCTCTGGATACAGAGCATTTTGGACCCACGGTACCGCCACCGGCGCTTCATGAGGACGCATGGTGCGAATGTAGTCCAGAACCTCATCCTTGCTCAGACGCACATGCCCCCACGGGCTATCAAGAATGCCCAAGGAATGGCCACCAGCAGGATGAAAATACGGATCATAGGCGTGCATGGTAATGCCACCAGGCTTCAAAAGTCGTTTGATCTCTTCGAACGCAGCGGGCAAGTCAGCAATATGCTCAATCACGCTACTCGAAAAGACAATATCAAAATACTCTTCAGGCAGGTCGGTTTTTTTGGTTACATCACCCACATGAAACTGAACGTCACTTCCGATCATGTCTGCAATATATTTATGCCTACCACCCGACTCGACTGTATCACCAAAGAAATAATCAATGGCGTGCGCTTCACAACCGGACTTTTCCCAAGCAAAGGCAGAGGTGCCACCCGAGGTATAGCCGATTTCAAGCACTCGCAAAGGCTTGTGACCGAGCAAGAGGTTTCGCTGCTTGAGTCCTGTTACCCTCGCGCGATGTTTCAAGGATAGAGAAGCAATCTCTCTGACCACAGCCTGCCTTGAGGGTTTAAGCGGTCGCTTCTCCAAATCCGGAATATATAAAGAAACAAACAGGTCACCATGCCGGTCCATATAGGGAGTTAGAACCTGTCTGGCATCATCGAGGCTTGCGCCGAGTGTACGACCAGCAACTGAAGACTCAAGGAACTTAGCAGAGCCATCATCAAGTAAACCACGCTTATTCAGTTCATCAAGGGCAGAGAACGGACCATAGTATTTCCACCAAGGCTTAACTGAGGCTCGATAATCTGGATAGGCTTTGAGTGATACACTACTTCCCTGGTACGTTTCTACGGAAACAGGATTTGCAGTAACCAAAACATCCGTTTCATGGACGATGATTGAGTGATAATTACTTGTCGGGTCCCGGCTGTTTGTATACATGTTTACGAAATAAATCGGGGCGTTCCTGTTGCCAGGCCTTGAGTGTCTCAACCGGCGTTCGATGCCCCAGCGCTTTCTGCCCGATCTGATGGTTGTA
>NZ_QKMA01000027.1:0-15374 GCF_003208255.1 Thioalkalivibrio sp. ALE21
ATGACGGTGTCGCTGATCAGCCCGATCGCCATGGAAGACGGTCTGCGTTTCGCGATTCGCGAAGGCGGCCGCACCGTGGGCGCCGGCGTCGTCTCGAAGATTATCGAGTGATAGACTGAGCAGTCAGCTGGCACGTCACCCGCGTTTGCACCCGCTGCAATTGCGGGTGTCTGCCTTCTACGATTACAGGCCAGTAGCTCAATTGGCAGAGCAGCGGTCTCCAAAACCGCAGGTTGGGGGTTCGAGTCCCTCCTGGCCTGCCATCTTTTACGATGGCGGCAAGCACCGGGTGAGACGATTTCATGACTGAACAATCGGAAGGCAGCGGCGCGCTGGATACTGTCAAGCTCGCCGTGGTCGTGGCCTTGCTCGTTGCCGGCGTCATGGGCTTCTACTGGTTCCAGGACGAATCGACCCTCGTGCGCGTGGTCGGTTTGCTTGCTGTCGTGGCCGTGGCCGCCGGGATCGGCATGACCACCTACAAAGGCCGACAGCTGAGCGCCTTCATGGGCAACGCCCGCACCGAAGTACGCAAGATGGTCTGGCCGACCCGTGTCGAAACGACCCAGACAACCCTGGTCGTGATCGCCGTCGTCATCGTGGTGGGGATCTTCCTCTGGCTCCTGGACATGTTCCTGGGGTGGTCCGTCAGTCGCTTCATCGGATAGGCATCAGGAATCTACCCCATGGCATTACGCTGGTACGTAGTACAGGCATTCTCCGGCTTCGAGTCCCAGGTCAAGCGGTCGCTGGAAGAACGCATCGAGCGCTTCGGGATGCAGGACCATTTTGGCCAGATCCTGGTCCCGACCGAAGAGGTCGTGGAGATGAAGGACGGCCAGAAGCGCAAGAGCGAGCGGAAATTCTTTCCGGGGTATGTGCTGGTCCAGATGGACTTCAGCGACGAAGCCTGGCACCTGGTGAAGGCGGTCCCTCGCGTCCTCGGATTCATCGGGGGAACGGCGGATCGCCCGGCGCCGATCAGCGAAAAGGAAGCCGAGGCCATCCTCAACCGCATGGAAGAGGGCGCGGAGAAGCCACGTCCGAAGGTCCTGTTTGAAGTTGGCGAGATGGTTCGCGTCATCGATGGGCCCTTCAACGACTTCAACGGTGTCGTCGAAGAGGTCAACTACGACAAGAGCCGTCTGCTGGTGGCCGTCCAGATATTCGGTCGTTCGACCCCGGTGGAGCTCGAGTTCCATCAGGTCGAGAAAACCTGACGCAGTGTGCGTTTAACACCTTGATCGGGGAGCCGCGAGGCGCCTGTACCCGAGGGAGTCAGCATGGCAAAGAAAATCGAAGCCTACATCAAGCTTCAGGTCGGGGCCGGCAAGGCCAATCCGAGCCCCCCCGTCGGCCCCGCGCTGGGTCAGCGCGGCGTGAACATCATGGAGTTCTGCAAGGCGTTCAACGCCGAGACCCAGGACATGGAGCCCGGTCTGCCGATCCCGGTGGTGATCACCGTGTATTCCGACCGTTCGTTCACCTTCGTGACCAAGACCCCGCCGGCACAGATCCTTCTGAAGAAGGCCGCCGGAATCCAGAGCGGTTCGGGTGAGCCGAACACCAAAAAGGTCGGAAAGGTCACGCGCGAGCAGCTGGAAGAGATTGCACGCGCCAAGGAACCGGATCTGACCGCCGCCGACATGGACGCCGCGGTCCGCACGATCGCCGGCAGCGCCCGCAGTATGGGCATCGACGTGGAGGGTCTCTGAGATGGCGAAGCTGAGCAAACGCATGCAGACGATCCGCGAGAAGGTGGAGCCGACTCGTGCGTATCCCGCCGATGAGGCCTTCTCCCTTCTGCGCGAGCTGGCCACCGCAAAATTCCGCGAGTCCGTCGACGTCGCCGTGAATCTGGGCGTGGATCCGCGGAAATCCGACCAGGTCGTGCGCGGCTCCACGGTCCTCCCGCACGGCAACGGCAAGACCGTTCGCGTGGCGGTGTTCACCCAGGGCGATAACGCGGATGCCGCCAAAGAGGCCGGCGCGGATGTGGTCGGCATGGATGACCTTGCCGAACAGGTCAAGGCCGGTCAGCTGGATTTCGACGTGGTGATCGCCTCCCCCGATGCGATGCGCGTGGTGGGGCAACTGGGCCAGATCCTCGGTCCGCGCGGTCTGATGCCCAACCCCAAGGTCGGTACCGTGACGCCGGATGTGGCCACGGCGGTGACCAACGCCAAGGGCGGGCAGGTCCGCTACCGCACGGACAAGGGCGGCATCGTCCACTGCACGATCGGCGCGGCCGACTTCGAGGCGGATGCCCTGAAGGACAACCTGAACGCGCTGCTGCAGGATCTGATCAAGATGAAGCCGGCGACCTCCAAGGGCCAGTACGTGCGTGGAGTCACGGTCTCGACGACGATGGGCCCCGGGCTGAAGGTCGACGGCGCCACCCTCAATCTCTGATTCCGCCGTACGCGGCGGAATCCAATGCTTTGGTCGGCTGTCGCGCGAGCGGCACGCCATCCAAGACCGCAGGCGGGCCGCATGGCGGCGCTTAATAGCCCAGCCTGCGCAGATGGTGTCACCCGATTCAGGAATGGCCTGCGACGGGAGCACCTGAGTACCGGTCTTCGGACCGGTTCACGACCATCTCCGGATGGTCTCAACAGAGGAGAGTCAACGTGGCTTTGAATCTCGATGACAAGAAGCAGATTGTCACGGAACTGGCTGCGATTGCTGCCTCGGCGCACTCCGCGGTGGGTGCGGAATATCGAGGTCTCTCGGTCGCGCAGATGACCGAGCTGCGCAAGCAGGCTCGGGAGCAGGATGTTTATCTGCGCGTGGTGAAGAACAATCTCGCCAAGCGTGCGCTGGCGGGCACGGACTTCGAGTGCATGCAGCCCGAGCTGCATGGGCCGTTGGTTCTGGCCTTCAGCCTGGAGGAGCCATCCTCCGCCGCGCGTCTGGTGCGTGATTTCGCCAAGACCAACGATCAGCTGAAAGCACGGATGGTGTCCTTCGGCGGCGAGTTGATGGGGGCGAACGATCTCGAACGCCTCGCCAGCCTGCCGACCCGCGAAGAGGCCCTGAGCCAGCTGATGGCCACGATGCGCGCACCGCTCGACAAGTTCGCCCGCACCGTCAACGAGGTGCCCGGCAAACTGGTGCGTACCGTTGCAGCGATCCGCGATCAGAAGCAGGCAGCCTGATCCCGGTTCCTGGAATCCTATTCGCTAGCACATTTCTGAATGCGGGCAGCCCCGCAGGGAGAACCTACTAATGGCCGTTTCGAAAGAAGATATCCTGGAAGCCATCGGCAACATGACGGTCCTCGAAATCGTGGACCTGATTGGCGAGATGGAAGAGAAGTTCGGCGTGACCGCGGCTGCTGCCGTGGCCGCAGCCCCGGCCGCCGCCGGCGGTGGTGAAGGTGGCGGCGGTGAAGCCGAGAAGGACGAGTTCGACGTCGTCATGTCCGGCTTCGGCGACAACAAGGTTGGTGTCATCAAGGTCGTGCGCGGCCTGACCGGTCTGGGCCTGAAGGAAGCCAAGGAGATGGTCGAAGGCGTGCCCGCCACCGTGAAGGAAGGCGCGGCCAAGGAAGAAGCCGAGAAGATGAAGGCGGAGCTGGAAGAAGCCGGCGCGTCCGTCGAGCTGAAGTAACAAGGGCGTTACGCCCGTTGTCAGACGTGTCCGTCACGGGCATGCGGAGCTGGCGGCTGCGAGGCCGTCAGCTTCCGCCCGTGGTGGCGCGGATTTATTGCGCGTTGTTCTGCTAGCCCCCGAGGTATTCCATGTCCCTCAGTTATACCGAAAAGAAACGCATCCGCAAGGATTTCGGGAAGCGTCCCCAGATCCTGGACGTTCCGTATCTGCTGGAGACCCAGCTCACCTCCTACCGCAATTTCCTCCAGGAGGACCGGGGTGCGGACAGTCGCGAAGGACTCGGTCTGCACGCGGCGTTTCAGTCGGTATTTCCCATTGTCAGTTACTCCGGTCACGTTCAGCTGGAGTATGTCAGCTATCGGCTCGGCGAGCCGGTCTTCGACGTCAAGGAATGCCAGATCCGCGGCGTGACCTATGCGGCCCCGCTGCGTGTGCTGCTGCGGCTGGTGATTCACGACAAGGATGCGCCTGCCGGCTCCACCGTGGTGAAGGAGGTGAAGGAGCAGGAGGTCTACATGGGCGAACTGCCCCTGATGACCGAAAACGGCACCTTCGTGATCAACGGTACCGAGCGGGTGATCGTTTCCCAGCTGCACCGTTCGCCCGGGGTGTTCTTCGACTCCGACAAGGGCAAGACCCAGGGAAGCTCGCAGAAGCTGCTGTACAACGCACGCATCATCCCGTACCGCGGTTCGTGGCTCGATTTCGAGTTCGATGCCAAGGACGGGGTGTATGTCCGGATTGACCGTCGCCGGAAGCTGCCGGCCTCCATCCTGCTGCGTGCACTGGGGATGGACACCGAGCAGATCCTGGAGACGTTCTTTGATTTCAGCCGGGTGACCCTTGACGAAAATGGCGGCGAGCTGGATCTGATCCCCGAACGTCTGCGGGGGGAAACCGCGGTGGTGGACATCACCGACGGCGACAAGGTCATCGTGGAGGCCGGTCGGCGGATTACGCCGCGGCACATCCGCGAGATCGAGAAGGCCGGGATTCGTACGCTGCACCTCCCGGACGAAAATCTTGTGGGTCGCGTGCTCGCGCGGACGATTATGGATCCGTCCACCGGGGAGGTGATCGGCAACCCGAACGATGCCCTGACCCAGGATCTGCTGGACCGGCTTCGGGCCGAAGGGATTCAGCAGTTCGACACGATCTACACGAACGAGTACGACCATGGGCCGTACATGTCCGACACATTGCGGCTGGATCCGACCAAGACCCAGCTGGAGGCACAGGTCGAGATCTATCGCGTGATGCGTCCGGGCGAGCCGCCGACCAAGGATGCCGCGGAGAACCTGTTCGCGAACCTGTTCTTCTCGGAAGACCGCTATGATCTTTCGGCCGTCGGCCGCATGAAGTTCAATCGCCGCGTCGGTCGTGATACCGATGAAGGCGAGGGGGTGCTGTCCACGGACGATATCCTCGACGTGCTCAAGGTCCTGATCGATCTGCGCAACGGCAAGGGCCGTACCGACGACATTGACCACCTTGGCAATCGTCGCATCCGGTCGGTGGGCGAAATGGCGGAGAATCAGTTCCGCCTGGGGCTGGTCCGCGTCGAGCGCGCGGTCAAGGAACGTCTGACCGTCGCGGAGAGCGAGGGGCTGATGCCGCAGGAACTGATCAATGCCAAGCCGGTGGCGGCTGCGATCAAGGAATTCTTCGGCTCCAGCCAGCTCTCGCAGTTCATGGACCAGAACAACCCCCTCTCCGAGGTGACCCACAAGCGCCGGATCTCCGCGCTGGGTCCGGGCGGTCTGACGCGCGAACGCGCGGGCTTCGAAGTGCGGGACGTGCATCCGACGCATTACGGGCGGGTATGCCCGATCGAGACTCCGGAAGGACCGAACATCGGTCTGATCAACTCGCTGGCGGTGTATGCGCGGACCAACCGTTACGGCTTCCTCGAGACGCCTTATCGCAAGGTCGAGGACGGGCGCGTCACCGATGAGATCGCCTATCTCTCGGCCATCGAGGAAAGCCAGTACGTGATCGCGCAGGCGAACGCGGCCATGGACGAGGGCGGTCGCCTGACCGATGACCTGGTGTCCTGCCGGTACCAGGAAGAGTTCACGATCTCCTCGCCGGACAAGATCCAGTACATGGATATCTCGCCGAAGCAGATTGTTTCGGTAGCCGCCGCGCTGTTGCCGTTCCTGGAGCATGACGACGCGAACCGCGCCCTGATGGGCGCCAACATGCAGCGCCAGGCGGTTCCGTGCCTGCGCTCGGACAAGCCACTGGTGGGGACGGGTATCGAGCGTACCGTGGCCATCGACTCCGGATCGGCGATTGTCGCCCGGCGGGGCGGCACCGTGGATTCCGCGGACGCCGGACGTGTGGTCGTGCGGGTCAATGACGACGAGACCCAGCCGGGCGAACCGGGCGTGGATATCTACAATCTGACCAAGTATTCGCGCTCGAACCAGAACACCGCGATCAACCAGCGTCCGCTGGTGGCCGTTGGTGACGAAATCGCGCGTGGCGATGTGCTGGCCGACGGTTCCTCCACGGACATGGGCGACCTGGCGCTGGGCCAGAATATGATGGTCGCGTTCATGCCCTGGAACGGTTACAACTTCGAGGACTCGATCCTGATCTCGGAGCGTGCGGTTCACGAGGATCGCTACACCACCATCCACATCGAGGAGCTCAACTGCACCGCGCGTGACACCAAGCTCGGGCAGGAAGAGGTGACGGCGGACATCCCCAATGTCTCCGAGTCGCTGCTGTCCAAGCTGGACGAGTCCGGTGTGGTGTACGTGGGTGCCGAGGTGAAGCCGGGCGACATCCTGGTCGGGAAGGTGACGCCCAAGGGCGAGACCCAGCTGACGCCGGAAGAGAAACTGCTGCGTGCGATCTTCGGCGAGAAGGCGTCGGACGTGAAGGATACGTCCCTGCGCGTCCCGTCGGGCGTCGAGGGAACGGTCATTGACGTTCGCGTGTTCACGCGGGACGGCGTCGAGAAGGACGCCCGGGCCAAGTCGATCGAAGAAGACGACATGGCCGCGGTGCGCAAGGACCTGCGGGATCAGCTGCGGATCTACGAGGACGACATCTTTGCGCGGATGGAGAAGCTCCTGGTCAACAAGACCGCCGCAGGCGGGCCCGACGGGCTGGGAGACGGCTCCAGGGTGACCAAGAAATACCTGCAGGGCCTGTCGCGTGACCAGTGGTTCGAGATCCGCCTGCAGGATGATGACGTGAATGCCCAGCTGGAGGACCTCGGGCGTCAGCTCAAGGACCAGAAAACGGCGTTTGACGAAAAGGTCGAGCACCAGAAGGCGAAGCTGGCCGCGGGTGACGACCTGCCGCCGGGCGTGCAGAAGATGGTCAAGGTCTACGTGGCCGTGAAGCGTCGTCTGCAGCCGGGCGACAAGATGGCCGGTCGCCACGGGAACAAGGGCGTGATCTCGATGATCGTGCCGGAAGAAGACATGCCGTTCCTGGATGACGGGACGCCGGTGGACGTGGTCCTGAACCCGCTGGGTGTGCCTTCGCGCATGAACGTCGGGCAGGTGCTCGAGGTCCATCTTGGGTGGGCCGCGAAGGGGCTGGGCGACAAGATCAACCGCATGCTCGAGGCGCAATCCGAGATCGCGAAGCTGCGCGAATTCCTGGACCGCATCTACAACCACCGTGATCGCAAGGTCAACCTGGATGAACTCTCGGACACCGAGATCCTGACCCTGTGCCGGAACCTGCGGGGCGGCGTGCCCATGGCTACCCCGGTGTTCGACGGTGCGGCCGAGGAAGAGATCAAGGAGATGCTGCGGCTCGCCGATCTGCCCGAAACGGGTCAGGCGACCCTGTACGACGGTCGGACCGGGGAGGCCTTCGATCGCCCGGTGACGGTGGGCTACATGCATATGCTCAAGCTCAACCACCTGGTCGACGACAAGATGCACGCGCGCTCCACCGGCCCGTACTCGCTGGTGACCCAGCAGCCGCTGGGCGGCAAGGCGCAGTTCGGTGGCCAGCGCTTCGGCGAGATGGAGGTCTGGGCGCTGGAGGCCTACGGCGCTGCCTACACCCTGCAGGAAATGCTGACGGTGAAGGCGGACGACGTGCAGGGCCGCAACAAGATGTACAAGAACATCGTCGACGGCGAGCACCAGATGGAAGCCAATGTGCCCGAGTCCTTCAACGTGCTGATGAAGGAAATCAAGGCGCTGGGCATCAACATCGAGCTCGAGCAGGACTGACCCGCTCCGTTCGCAACGTGATCCGAAGGGGCGCCGCGCGCCCCTCGAAAACTAGCTGTGAGGCAAGTGAATGAAAGACCTCCTGAATCTGTTCAAGCAGCAGACCCAGCCGGAAGAGTTTGACGCCATCCGGATTGGCCTGGCGTCCTCCGACCAGGTGCGCTCCTGGTCGTTCGGCGAAGTGAAAAAGCCGGAGACGATCAACTACCGCACCTTCAAGCCGGAGCGGGACGGGCTGTTCTGTGCCAAGATCTTTGGCCCGGTGAAGGATTACGAGTGCCTGTGCGGCAAGTACAAGCGCCTGAAGCACCGGGGCGTGGTGTGCGAGAAGTGTGGCGTCGAGGTGACCCAGACCAAGGTGCGCCGCGAGCGCATGGGGCACATCGATCTGGCCTCCCCGGTTGCGCATATCTGGTATCTGAAGAGCCTGCCGTCGCGCATCGGCCTGCTGCTGGACATGACCCTGAAGGACATCGAGAAGGTGCTGTACTTCGAGTCCTTCATCGTGACCGACCCGGGGTTCACCACCCTGGAGAAGCGTCAGCTCCTGACCGACGAGGAGTACCTCGAGGCGATGGAGGAGCACGGTGACGACTTCACCGCGATGATGGGTGCGGAAGCGGTCCTGAGCCTTCTGAAGGAGCTGGATCTGCAGTCCGAAGCCGCGCGCATGCGCCAGGAACTGTCGGAGACCGGTTCCGAAACCAAGATCAAGCGCCTCGGCAAGCGCCTGAAGCTGATCGAGTCGTTCCTGGAGTCCGGCAACAAGCCGGAGTGGATGATCATGGACGTGCTGCCGGTGCTGCCGCCGGACCTGCGTCCGCTGGTGCCGCTGGACGGCGGTCGCTTCGCGACTTCCGACCTGAACGACCTGTACCGCCGTGTGATCAATCGCAACAATCGTCTGCGTCGTCTGCTGGAGCTGAATGCCCCGGACATCATCGTGCGCAACGAAAAGCGCATGCTGCAGGAGTCCGTGGACGCGCTGCTGGACAATGGCCGCCGCGGCCGTGCCATCACCGGTACCAACAAGCGCCCGCTGAAGTCCCTGGCCGACATGATCAAGGGCAAGCAGGGCCGCTTCCGCCAGAACCTGCTCGGCAAGCGCGTCGACTACTCCGGTCGTTCCGTGATCGTTGTGGGTCCGACCCTGCGGCTGCACCAGTGCGGCCTGCCCAAGCGCATGGCGCTGGAGCTGTTCAAGCCGTTCATCTTCGGCAAGCTGCAGCGGCGCGGCCTCGCCACCACCATCAAGGCCGCCAAGAAGGCCGTGGAGAAGGAAGGCCCCGAGGTCTGGGACATCCTCGAAGAGGTGATCCGCGAGCACCCGGTGATGCTGAACCGCGCGCCGACCCTGCACCGCCTGGGCATCCAGGCGTTCGAGCCGGTGCTGATCGAGGGCAAGGCGATCCAGCTGCATCCGCTGGTCTGTGCCGCGTTTAACGCCGACTTCGACGGTGACCAGATGGCCGTGCACGTGCCGCTGTCGCTGGAGGCGCAGCTGGAGGCGCGCACGCTGATGCTGTCCTCCAACAACGTACTGTCCCCGGCCAATGGCGAGCCCATTATTGTTCCGTCGCAGGACATTGTGCTCGGCCTTTATTACCTGTCGCGGGAGAAGGTCAACGCGCGGGGCGAAGGCATGGTGTTCGCCGACGTTGACGAGGTGCATCGCGCCTACGAGAACGGCAAGGTCGATCTGCATGCGCGCGTCACCGTGCGCATGGAGGACCCGCACGCCGAACATGCCGAGAGCGAGAGCGAGCGCCCGCGCGTGCGTCTGGAGACCACGGTCGGGCGGGCGATCCTGTCCCGGGTCATGCCGCGCGGACTGCCCTTCGAGCTGATCGATCAGGAGCTGGACAAGAAGAGCATCTCGCACCTGATCAATGCCTGCTACCGCCGCCTGGGCCTCAAGGACACCGTGGTGTTCGCGGACCAGCTGATGTATGCCGGTTTCTACTACTCCACCCGTGCCGGCGTGTCCTTCTGCGCGGATGACATGGTGATCCCGGACGAAAAGCAGCCGATCCTGGAGAATGCCGAGGAGCAGGTGAAGGAAATCGAGGAGCAGTACGCCTCGGGCCTGGTCACCAAGGGCGAGCGCTACAACAAGGTCGTGGACATCTGGGCGCACTGCAACGACCAGGTGGCGAAATCGATGATGGAGCACCTCGGCAAGGAAGAGGTGACGAATCGCGACGGCGAAGTGGTCGAGCAGCGTGCGTTCAACTCGATCTTCATGATGGCCGACTCCGGCGCGCGCGGATCCGCCGCGCAGATTCGCCAGCTGGCGGGCATGCGCGGCCTGATGGCCAAGCCGGACGGGTCCATCATCGAGACGCCCATCACCGCGAACTTCCGCGAGGGTCTCAACGTCCTGCAGTACTTCATCTCGACCCACGGCGCCCGCAAGGGCCTGGCGGATACGGCGCTGAAGACCGCCAACTCGGGGTACCTCACGCGTCGCCTGGTGGACGTGTCGCAGGACGTGGTGGTGACCGAGCCGGACTGCGGTACCGAACAGGGCCTCCTGATGAAGCCGATCATCGAGGGCGGCGATGTGGTCGAACCGCTGCGCGACCGCGTGCTTGGTCGCACGGTGGCGGTGGACATCCTGCGCCCGGGCACCGACGAGGTGCTGGTGCCGAAGGACACCCTGCTCGATGAGGCGATGGTGGATCAGCTCGATGCCGCGGGCGTTGACGAGGTCCTGGTGCGCTCGGCGATTACTTGCGAGACCCGGCAGGGTATCTGCGCCAAATGCTACGGGCGCGACCTGGCGCGCGGCCACGAGGTCAACTCGGGTGAATCGGTGGGGGTCATCGCGGCCCAGTCGATCGGCGAGCCCGGAACCCAGCTGACCATGCGTACGTTCCATATCGGGGGTGCTGCGTCCCGCGCTGTCACGGTCAGTGCGATCCAGGTCAAGAATGCCGGGCACATCCGTCTCCACAACATCAAGACCGTGGAGCACAAGTCCGGCAACCTGGTGGCGGTGTCGCGTTCCGGAGAACTGGGAGTGATCGACGAGGCCGGCCGTGAGCGCGAGCGCTACAAGGTTCCCTATGGCGCGACGATCATGGTCCATGAGGGCAATGCGGTCGAAGCCGGTCAGGAAATTGCCACCTGGGATCCGCATACCCACCCGATCGTGACCGAAGTGGCGGGTACCGTGAAGCTCGCGGATTTCATCGAAAACGTGACGGTGACGAAGGAGACGGACGAGTTCACCGGCCTGTCCTCCAACGTGGTCCTCGATCCCAAGAGCCGGAGCTCCGCCGGCAAGGATCTGCGGCCCACGGTCAAGCTGCTGGATGACGCCGGGAACGAGGTCTACATCCCGGGGACGGACATGCCCGCGCAGTACATGCTGCCGGCCAACGCGATCTTCAACCTGGAAGACAATGCGCGGGTCGAGGTGGGTGACGTCATTGCGCGCCTGCCGCAGGAGTCTTCGAAGACCCGTGACATCACCGGCGGTCTGCCGCGCGTCGCCGACCTGTTCGAGGCGCGCAAGCCCAAGGAACCGGCGATCCTGGCCGAGCTGTCCGGTACGGTTTCGTTCGGGAAGGAAACCAAGGGCAAGCAGCGTCTGATCATCACTCCGGACCGGGGCGACGCCCACGAGATGCTGATCGCCAAACAGCGGACCGTGAACGTGTTCGAGGGCGAGCGTGTCGAGCAGGGCGAAGTGATCGTCGATGGCGAACTGGATCCGCACGATATCCTCCGCCTCAGGGGCGTCACCGCGCTCGCGGAATATCAGGTGCAGGAGATCCAGGATGTCTATCGCCTGCAGGGCGTGAAGATCAATGACAAGCACATCGAAGTCGTCGTCCGGCAGATGCTGCGCAAGGTCAACATCCTGGACCCCGGCGATACACGTTTCCTGTCGGGCGACCAGGTGGACCGCACTCGGGTCCTCGAGGAGAACGAGAAGCTGTCTACCGACCAGCAGCCGGCAACCTACGAACGTGTGCTTCTGGGGATTACCAAGGCCTCGCTCGTGACGGAATCGTTCATCTCTGCGGCCTCTTTCCAGGAAACGACGCGGGTGCTGACCGAGGCCTCGACGCGCGGCGCGCGGGACGACCTGCGCGGGCTCAAGGAGAACGTGATCGTGGGCCGCTTGATTCCCGCGGGGACCGGGTTGGCCTATCACAAGGAACGCCGCCGCAGGCGGGCTCTCGAAATGCCCGAATTCGAAACGGTGGGCGATAGCGCACCGGAAGCCGAACCGGCCGAAGGGCCGTCGGCAGGGCCGGAGGGCGAGCCCGGCGGCGACAGCGGAGCATCGGGTCATTCCGTGCAGTGATGCGGAATCGAGTTGACAGTCAAGAGGGCGCGCATTAAACTTCCGCTCCCTCGACAGGCCGGTCTCGGCACCGGCCTGTCGTTATTTTTAGGCTAGGAGAAAGGGTTTCATGGCCACGATCAACCAGTTGGTACGAAAGCCGCGCAAGCGGCCGGTCGAGAAGAGCGACGTGCCGGCGCTTCAGGGTTCGCCGCAGAAGCGCGGTGTATGCACCCGTGTCTACACCACCACGCCCAAAAAGCCGAACTCGGCGCTGCGCAAGGTTGCGCGCGTGCGGCTGACCAACGGTTACGAGGTCAGCTCCTATATCGGTGGCGAAGGGCACAACCTGCAGGAACACTCCGTGGTCCTGATTCGTGGTGGTCGTGTGAAGGACCTCCCGGGTGTGCGCTATCACACGGTCCGCGGAAGCCTGGACACCCAGGGCGTGCAGAAGCGCGCGAAGGGTCGTTCCAAGTACGGGACCAAGCGTCCGAAGAAATCCTAACCGTGTTCAAGTCCGGGAACTGAAACAATGTCGAGAAGAGCAGCCGCACCCAAGCGTCACATCCTCCCCGATCCGAAATTCGGGAGCGATCGTCTGGCGAAGTTCATCAATACCGTCATGCGGGATGGCAAGAAGTCCGTCGCCGAGCGGGTCGTCTATGGCGCGCTGGACCAGATCGAGTCCAAGCAGGGTGACGGCCTGGGCGCGCTGGAGCGTGCGCTCGACAACGTGCGTCCGCGGGTCGAGGTGAAGGGCCGCCGGGTCGGCGGGGCGACGTACCAGGTTCCCGTCGAGGTGCGTTCGGTCCGTCAGGACGCACTGGCGATGCGCTGGGTGGTCGAGGCGGCGCGCAAGCGCGGCGAGCGCACCATGGCCATGAAGCTGGCCGGCGAGCTGATGGATGCGGCCGACAGCAAGGGATCCGCCGTCAAAAAGCGCGAAGACACTCACCGGATGGCGGATGCCAACAAGGCATTCGCGCACTTCCGCTGGTAAGAACGAAGAGGCACCTCAGTGGCACGCAAGACCCCCATCAAGCGCTATCGCAATATCGGCATCAGCGCGCATATCGACGCCGGCAAGACCACGACGACCGAGCGCATCCTGTTCTACACCGGTCTGTCGCACAAGATCGGTGAGGTGCATGACGGCGCCGCCGTGATGGACTGGATGGATCAGGAGCAGGAACGCGGGATTACCATTACCTCCGCGGCGACGACCTCGTTCTGGTCCGGCATGGCCAAGCAGTTCCCCGAGCACCGCATCAACATCATCGATACGCCGGGGCACGTGGACTTCACGATCGAAGTGGAGCGTTCCATGCGTGTGCTGGATGGTGCTTGTATGGTCTATTGCGCCGTCGGTGGCGTTCAGCCGCAGTCGGAGACCGTGTGGCGCCAGGCCACAAAGTACGAAGTGCCGCGGATCGCGTTCGTCAACAAGATGGACCGCGCCGGTGCCGACTACGAACGCGTCTACAATCAGATGCGCGAGCGCCTGAAGGCCAATCCCGTGCCGATCCAAATCCCGATCGGTTCGGAAGACGCCTTTGCGGGGGTGATCGACCTGGTGAAGATGCAGGCGATCCACTGGCATGACGACAACTATGGCATCAGCTTCGATTACGGCGAGATCCCGGACGACCTGAAGGCCGACGCCGAGAAGTGGCGCGAGAACCTGGTCGAATCCGCCGCCGAGGCCTCGGAAGAGCTGATGGAGAAATACCTCGGCGAGGGCGAGCTGACAGAGGAAGACATCAAGGCCGCGCTGCGCAAGCGCACGCTGGACCTCGAGATCGTGCCGATGATGTGCGGCTCCGCGTTCAAGAACAAGGGTGTCCAGGCGATGCTGGACGCCGTGGTTGAATACTTGCCGTCGCCGGAAGAAGTGAAGGCGATCAAGGGAGTCAAGGCCGGTACGGAAGAGCCGATCGAAAAGAAGGCGACCGACGAAGAACCGTTCGCGGGTCTGGCCTTCAAGCTGATGAGCGATCCCTACGTCGGGAGCCTGACGTTCGTTCGCGTCTACTCGGGCGTGGTGAAGGCCGGCGACACGGTGCTGAACACGCAGAACAACCGTCGCGAGCGGATCGGGCGCATACTGCAGATGCATTCGAACAGTCGCGAAGAGATCCCGGAGCTGCGTGCCGGCGACATTGGCGCGGTGGTTGGCCTGAAGGATCTTTACACCGGGACCACGCTTTGCTCGCCCGACGATCCGGTCGAACTCGAGCGCATGGAGTTCCCGGATCCGGTGATTTCCATCGCGGTCGAGCCGAAGACGAAGACCGACCAGGAAAAGATGGGAATGGCGCTGAACAAGCTGGCGCAGGAAGACCCGTCGTTCCAGGTGCGGACGGATGAAGAGTCCGGACAGACCATTATTTCCGGCATGGGCGAGCTGCATCTCGAGGTGCTGGTCGATCGCCTCAAGCGGGAATTCAAGGTCGAGGCCAACGTGGGCCAGCCCCAGGTGGCGTACCGCGAGACCATCACGAAGTCGATCGAGCAGGAAGGCAAGTTCGTCAAGCAGTCCGGCGGACGCGGTCAGTACGGTCATGTCTGGCTGCGGATCGAGCCGCAGGAGCCGGGTGTCGGTTTCGAGTTCAAGAACGAGATCGTCGGCGGCGTCGTGCCGAAGGATTACATCCCCGCGGTGCAGAAGGGGATCGAAGAGCAGATGCGCAATGGCGTGCTCGCTGGCTACCCCATCGAGGATGTCAAGGTCAGTCTCTTCGACGGCTCCTATCACGACGTCGACTCGAACGAGAACGCCTTCAAGGTCGCGGCCTCCATGGCCTTCAAGGAGGGGGCCCTGCGTGCCGGGGCGGTGCTGCTCGAGCCGATGATGAAGGTCGAGGTGGAGACCCCCGAGGAGTACATGGGTGACGTGATGGGCGACCTTAACGGCCGTCGGGGCCTGGTGCGCGGCATGGAAGATGTTGCCGGCCAGAAGCTTCTGCACGCGGAGGTCCCGCTGTCGGAAATGTTCGGGTACTCGACCCAGCTGCGCTCGCTGACCCAGGGCCGGGCCACGTATTCGATGGAATTCGAGAAATACTCCGAGGCGCCGGCCCAGATCGCCGACGCCGTGGCCCGCAAGGCGTCCTGATACCGCCATTCCGTAGAGAACGATTTAAGAGGTCTTAGCTGTGTCCAAGGAAAAGTTCGAACGCAAGAAGCCGCACGTGAATGTGGGGACGATTGGTCATGTGGACCACGGGAAGACGACGCTGACGGCGGCGTTG
>NZ_QKMA01000028.1:0-14487 GCF_003208255.1 Thioalkalivibrio sp. ALE21
CGTCGTGGGTGTCGGCGTATTCGACAACGTCCGGCAGCTCTCGTACCCGGGCCTCGAAGCAGGCTTCTCCCTCCTCGATAACCCGGCGTATCGTGATCCCGTAGTCCTGTGCGTTCATGACGTCTCTCCCTTCAGCCATTGGCTCAATTCCGGCTCCCGCTCCTCGAGCATCTTGCGGATGTTCCGGACATAAGCTAGCTTGATTTCAGGGTTTTTCCCGTGTCCGCATGTGTAGGAGGTCGAGTAGAAACTCGGCAGCCCGGCATGGGTGACCACCTTGTGGCCTGCTTTCTTCCCGTCGCGGACCTCGAAGCCCAGGGTTTCGAGCAACCGTCGCAATTCATCGCATCGCAGGGAACCGCCCGCACCCTGGAGCTGCTGCAGTACATCCTTTACGTTAGCAGACATCTGACACCATATACAGTGTCACCCGGCCCGGGGTGGATAAGCGGAGAACGGGATAAGCCCGAAGGCGGCCGCGCCCAGCGCGAGGATGAAGGCATCCACCGAGGTGAAGCCGAGGCCTTCGTACACGCTGTTGAGCACCGGGTTGGCCTGCACCACTTCGGGGTTGCCCAGCACGCTCAGAAACGGCATGACCGAGGCGACGCCGGCGGTCTCCAGCACGGCCATGACGATGACCATGCCGAGCACGAGGCCGCCGCGGCGTTTTTCCTTGCGGCTGAGCAGGGAGAGTGCTTTGCGGTAGGTGCTGAGCATGGGATGGCCGGACGGGTGGATTCCTGTTTGATTTGCCTGTAGGAGGCCAGCCCTCTGGCCGATCTGGCATCAGGGCAATCGGCCAGAGGGCCGGCCTCCTGCGCGGGGTTGTTCACCGCTTGAACGAACTGCGGATTGGGCCATGAATCGTGGGGCAAATCAAGTGCGCTTTGGGCATGGTCCGATGTATGGTCGGGGTTCGCTTACGGTCAGGGAAGACGATATGGAGATCGTGCATCACGGAGGTGCCGAGGGCGTGACGGGCAGTTGCCACCGGCTGCGGCTGTCGGCGCGGGATTCGTTTCTGGTGGATTGCGGGCTGTTCCAGGGGCGCGACCACGGCCCCGGCGATACGCTGGAGCGCCATGCGATCGAGTTTCCGGTGGAGGATATCCGGGCGCTGGTGGTCACGCATGTGCATATCGACCACATCGGGCGGCTGCCGTATCTGCTGGCGGCGGGTTTTGACGGGCCGATCATCTGTTCGAAGCCCTCGGCCCGGCTGCTGCCGCTGATGCTGGAGGATGCGCTGCGCGTGGGCTTTACCCGCGACCGGCAGCTGATCGAGCCGGTGCTGGGGACCATCGACGAGCGGCTGGTGGCGCTGGATTACAACGCCTGGCATGCGCTGCCGGTGGAAGATGCCGCCCTCGCCCCGCGGGTGCGGCTGCAGCGTGCGGGGCATATCCTCGGTTCGGCCTATGTGGAGTTCGATTTCCGCGAGCCGGGGGAGCGCCGTTCGCGCCGGGTGGTCTTCTCCGGCGATCTGGGCGCGCCCGGGGCGCCGCTGCTGCCGGCGCCGAAGCCGCCGCGCCGGGCGGATACGCTGGTGCTGGAGAGCACCTATGGCGACCGCCTCCACGGCGACCGCCGCGAGCGCGCGGCGCGGCTGCGGGCGGCGGTGGAGCATGCCCATGCCAACGGCGGCACGGTGATCGTGCCGGCCTTCAGCATCGGCCGCACGCAGGAACTGCTGTATGAGCTGGAGGGGCTGATCCATCGCGGCAACCGGCGCTGGCGCGACATGGAGGTGGTGCTGGACTCGCCGCTGGCCGCGCGCTTTACCGAGGTCTACCGCGAGCTGAAGCCGTTCTGGGATGCCGAGGCGCACCAGCGCCTGCGTGCCGGGCGGCATCCGCTGGATTTCGAGAACCTGTATACGGTGGCCGACCACGACACCCACCTGCAGACGGTGGACTACCTGGCCCGCTCCGGCCGCCCGGCGGTGGTGATCGCCGCCAGCGGCATGGCCGCCGGCGGCCGGGTGGTGAACTACCTCAAGGCCATGCTGGAGGACGAACGCCACCACGTGCTGTTCGTCGGCTACCAGGCGGAGGGCACGCCGGGCCGCGCCATCCAGGCCGCCGGCCGCGGCGGCCACGTGGAGCTGGACGGCGAGCGCTACGCCATCCGCGCGGGGGTGGACAGCATCAGCGGCTATTCCGCCCATGCGGACCAGGCCGACCTCCTGCGCTTCGTGCGCGGCATCCGCACCGGCCCGCAGGACATCCGCCTGGTCCACGGCGAACCCCACGCCCGGGAGGCCCTGTGGGAGCTTGCTTGCAAGCGAACAGGTTGAGCCCGGGGCGCACGCCCGTCCGGTTCGCGGCCGAGGCCGCTCCTACGCGAACCGGAAGGGGCCCGGGCCGTGCCGGTCAAGTTACCCCGGCCCTCCCCGAGCGCCATTGCTCGAGCAGTGCCTTCTCCTGACGGCTCTGCAGTTGTTTTGCGGCTCCCGAGTTGGTGATCTGCCATGCCAGCAGTTCCCGGCTCACCCGGTAATCGGCGCGCAGCCGTTCGGCTGCCTCGGTGAGGTCGGCGCTTTGTTCCACGGCCCTGGCGGCCACGTCACGTGGCAAGAGCAGTTCGGCGGCAAAGGCTCGAGCCCGTTTCTCGGGGTATTCCGGTGTTCGTCCGCCGAGCACTTCCGCCACCGGGAGCGCGCCCTGCCGGTCCAGTAGCAGATGGGCAATCTCGTGGGCGAGTGTGGCGCGCTCCCCGTATTCGTGACCGGCACGCGATTCCGACGCGTGGTTGACCAGCACCAGGGGGCCATGGCGCTCGCCCCACACGGTCACGGCTTCTATCGGGCATGCTCCCAGATTGATGCCCTCAACATGCACACCCCAGCGTTTCAGCCATTCACCCGGCTCCACAGCGGCTTCGGGCGACAGGCCCAGCCAGTCACGCAGCCGGCTCGCCGCCCAGTAGCCCTGCCGATAGGGGGGCTCGGCATCATCCAGTTGCTCCCCGATCGACGCTTCAATGCGATCGAGCTCGGGCGTTGCTCGAGCGGGACAATCCACGATGCGGCGCAGCAATTCAGCCTGCTGATCGGCGTTGACAACGCTGTCGAAGGCCATCCGTGCCACGGCGCGCAGTTCCGGCCACTGCCATTCGTCGGCATCAATGCCGGCCTGCTCGAACCGTCCGGGCGCATCTTCCTCGAGCCGCGTGGTCAGCATCCACTCCCGAGCCTCGGTTCGCTCTCGGCGCTCCTGCCACCAACCCACGGCCTGACGGGCACGCGGCTGCGTGCTTTCCGCGCAGGCGGTGGACAGATGTTCGCCTGCGGCTTCCAGCACTGTCTCGACCTCGCGCCAGGGGCGAATAACCTCACGCGGCAACCCCGGAGCCGAAATCTGAGCGGTCTTCCCCTGTCGCATGATGATCAGGGAAGGCAGGAACAGCCCCCTGGGTGCCGATGCGAGGTCGTGACGCGCCAGGAATCGATGGGCTTCCAGCTCTTCGTCATCGACCTGCTCGTCTGCCATGCCGTCCCAACGGCGCTCGCACTCGGCCAGAAACTGGGAAGGGAATGCCGGCGAAACAGGTACAGGATAATCCTCCTCCAGCACCAGCCAGGGCCACCAACGCCCCAGAAATTCCAGCATGTCGACCCATGTCCACTCGAGGTACCCACCGCAGCCGTCCGGTGCTTCGCCCTCGCCCACCCACACCGGCTCACCCGCCAGGAACATGCGACAACGACCTTCGGCAAGCCCCTCGAGCGAGGCCGGCTCCAGATCCAGTTCGATCTGTAATCCGTCAGCGTATCCGAACATCATCGCAATGCTCCCCCGAACTGTCGGAGCCAGCTCTCAAGCTCTTTCGTTTCGCCCCTTTTGTCTGCTTTTTCTCGCAGCGCCTTCAGCGTTTTGCGAGTCAGAAAGGTAGGGCCCCGAAGATCACCACGCCATGGATATGCATGGTAGGAATACCCGGGCTGTGTGGGCACGGCTTCGTAGATCACACCCCTGTAAACCGCGTGAAACCGATCGGGCCACTGGCTGTCCTCTGATTCGTAGAACGGAATCGCCTCTTTGTTGAGCAGTTCCTCGGCCAGGTCACGGGTTATGCTTTTCGGGCACTTTCCGACCGGACCCTTGGGCGACGGCTCAAAACCCGCGTAATCATTGTGCCACAGGTGCTTGGTTCGCCCTTCTCCACGTTCGTATCGCCACCGGGGACCGTTCTCGTCAGTCACTGGCATCTCCTTGCGTCCAGAATTCCGGTTCGCGGCCGAGGCCGCTCCTACGGTGATGCCCCCATCCGCGAACGGCGGCGGGTCAGACCTGGTAGTAGTCGCGGTACCAGGCGACGAAGCTGGCCACGCCTTCTTCCACGCTGGTGGTGGGTTCGTAGCCGGTGTCGGCGCGCAGGTCTTCGACGTCGGCGTAGGTGTCGGGGACGTCGCCGGGCTGCAGGGGCAGGAGGTTCTTTTCGGCCTTCTTGCCGAGGTTCTCTTCCAGCACTTCGATGTAGTGCATCAGCTCCACCGGGCGGTGGGCGCCGATGTTGTACAGGCGATAGGGGGCGGCGCTGGTGGCGGAGTCGGGCTGCGCCCCGCTCCACTCGGGGTTGGGCTGGGCCGGGCGGTCCAGGGTGCGGATCACGCCTTCGACGATGTCGTCGATGTAGGTGAAGTCGCGCCGGTGGTTGCCGTAGTTGAAGACGTCGATGGGCTCGCCGGCGAGGATCTTGCGCGTGAACATGAACAGCGCCATGTCGGGCCGGCCCCACGGGCCGTAGACGGTGAAGAACCGCAGGCCGGTGGTGGGTAGCTGGTACAGGTGGCTGTAGGTGTGCGCCATCAGCTCGTTGGCCTTCTTGCTCGCGGCGTAGAGGCTGAGCGGGTGGTCGACGTTGTGGTGGACGGAGAACGGCATTTCCTCGTTGGCGCCGTAGACCGAGCTGGAGCTGGCGTAGACCAGGTGCTCCACGCCGTTGTGGCGGCAGCCTTCCAGGATGTTGCCGAAGCCGACGAGGTTGGTGTCGATGTAGGCGGCCGGGTTCTCCAGCGAGTAGCGCACGCCGGCCTGGGCGGCCAGGTTGACCACGCGTTGCGGCCGGTGCTCGCGGAACACCCGCTGCATCGCCTCGCGGTCGGCGATGTCCACGCGCTCCTCGGTGAAGCGCTCGTGGTCCTGGATGCGGGCCAGCCGCGCCTTCTTGAGCGAGACGTCGTAGTAGTCGTTCAGGTTGTCGACACCGACGACCTCGTCGCCGCGTTCCAGCAGGCGCAGGGCCAGGGCATTGCCGATGAACCCGGCCGTTCCGGTGATGAGGATCTTCATGTCGTATCCTTGTTCGGCTTTTGTTCGGTTATCGTGCGCCCTCGACCCGTAGGAGGCCAGCCCCCCTGGCCGATTGGGCCCGGTGGGTTGGCGAGGCCCCGATCGGCCAGGGGGCTGGCCTCCTACGAGGTACCCCGGCGCCCCCGGCCCGTAGGAGGCCGGCCCTCCGGCCGATCCGCCCCGGTGGGTCGGCGAGGCCCGATCGGCCAGGGGGCTGGCCTCCTACGTGGTACCCCGGCGGCCCCGGCCCGTAGGAGGCCGGCCCTCCGGCCGATCCGCCCCGGCGGGTTGGCGTGGCCCGATCGGCCAGGGGGCTGGCCTCCTACGAGGTACCCCGGCGGCCCCGGCCCGTAGGAGGCCGGCCCTCCGGCCGATCCGGCCCCGGCGGGTTGGCGAGGCCCCGATCGGCCAGGGGGCTGGCCTCCCACCGGTTACGGGTTGCGGATGAACCCCATGCCTTCCAGCTTGAGGAGGATCCGGTGGGCCGCCTCGTCCGGGCTCATCTCGCGGGTGTCGATCCGCAGCTCCGGGTGCTCCGGCTCTTCGTACGGGTCGTCGATGCCGGTGAATTCCTTGATCAGGCCGGCGCGCGCCTTGGCGTACAGGCCCTTGCGGTCGCGCTGCTCGCAGGTCTCCAGCGGCGTGGCCACGTGGATCTCCAGGAACCCGCCCGCGTCCTCGATGCGCTCGCGCACACGGCGGCGCATGTCGGTGTAGGGGGCGATGGGGGCGCAGATGGCGCAGCCGCCGTTCTTGGTGATCTCGCTGGCCACAAAGCCGATGCGCTGCACGTTGATGTCGCGGTGCTCGCGCGAGAAGCCCAGCTCGCTGGAGAGCTCCTTGCGCACGATATCGCCGTCCAGCAGCGTGACGGCGCGCCCGCCCAGCTCCATCAGCTTGACCCGCAGGGCGTTGGCGATGGTCGACTTGCCCGAACCCGAAAGCCCGGTGAAGAACACGGTAAAGCCCTGCTGATGGCGCGGCGGGAAACTGCGGCGCAGCTCGGCCACCACCTCCGGGTAGGAGAACCACTCGGGGATATCCAGCCCCTCGCGCAGGCGGCGGCGGAACTCGGTGCCGGAGAGGTTGAGCACCTCCTCGTCCTCGCGCACCTCGTCGGCCGGCACGTACTCGGCACGGTCCTCCACGAAACTCATGGCCTGGAACGGCACCATCTCGATGCCGATCTCGTCGGCGTACTTCTGGATCAGTTCCTGGGCGTCGTACGGGCCGTAGAAGTCCTCGCCGTCGGAGCCCGGGCCGGGGCCGGCGTGGTCGCGCCCGACGATGAAGTGGGTGCAGCCATAATTGCGGCGGATGATGGCGTGCCACAGCGCCTCGCGCGGTCCGCCCATGCGCATGGCCAGCGGCAGCAGGCTGAGCTGGGTGGTCTGCTCCGGCGCCTGACGCAGCACGTGCTCGTAGCAACGCACGCGCACGTAGTGATCCACATCGCCCGGGCGGGTCATGCCCACCACCGGGTGGATCAGCAGGTTAGCCTCGGTCTGGCGCGCGGCCATGCGCGTGAGCTCGACATGGGCACGGTGCATGGGATTGCGCGTCTGGAACGCGACCACGCGGTTCCATCCCAGCTTGCGGAAGTACTCGCGCAGCTCCGCCGGGCTGTAGCGATAGTTGCGGAAGTCGTAATGCACCGGGGACTCGACCCCGTGCAGCGTGCCGCCCAGGTACACTGCCCCGGCACGGTTCATCAGGTAGTTGACCGCCGGATGCGCGACGTCGGTGGTGGAGAACACCTGCTGCGCCTCGCGCGCCTTGTCCGGCGTCCAGCGGTCCTCCACGTCCATCACGGCGACCAGCACGCCCTCGGCATCGCGCAGCGCGATTCGGGTGCCCGGCGCGGCCTGCTCGGCGAACGCCTCGCTCACGTCCAGGGTGATGGGCATCGGCCAGAGCTGGCCGTCCGCCAGGCGCATGTTGCCCAGCACGCCGTCGTAGTCGGCCTGCCGCATGAAACCCGTCAGCGGCGAGAAACCGCCGTTCAGCAGCAGTTCAGCATCGCAGATCTGACGCTCGGTCAGATCCCAGCTCGGCATCTCCTGCGCCTGCTCCTTGAGCTCGCGCGCGGTGGATTCGTCAACGTAGCGGTCGCAAAGCGTCCCGCCGTAGGGGGTGATCAGATCCATGGTTACGGGGATTCCTTGTTACAAAGATTGGTCCGTTGGCAAGGGGTTCAGGCCTCGTTGGTGCGCCGGTGCCGGGCGTTGTGCACGAACTCCCAGAAGAACGCAACGAACAGCCCCAGCATGCCGCCCAGCACCACCGACAGCGCGACGATCAGGGAGCGGCTGGGGCCCACGGGGTTTTCGGATTCACTGATCAGATACGTCAGCTCCGTGTCGTGACTCATGGCCTCGATGGTCTCCACCTGCGACTGAGCATCCACGCGCGCAGTGCGCAACTCCACCAGGTCCCGCCGGATATCACCGATCTGCTGGGCCACGATCAGGCCGGTGACCTCGCGTTCTTCGTCCAGTCGCTCGTACAGCGAGTCCAGGTCGGCCCGCAGCAAATCAATCTGACTTTCGAGCTCCGCGACCCGATTTTCCCGGGGCCGGATGCTGCCGGCAAGACTGCGTTCATAACGCGGCCGCAGCCGGTCCGCCAGGGCCCCGGCCACCGCCTCGTGCAGATCCGCCACGTTCTCCGCACCCTCGCGCGTGCTGGTCGACTCCAGCATCAGGCTGTAGTCGGAACCGCGCTCCCGAACGTTCACCCGGGGTCCCCGCTCTTCACCATCAAAGAGCGCCGAACGCTGCTCGGAGATCAGCTCGTCCTCAAGCCGCGTGATCGCCATATCCTGCGAGACGACGTTCCCCAGGCCTCCCGAATACACACGCGGCAGGTCCACCCCCGTGCGATACTCGTATTCCACCGGCTGTGCCAGTGCATACGCCACGCCGGCGAGCACCGTCAGCACGGCCACCCCCAGCAGCGCGGGCAGCCGACGCATCAACACGTCCCACAGGTCGTACAGGCTGATTTCGTGGTCGTAGGGGCGGGTCTGCACACCGGCCGGGTCATTCATGAATCGTTTCCTGTTTGTGAATCAGTCGCTGTTGAACAGGTCGCGGGTGTAGATCTTGTGGGTCTGGTCGCGGATGTCGTCGGTGATGCGGTTGGCGACGATCACGTCGGCCTCGCGCTTGAACTGTTCGAGGTCGCGGATGACCCGGGAGCGGTAGAACTCGTCGTCCGGAAGCTCCGGCTCGTAGACGATCACCTCGATACCCTTGGCCTTGATGCGCTTCATCACGCCCTGGATGGCGGAGGCGCGGAAGTTGTCGGACCCGCTCTTCATCACCAGGCGGTAGATGCCGACCACCTGCGGGTCGCGGGCGATCACGGCATCGGCCACGAAGTCCTTGCGCGTGCGGTTAGCGTCGACGATGGCCTTGACGATGTTATTGGGGATCTCGTCGTAGTTGGCCAGCAGCTGCTTGGTGTCCTTGGGCAGGCAGTAGCCGCCGTAGCCGAAGGAAGGGTTGTTGTAGTGGCTGCCGATGCGCGGGTCCAGGCACACGCCGTCGATGATCTGCCGGGTGTCCAGGCCGTGGGTCTCGGCGTAGCTGTCCAGCTCGTTGAAATAGGCGACGCGCATGGCCAGGTAGGTGTTGGCGAACAGCTTGATCGCCTCGGCCTCGGTGGAGTTGGTGAACAGGATCGGGGTGTCGTCGTCCACGGCGCCTTCGGCCAGCAGGTTGGCGAAGGTTTCGGCGCGATCGGACTGTTCACCGACGATGATCCGCGAGGGGTGCAGGTTGTCGTACAGCGCCCGGCCCTCGCGCAGGAACTCGGGCGAGAACACGACGTTGTCGGTCTCCATCTGCGCCTTGATATCGCGCGTGTAGCCCACGGGCACGGTGGACTTGATGACCATCGTGGCATGCGGGTTGATGGCCAGCACATCGCGGATGACGGATTCGACCGAGCGGGTGTTGAAGTAGTTGGTCTGCGGGTCGTAGTCGGTGGGCGTGGCGATGATAATGAACTCCGCGCCCTGGTACGCCTGCTGCGGATCCAGGGTCGCGGTCAGGTTCAGGGAGCCGTTGCCCAGGAATTCCTCGATCTCGGCATCGATGATCGGCGATTCGCCCCGGTTGATCTTCTCGACCTTCTCCGGCACCACGTCCAGCGCCACCACCTCGTGGTGCTGCGCCAGCAGCACGGCATTCGACAGGCCCACATAACCGGTTCCGGCCACCGCAATCTTCATTCCGTCATCCTTCCTGGTCTGTTTTAATTTCCCGCCCCCGTAGGAGGCCGGCCCTCCGGCCGATCGGGCCCTGGACACGCCCCATCGCGCAGGGGGCTGCGCTCCTACAACACGGCCCCATCGGCCAGGGGGCTGGCCTCCTACCGGCTCTGCCTCAGCTCTTCCTCCAGCGCCGCGATCTCCGCCTGAATGGCGGCATGCTCCTCGCGCTTGCGCTTCAGGAACGCACGGGCCAGCCGGGCCTTTTCCGCCACGCCATGAGGGGTAAGCTTGTACAGGTAGCGGGTCTTGTTCTCACTGCGGGCAAAGTTGCCAGCCTTGACCCAGCCCTTGTCGATCAGCGCCCTCAGGGAATAATGCGCACTGCCCACCGACACCCCCAGCCGTTCCGCCAGTTCGCGCTGGCTCAGCTCGGGATGGTCCTGAAGGATCTTCAGAATTCGATACTGGATCTCGTCTCGCTGCAATTCACCGCCTTCGAGGGGCTTTCGGCACGTCGGTGCCGGGAGGGGCGACCCGCGAATACAATACGCGGGTGCATCCGGACGGCGGCGCACGGCCGGCGCCGTTCAGCCCCTGAACGAATGGAGCATATTGGACCACACCCCCCGTGGACCGGCAAGGACACATCGCCCATCGTGGGAGCGTGCCCGCACGCGAACAGCCTCCCCATCCGCCTGTGGGAGCCTGCTCGCAGGCGAACAGGTTGGGCCCGAGGCAACCGCCCGTCCGTTCGCGGCCGAGGCCGCTCCTACGCACCCCCACATCGGCCTGTGGGAGCCTGCTTGCAGGCGAACCGGGGCACCCCCTACCGCAGGATCAGCGCGTCACCGCTGGGCTCCACCTCCACCCGATCGAGGAAGGTCCGCCCCAGGCGCGCCCGGTGGATGTGATCGTCCGGCACGATCACCGCGCTCACGCCACTGCGGCGGATGCCGCCCACCCGCACTTCATCCAGCGTGACGCGGCGGGCGTTCACGCGGCCGCGCTCGGTACGCAGGTGCACGGTATTGCCGGCGTCGGCGTCCACCCCGGCGCGTTCGGCGTCGCGCTCGCGCAGCATCACCGATTCGGCCTCGCGGTCCACCTCCATGGTGATGGCCCGGCCGTTCACGCCCACGGTCAGGCTGTGCACCCCGCGCGAATCGGTGTACACGGTGACCCCGGGGCCGACGGCTTTCCCTGCGGCACCACCCGCTCCACCCGTCACGCCACCACGCGAAGCCCCCGCCCCGCGGTCCAGCCAGCGGGTCTCCCCCGCGAACTCCACCTGCACACGCCCGCCGCCCGCCTGCAGCACCCGAACCCCGCCGGGACCGCTCTCGCCCTCGGCCACCACGGCCCGCTCGCCGTCCACGGAGATCACCGCTTGCCCATCGAATACCGCGTGGACGGTGATCTCACCCGCAGACAGTGGGGCGACCTGGAGAAACCCCAAACACAGGAGCCACCCGAGGCGACCACCCCAACCCGACGCGAGCTTACTCATGTAATGAGCCCCCCATACCCGGTTACGCGCCCACGCGTGTGCGCAAGGCCAGGGCAAAACGAGGACACGATCATGGTCGATTGGCACTGCCCCGGGAGTTCATTTGGATCACTCTTCGACACATCCTCTCGGGAGGTGCCGCTCGGCCATGTCGTCGGCTGCGGCGCAGTACCAGCCGGCCACGTTGCCGTCATCCGCATAATCCGCATTCTTCGGCCGGAACGTCATGCTCGTGTCCCCGAGCGCCGAGTTGTCCCCATCCCAGCGAATTATGATCGTCAGGCCATCATCCTCGTCGTTTTCCAGCTCCACTTCACGGATATACTTCGCTGGCTCGAAATCATAGCCATCCGTATTCATGCCCTCCAGGCTCCTTCCCTGAGCCACCCTTTCCGCCACGTCCTGGCGCAACCCGGCGGTAATCGTCACACCCTCGGCGGCCTGCGCCCGCGCGGTGTATTCCATATAGGCCGGAACCGCGATCGCGGCCAGGATGCCGATGATCGCCACAACGATCATCAATTCGATCAACGTGAAGCCCTGCGTCGTCCTGCCTGTCATGGTGACTCTCTCCTCGAAGCCCGATAAATGCCTTATGGATTGCCCGGAGCAGCCGACCCTGCAGAGGCCTCTGCACCAGCGCTCAAGCTACAAAAAGCATTTCATGTGCCAAAAATGAGGAGTCAGACACATTTTCTGAAACAAAAAAGGCCGCCCCGAAGGGCGGCCTTTCTCACCGTGCCGAAGAAGACTCCGGCTGACGCTTCACTGCGCTAGATCAGTCGTCGCGGCAACCACCCGGGAGGTGATTTTCGGCCATGCCATCTTCGGCGCAGATCCAGCCCGCAATGTTGTTATTCTCGGGTTCCTCATCGCCCTCACCGTCATCCCAGTCACGGGGATACAGCAGCATACTACCCGACAGGCCCGAATTCTCCGAATCCCAAGTGATAGTAATCGTCGGCCCATCATCGCCTTCAGGAGCATAATCGATAGAGTCGATATATTCACCGCGTTCGAGTTCGGTCGTATCAGGATCAAAATCGACGGTACGACCGGTGGCCACACGCTCAGCGATATCGGTGCGGAGGCCGGAGGTTACGGAAAGTCCTTCTGCCGCCTGGGCACGAGCGGTGTAGTCCTGATAGGCCGGCAGCGCGATGGCGGCCAGGATGCCGATGATCGCGACGACGATCATCAGTTCGATCAGGGTGAAGCCCTTTTGGGCGGAGCGATGCATTTTCTGCATGGTATGTCTCCTTGACATGGATTAGCGGGACCAGAGTCCAGCCACCTTTGGGTAGCCACCCGGAGTCATGCATCACCCATGCCAAAATAATGAAAATGCCTATCTTTCTGTTTATGCGGGATTTCACTTGCGAAGCCCGCTCCAACAGGGGTGACGAATTTCGTCACTCCCAGCAGGGTGACAAATCTCGTCACCCGAGGTGACAAAGCGTGTCACCTACAAGGGGCCTACCCGGTCCTCTGCCCCTCCAGCCGTTCGATATCGTCTTCTCCCAGATAATCCCCCGTCTGCACCTCGATCACCTCCAGCGGCCCCGGACCCGGGTTCGCCAGGCGGTGGATCCCGTGGACGGGGATGTAGGTGGACTGATCCTCGTGCAGGTCGAACACCTGCTCGCCGCGCGTGACGCGGGCGGTGCCGGCGACCACGATCCAGTGTTCGGCGCGGTGGCGGTGTCGCTGCAGGGAGAGTCGCGCGCCGGGGCGCACGTGCAGGTGCTTGACCTGGTAGCGCTCGCCGGTCTCCATGCTGCGGTAGTGGCCCCAGGGGCGGTGCACGGTGGGGTACTGGTGCACCTCGGGGCGGGACTGTTCGCGCAGGCGTTCGACCAGGGCGCGCAGTTCGGGGAGCCTGTCGCGGGGTGCGGCGAACACGGCGTCCGGGGTGGCGATCACGGCCGTGTCCTGCAGGCCGAGGGCGGCGACGAGGGTGTCGTGGCCTTCCACCAGGCTGCGGGTGCAGTCTTCCAGTACGGTGTCGCCGCGGGTGTGGTTGCCCTGTGCGTCCGGGGCCTGCAGGGCGGCCAGCGCCTCCCAGGAGCCGATGTCGGTCCAGCCGGCGTCCAGCGGGGTGACGGCGGCGGCATCGGTGGCTTCCATCACGGCGTAGTCGATGGAGCGCGCGGGGGCCTGGCGGAAGGCCTCGGGGTCGGGGCGGAGGAAGTCGAGGTCGTGCCGGGCGCCGGCGATGGCGGCGCGCGCGGCGCGCGGGATGTCGGGGGCGTGGCGTTCGAGTTCGGCCAGTACGCGCGAGGCGCGGAACAGGAAGATGCCGGCGTTCCACAGGTAGCCGCCCTCTTCCAGGTAGCGCCGGGCGGTGGCGGCGTCGGGCTTTTCGGTAAAGCGGGCCACGCGGGCGCCGGCATCACCCAGTGGCTCACCCCGGCGGATGTAGCCGTAGCCGGTCTCGGGGTGCTCGGGGGAAACGCCGAAGGTGACGAGGTAGCCTTCTTCGGCCAGAGGGGTCGCGCGGGCCACGGCCGCGTGGAAGTCGCGGGTGCGGGCGATGTGGTGATCGGCGGGCAGGACCAGCAGCAGCGGGTCGCGGCCCGCGGCTTCTTCACAGGCGGCGGCCAGGGCGATGGCGGGGGCGGTATTGCGGCCCTCGGGTTCCAGCATCAGTGGCGGCAGGTCGGTGTGGCCGGCACTGCGGAGCTGTTCGGCGGCGAGGAAGCGGTGTTCGGCGCCGACGATGACGCGGGCGAGGGCGAAGCGTGGGGCGGGGTGTGGGGCTGGCCCCGGATCTGGCTCCGCAGCAGGTTCCGGGGGCATCGACCAGGGGGCTGGCCTCCTACAACCAAACCCTGCCCGGTAGGAGGCCGGCCCTCCGGCCGATCGGGCGCCGGAGCTGGTCGGCCGGAGGGCCGGCCTCCCGCGGGGGGTGGTCGAACCGGGGTAAGCGCTGGTTACGCGGGCGAGTGTCTGCTGCAGGAGCGTCGGGCCATCGGCATGCGGCAGGGCCAGGAACTGCTTGGGATGCGCCTCGCGCGAGAGCGGCCACAGGCGCGTCCCGGAACCGCCGGCGAGGATCACGGGCTGGATCACGGTATCGTCCATGTCGGCATCATACCCCAGCGCCGGATCGGCCAGGGGGCTGGCCTCCTACGCCCTCCCTTCCCTGTGGGAGGCCGGCCCTCCGGCCGATTGTGCGTCCGGGCTGTCTCCAGGGCCTGATCGGCCAGGGGGCTGGCCTCCTTGTGTGTCGTCGCAGAGGGAGCGCTACCATCTGTGGCACCGGGCTCGGGGTAACCCGTTGGCCTCCTGAGGTCTTGAACCTGCTCCGTAGATCGGTCCCCGCGCCCTTCTCATCTCGAAGTTTGAACGGTATCCAAGCCCCCCGTGAAGGACGGGTGAGGCTGTACGGACAAGGCGAGAGGACGAGATGGCTCATATCGGCATTGATGTCAGCAAGAACAAGCTCGACTGCATGTGGGTTC
>NZ_QKMA01000029.1:0-14491 GCF_003208255.1 Thioalkalivibrio sp. ALE21
CGACCACGGGATCGAGCATCGTCTGATCCGGCCGAAACGGCCGCAGACCAACGGAATGGTGGAGCGCTTCAACGGCCGCATCGCCGACTTGCTGCGGACCCGGCGCTTCGGCTCGGGAGAACATCTGAAGGACACCCTCCAGGACTACCAGCGCCTTTACAACCATCAGATCGGGCAGAAAGCGCTGGGGCATCGAACGCCGGTTGAGACACTCAAGGCCTGGCAACAGGAACGCCCCGATTTATTTCGTAAACATGTATACAAACAGCCGGGACCCGACAGCTAATGACAAAACTGCAGGGGGTTCCGTTGAACGCCACCGAGCTGCCCCCGTACCCGCGCGATGGCTACCTCCCGATCGAGGACCACGGACTGATCGGCGACGGCACCACCGCGGCCCTGGTGGGGCGCGACGGCTCCATCTCCTGGCTTTGCGTCCCGCGGTTCGATTCCGACGCACTGTTCTGCGGCCTGCTGGACCATCGTAACGGCGGCTTTTTCACGGTGGCCCCGGAGAGCCTGACCGGTGCCACGCAGCGCTACGAGCCGGACACCGGGGTGCTCATAACGGAGCTCCTGGGGCCGGAGGGACGCGTCCGCGTGACCGACGCGCTTACCTTTCGGGCCGGCGCCGACCTGTCCGAAGATGCCCCCGCCGGGCGCGGCGAACTCCTGCGGATGATCGAGGTGGTGGAGGGGCGCGTGCGCCTGCGGGTTCGGCTGGAGCCGCGCGGTGACGCCGAGTGCCGACCGCATGCGGCGGGCCTGCAGCTGCGCCTGAAGCGCCGCCCGGATCTCGAGCCGCACCTGGCCTCCTCGCTCCCGCTGGCCGGGCTGGACACCACCCACGAGCTGTCTGCGGGCGAACGCCACCACCTCATCCTCAGCTGGGAATCCGCCGGCCACCGCTTTCACCCCCGCCCGCCGGAAGAGCTCCTCGCGGACACCATCGCGGTGTGGCGCAACTGGATGCGCTCGTTCCGCTACCAGGGTCCGCAGACGGCGCTGGTCCGCCGCTCCGCGATCACGCTGAAAATGATGGATTACACCGCGACCGGCGCGATGATCGCCGCGCCCACCTCCTCGCTGCCGGAGGCAATCGGGGGACCGCGCAACTGGGATTACCGCTATGCCTGGATCCGCGACGCGGCCTTCTCGGTCTATGCGCTTGCCCAGATCGGCATGGGGCACGAGGCCGAGGGTTTTCTTGGCTGGGTACTCGATGCGGTGGACCGGGCCGGGCGGCCACGCGTGCTGTATGACGTGGACGGCCACGCTCCGCCACCGGAATGGCACGACCCCGGACTCGAGGGCTATCGCGGTTCTGCGCCGGTGCGCTGGGGCAACGCCGCCGCCGAGCAACGCCAGCATGACGTGTTCGGCGAGATCATGGACTGTGCCTGGCAATGGGTGCGTCGCGGCGGCGCACTCAAACCCGAGCTATGGGACCGGCTGCGGCGCCTCGTGGAAGCGGCGGCGAGAGAATGGCAGACACCCGACCACGGGATCTGGGAGGTGCGTACACCGGGGCGCCCGTTCACCTATTCCGCGGCGCTGTGCGCGGTGGCACTGGACCGGGGGGCGCGCATGGCCCGATCCATGGGCATGGAGACCGATGCCCGACGCTGGGAAATGGAGTGCGAGCGGATCCGCACGGCCATCCTCGAGCAGGCCTGGGACCCGCACCAGCAGACCCTGACCGAACACCTCGGCGGCGGCGGGATCGACGCCAGCCTGCTGGCCCTGCCGCTGCGGCGGGTCATTCCCGCCGACCATCCGCGCATGATCGCCACCACTCGCGCGGTGGTGCGTCGGCTGGGCGCCGGCGAAGGACTGCTGTTCCGCTATCTTCCCGATGAATCCCCCGACGGACTGGCCGGCCACGAGGGCGCCTTCCTGCTGTGCAGCTTCTGGCTGGCCGACAACCTTCTGCGCCAGGGCGAACGCGACGCGGCGATGGAGCTCTACGAGTCGCTGTGCGCCCGGGCCAGCCCGCTGGGCCTGCTGCCGGAACAGATCGACCCCGCCAGCGGGGCCTTTCTCGGCAACTTCCCGCAGGCGTTCAGTCACGTCGGGCTGATCTCCACCGGCATCAACCTGGGCCGGACCTGATCCGCAACCGGGCCGACCGGGCGTTCCGGTGGCGGCGCTTTCGTGCTATGAGAGAGGGGTGAGCGCTCGACCCGTCGCAACCTACCGTCTCCAGCTGCATCCAGGGTTCACCCTGGATGACGCGGCCGCGGTCGTGCCGTACCTGGCCGACCTGGGCATCAGCCATGTCTACCTGTCGCCGTTCCTGCAGGCCGTCACCGGCAGCACCCACGGCTACGATGTCGTCGACCCGGGCCGCGTGAATCCCGAACTGGGCGGCGAGGCGGCGCGCAAACGGCTGAACGTCGCCCTCGCCCGCGCCGGCATGGGGCAGGTACTGGACATCGTTCCCAATCACATGCCGATCGCCGGCGACCAGAACCCCTGGTGGTGGGATGTCCTCGAAAACGGGCCCTCCAGCCGCCACGCCCCCTGGTTCGACGTCGACTGGGAAGCCGCGGAAGAACGCTGGCCCGACAAGGTACTGCTGCCGGTCCTGGGCGACCATTACGGCCGTATCCTCGAGGCGGGCGAACTGCAGCTGCGGTTCGCCGAAGGCCGGTTCACGCTGCACTATTACGAACACCGCTTCCCCGTCGACCCCTCCTCCCTGCATGACCTGCTCCAGCGGGTCTACCGGCGCAGCGGCCCGGAGCTGCTCGGCTTTCTGGCCGAGTCCTGCGCACGCCTGCCACGCCCGCGGGTGACCGGCGGCGAGCCGGCCGAACGGCGCCGGCGCGACCAGGAGGTGATCCAGCGGCTACTGGACGAGACCTGCCGCGACAACGCCGGGACCCGCACCGCCGTGCAGGCCGAGGTCGATGCCATCAACGCCAGCCCCGATGCGCTGGACGCCCTGATCGGTGAACAGAACTACCGGCTTGCCTGGTGGCGCACCGCCGCAGAGGATCTGGGCTACCGCCGCTTCTTCGACATCAACGACCTGGCCGGGCTGCGCGTGGAGCGACGCGAGGTCTTTGACGCGATCCATGAGCTGCCCCTGCGCTGGACGGCCGAAGGCAGCGTGGACGGTCTGCGGGTCGACCACCCCGACGGGATGCGCGACCCCGGGGAATACTTCCGGCGCCTGCGCAAGGCCTGCCCGGAGGCCTGGATCGTGGCGGAGAAGATCCTGGAACCCGGCGAGCGCCTGCCACCACAGTGGCCGATCGCGGGGACCACGGGCTACGACTTTCTGAACCGGGTCCAGGGCCTGTTCGTGGATCCCGCCGGGGAGCCCCCGATGACCTCGCTGTACGAGAGCTTCACCGGGGAACCCGCGGATTGCGACACCGTGGTGGTCGCGAGCAAGCGCCAGGTCCTGCGGGAGCTTCTGGGCAGTGAACTCCACCGGCTGACCTCGCTGTTCGTGCTGATCTGCGAGCGCCATCGCCGCCACCGTGATTACACCCGCGAGCAGCTGCATCACGTGCTGCTGGAGGTCGCCGCCCGCTTTCCCGTCTACCGCACCTACCTGAGGCGCGGCGACACGGTGGACGAGGCCGACGCCCGCCGCATCCGCAACGCCATCGAACGGGCGCAGGCCGAAGCCCCGGAGCTGGATGCCGAGCTCCTGGACTTCCTGCGCGCCCTGCTCTCGCTGGAGGTGGAAGGGGAGCAGGAGTCCGAGCTGGCCCTGCGCTTTCAGCAGCTCACCGGCCCGGCGATGGCCAAGGGCGTGGAGGACACCGCCTTTTACCGGTTTCATCGGCTGGTGGCGCTCAACGAGGTGGGCGGCGCGCCGGACCGGTTCGGGGTATCCCCCGCCGATTTCCATCGCGCCTGTCGCGACGCCCTGGAACAGCACCCGGACGCCATGCTCGCCACATCCACCCACGACACCAAGCGCAGCGAAGACGTACGCGCCCGCCTGCTGCTGTTGTCGGAGATCCCGCAGGACTGGGGCCGCACCGTGGAGAAATGGCGCAAGCGCAACGCCCGTTACCGTGCGAGTACCGGCCCCGATGCCGCGACGGAGTATCTGATCTACCAGACGCTGGTGGGTGCCTGGCCCATCGACCCCGAACGCCTCTGCGCCTACCTGGAGAAGGCCGTCCGCGAGGCAAAGCAGCACACGCGCTGGACCCGGACCGACCCGGACTACGAACACGCCGTAATGAATTTCGCCCGCGGCCTGCTGGACGACCGGGCATTCGTCGAGGCGCTCGAGGCCTTCGTCCGGCCGCTGGTGGCGCCCGGGCGAGTCAACAGCCTGGCGCAGACCCTGATCCGGTGCACGGCACCCGGGGTGCCGGACACCTACCAGGGGACGGAGCTGTGGGATCTCAGTCTGGTGGATCCCGACAACCGGCGGCCGGTGGACTTCGGGCTGCGCCGTGAGCAGCTGGCCCGACTGGACGTGCTGTCACCCGCCGAGATCCTGGAGCGCGCCGATGAAGGCCTCCCGAAGCTGTGGCTGCTTCGCGAGGCGCTGGCCCTGCGTCGGCGCCGGCCCGGGGCGTTCGGGGTCGACGGCAGCTATCAGCCGGTGGCCGCCCGCGGGCCCCGCGCCGACCACGCCGTAGCCTTTTTGCGCGGCGACCAGGTGCTGACCCTGGTGCCCCGGCTGGTGCTCGGGCTGAGCGACGACTGGCAGGACACCGTGCTTCCTCTGCCGCCGGGGCGGTGGCGCAATGTCCTGAGCGGGGAGGACTTCGACGGCGGTGACATCCCGCTCGCGCAACTGCTGGCGACGTTCCCGGTGGCCCTGCTCGAACCCACGGGAGGTGTGCAGTGACTCGGGTGGCGGTCTGGGCCCCGCACACTGCCGACGTCACGCTGGAATGCGCCGGCGAACGCTTCCCGATGGCGCGCCGCGAGGGTGGCTGGTGGGCGGTGGACGCGCCCGCCGTGGCACACGGCGTGGACTATGCTTTCCACATCGACGATCGCGGCCCCTTCCCCGACCCGCGTTCACCCTGGCAGCCACAGGGCGTCCACGGGCCGTCGCGCTGGCTGGAGCATTCCCGGTTCCACTGGAGCGATGCCGGATGGCGCGCCCCGCCGCTGGTCTCCGCAGTCATCATGGAGATCCACGTGGGGACCTTCACGCCGGCCGGCACCTTCGATGCGGTGATCGACCGTCTGGACCACCTCGTCCGGCTGGGCATCACCCACATCGAGCTGATGCCGGTGGCCGAGTTTCCCGGGGAACGCGGCTGGGGCTACGACGGGACCAGCCTGTTCGCCCCGCATCACGCGCTGGGCGGCCCGGACGGCCTGAAGCGCCTGGTGGACGCCTGCCACCGGCGCGGCCTCGCCGTGCTCCTGGATGTCGTTTACAACCACCTGGGTCCGGACGGCAATTATCTCGGTCAGTTCGGTCCCTATTTCACCGACACCTACAGCACGCCCTGGGGCGATGCCGTCAACCTCGATGGCCCCGACAGCGACGAGGTGCGGCGCTTTGTCCTCGACAACGCCCGCATGTGGCTGCGCGACTATCACTTCGACGGCCTGCGCCTGGACGCGGTCCATGCCATCGTCGACACCTCCGCCACCCACCTGCTGGAGGCCCTGGCCGACGAGGTTCGGCACCTGGAGACGCAGACCGGCCGACCGCTGGCGCTGATCGCCGAAAGCGATGCGAACGATCCGCGCCTGATCCGGCCGGTCGAGGTCGGCGGCTACGGCCTGGATGCGCAGTGGAACGAGGACTTTCACCATGCCCTGCACGCCCTGCTGACCGGCGAATCGCAGGGCTATTTCGCGGATTTCGGCCGCCTTGAGCACCTTGCCCGCGCGCTCGGCCGCGGCTTCGCCCTGGACGGCCGCTACTCGCGCTACCGCCGGCGCGCTCACGGGCGGCCGGCCGGTGACGTGCCGGGGCGACGTTTCGTCGGCTGCCTGCAGAACCACGACCAGATCGGCAACCGGGCCACCGGCGAACGCAGCAGCCATCTGCTGTCGCACGGTCTGCTGAAGGTCGGTGCCGCGCTGGTGCTGACCTCGCCGTTCATCCCCCTGCTGTTCCAGGGCGAGGAGTGGGCCGCGTCCACCCCGTTCCTGTATTTCACCGATCACCGCGACGCGGATCTGGCCGCGGCGGTGTGTCAGGGGCGCCGTGAGGAATTCGCCGGGTTCGGCCACGATCCCGCGCGCATCCCGGACCCGCAGGCCGCCGAGACCTTCGAGCGCTCGCGGCTCGACTGGGACGAACCCCTGCAGGCACCCCGTGCGGACATCCTCGAGTGGCACCGCGCCCTGATCCGGCTGCGCCGTTCCCGAGCCGCCCTCGCCGACGACCGTCTCGACCGCATGCGCGTGGAATTCGACGAATCCCGCCGCTGGCTCCTGCTGCTGCGTCCCGATCTGGTGGTGGCCTGCAATCTCGCCGCCCGGCCGCAAACCCTCACCCTGCCGCCGGAGACCTCGCACCTGTCCCTGTACCTGCGTTCCGAGCCGGACATCCGACTGGATCACACCGGACTCCGGCTGCCCGCGGAAGCGGTCGCCGTGCTTGCCGGGCCGGACCCGCCGCAGGACTGAGAACGTGACGCATTCCCCTTTTTGCCAGCGGCGCCCGGAAACGCCACCTGCGTCCCCCGGCCCGGGCGACTACACTGGGCCCCACGCTCAACACCGGCCCTCCCCATGACGCACGATCCAGCCGCCCCTCCGGCATCGGAGGTCAGCGACGTCAACCAGCGCTTCTACGACCAGCTATGGGCGGACAGCCGCCTGGTCCGCCCCGAACGCTTCAACACCTGGGGCCTGGTTTCCGGCCTGGCCCGGAGCCACGACCGGCGACTCGAGGTCGGCCCCGGCATGCGCCCGCGCCTGCCCATCGAGAACACCCACTTCGTCGACATCAGCCCGCCGGCGCTGGATACCCTCGCCGCCGAGGGCGGCATCACCCATACCGCGCCGGTCTCCGACCTGCCGCACGCCGACGACAGCTTCGGTCTGGTGAGTGCCCTGGACATCATCGAGCACGTGGAGGACGACGAGGCGGCGCTGGCGGAGATCAGCCGCGTGGCCGAACCCGGCGCACAGGTCCTGCTCTCCACCCCGCTCCACCCCGAATACTGGACGCCGTTCGACGACATCGTCGGCCACTATCGCCGCTATGAACCCGACCGCCTCATGGACCTGCTCGACCGCCACGGGCTGGAGGTGGAACAAAGCGCGATCTTCGGCATGAAACCCCGGTCCTCGCGCCTGAACGACCTGGGCATGTGGTTCCTCGAGCGCCACCGGCCCGTGGCCATGAAGGTGTACAACCGCTTCCTCATGCCCCTGGGCCTGCGCCTGCAGAAACCGCTGAAACTCCATTCCGGCATGGTCGCCACCGACGGCGTGGAAGAGGTCTTCCTGGTCTGTCGACGCCGTTGATGAGACCCGCGCCGCAGCCCCGGACTTTTCAAGGCGCGGGTGTTCCGGCCAGACTGTAAACCTGTCCACGTCGCAAGGCCCCTCCCATGCGAATGCATCACTGCGCGCGCCCGTTACTCCTCCTCGCCATCGTCCTGCCGCTGGCCAGTGGCTGCGCGGCCGTCAGCGTGGCCAGCTCGGCCACCAGCGCCGCCGTCAGCGTCACCACCGGCACCGTCAAGGCCACCGGCAGCACCGCGGCCGCCCTGGGGCGCACCATCACCCCCAGCGGCAAGGACGACGACGAGGACAAAGACGAATAACCGGCGCGATACCCCGGCGGATTGCCGAAGCGGGGCATCAGCAACGCGGCCTTCACCGGCTACTGATCCAGCGCCAGTGCGAGAGCCTCCGGTCGGCGTGACACTTCCAGCTCAACAATGCACCCCCTGCGCCAGGACTACGTCTCCCACCTGCTGGAACTCGCCGGGGATCCTTTCGTCCGCAGAACGGTCGTAGCATGGGACAGCCAGACCGAGGGCCGATCCCATGGAATCTTTCGAGATCGAACGCGACCGGACAGTGGACCCCGCCGCGGTGGAACGCTACCGCGCACTGGACAGGATGTGGCCGAGGGACCAGAAAGCCCCGGACGCCCCATGATCCGGCCCTTCCGCCGCCGCACCGCGACCGGCACGCTGGACGCTATCTGGATCGCGGAACAGGCTGGCGCGCCGATGGCCCCGTGCGAGCGCATCGAACTCGACCTCGCGGGCCTCCAGGGCGATCGCTACCACGAGGGCCGGGGGCACTGGCATCCCGTCGAGGCCTGCCGCGTCACCCTGATCGGCGCCGAGGAGCTCGAACGGGCCCGGCGCCGCGCGCGGCGCCTGCGCCATCCCGCCAATCTCGTCCCCGGAGAGCACCGCCGCAACCTGGTGGTCTCCGGACTCGGACGCAGCCCGCGCGAGGGAGAACTCCGTATCGGCGACACGCGCTTCGTCATCGAGCGGCCGCGACCGCCCTGCGGCTGGCTCAATCAGGTCGTCGGCTACAACCTGGCGGCCGCCCTGCGCCACGACAGCGGCATATGCCTGCGCCCGCTCGAGACCGGGACCCTGCACGTCGGTGATCCCGTTCACTGGCACACGGCCCGCCGGAAAAGCGCCCCGTGAAGCACCACACTCCAGGCGGCCGCAAGGCCTCGCAGCCGCGGCTCATGCACCCGACGCGTGACTCGCCAACCGGCCGGTCCACGGCGTTGCGCCGCACAATCTTCTCTCGGGCAACGACGTGACGTTCGCGCGAGCAAGGCACTTCAGCGGGGAATAATCCGCGGCGCAGTCGTATCCTGCTTCTTCAGCTTCTTCGCCGCCTTCTTCTCTTTGGGCGTCAATACCGGTGGTTTCCTGGCTTCTTTGTTGCGCTGTCGAAGTTTGCTCATGATTGGCCTCCCGGGGAAACACGGATGCGTGTTTCCCTCAGTTTTTGTGGCGGCCCGTTCCGGCCGCAGCCCACGGGGGTTCTTCCGGATCCGGCGAACCGGAATGCATTCATCGAAGCCCGAAAAAACCCAGAATAAACAGGATGACGACGATCAGACCTATGATATAAATTATGTTGTTCATGAGGTTCTTCTCCGGGGTGGGAATGCCTCGGAATCGCATTTCGCAACCGAGATTGACCAGCATGACCGGTCGATTCTCTACGGTCTGTACGACGACGAACACTCGATCAAGGCCGTATACTCAAGGGAGGTCATACTGTCCCCATGGGTTCGGCACAATCCGACACCCGGGGAAGCCCGCAGAACCGGATTGGGTTCCGCGGTCCAGGGCGGGGCGAATGCCGCTCGCCCTCATCTCCCACGGAGGTTCCATGTCCAGTCTCACGCACCATCCCGGCGACCATGACCGGTTACGCAGCGACGCCGAAGAACGGCTCCGGGAAGGCACCGCTCCGCCCAGTCGCGGCTGGACCATAAGCCCGGACGCACTGGCGCTGCTGTACCGGCTGGCCAGCAACCCGACCGAAGCCGGCGAAGCACTCAAGCTGCTGCATGAGCTGCAGACCCACCAGGTGGAGCTGGATCTGCAGCATGAACAACTGGTGGCCAACGAGCAGGAGCTGGCCCAGGAAAGGGACCGCTACAAGGCCTTGTTCGATTTCGCCCCGGTCGGCTATTTCGCCATGACCCCGGAGGGTCAGGTCATCGAAGCCAATCTGGCCGGTGCCCAGTTGCTGGGGGCCGCAAGCACCAGCCTGGTTGGCGAGAGTCTCGCCGGTTTCCTCGCCCACGGAAGCCAGCCCGCGCTCACCGGCCTGCTCGGCCGCCTGCGGGATGGTCACGCCCAGGCATGCTGCGAGGTGCAACGCACGGGGGAGGAAGGCGTCGTGCACGAGCTCCATGTCGTGGCCAATACCTCCGCGAGCGGCGACTCCGTACTGCTGATCGTTTCGCCATCCGGCCAATCTCCCGAGGCCTGAGCACAGCCTCGGGCTTCGGCGGGCAATGGAGACTCAAACGCCTCCCTCCTCGACCCGGCCGCCGTCCATCGTGGGTATCGGCGCCTCCGCCGGTGGCCTGGCGGCACTGGAGCAATTCCTCGGAAAGGTACCGCCTGACAGCGGCCTGGCCTACGTCGTGGTGCAGCATCTGGATCCGACGCAGAAGGCGCTGCTGCCCCAGCTGCTGCAACGCGTAACCGCGATGCCGGTGCGTGAAGCCGAACACGGCACGCCGGTCAGGCCGGACTGCGTGTACGTGATCCCGCCGGACACCCAGCTGACCGTGGCCAATGGCACCCTGCAACTGGCCCGTCCGTCGGAGCCGCGGGGCCTGCGGCTACCGATCGATGTGCTGTTCTCCTCCCTGGCCGGCGACCAGGGAGAACGGGCCATCGGAGTCGTGCTCTCCGGCATGGGCTCCGACGGCACGCTGGGTGCCCTGGCCATCAAGGCAGTAGGCGGCCTGACCGTGGCCCAGGAGCCCGGGTCGGCGCAGTTCGAGTCCATGCCGCGCAGCGCCATGGCCGCGGATTGTGCCGACATCATCGGCCCGCCCGCGGCATTGCCGGCCCGCATCCAGGCCTATGCGGCCCGGATGCGCGACCCGGCTTCCTCGAGCCAGGACAATGGAGCGCAGGCCCTGGAAAAGATCGTGCGTCTGCTGCAACAACGCACCGGGCACGACTTCTCGCTTTACAAGTCCAGCACCCTGCAGCGCCGGATCGAGCGACGCATGGGCATTCACGAACTCTCTTCACTGGTGCACTACGCGGATTTCCTGGAACACAACACACAGGAAACCGACCTGCTGTTCTCGGAGCTGCTGATCGGCGTCACCGCCTTCTTTCGAGATCCGATGGTCTGGGAATATCTGGCGGAAACGGCCCTGCCGGCACTGCTCGCGCGGCGCGCTCACGAGCCCGAGCTGCGCGCCTGGGTCATCGGCTGCTCCACCGGCGAAGAGGCGTATTCACTGGCCATGGTCTTCAGTGAAGTGGTGGCACGATTGCCGCAACCCCATGGGTTCACCCTCGAAATCTTCGCCTCGGACCTGAGCGCGGATGCCATTGCGACGGCACGCCGCGGCATCTATCCCCTTTCGATCCGCGACCAGATCGGTCAGGAGAGGCTGGACCGTTTTTTCATCGAGCACGAGACCCACTACCGAATCAAACCGGAAATCCGTGACATGGTGCTGTTTGCCCAGCATGATGTGGCGCTCGCCCCCCCCTTCACCCGGCTCGACCTGATCGCCTGCCGCAACCTGCTGATCTATCTCGGCCCCGAATTGCAGCGCAAACTGGTGCCCCTGTTCCATTACTGTCTGCGTCCCGGAGGACTGCTGTTACTGGGTGGCGCCGAAACAGTAGGGGCATTCGGCTCCCTTTTTACGCCCGTCGAATTCCGATTGCGGCTCTATCAGCGCCGGGACGCGGCCCTGCAGAACGGCGCCCATTTCCTGCTGAACTCGTTTCCACCGCTTTCCGGCAGAACCAAGGAGGCTCGCGTGTCCCCTTCCGACCCCCGTTCTCCACTCCCCAGCAACCTCCAGACGGCGGCCGACCAGCTGCTGCTGCAGGTGTACGCACCGGCGGCGGTCCTGCTCAACGAAGCGGGGGACATCGTCTACATCAGCGGGCATACCGGAAAATACCTGGAGCCCGCGGCCGGGAAGGCTACCTGGAATATCTTCGCGATGGCGCGCGAGGGGCTGCGCGGGGCGTTGGTCGGTGCGCTGGAACGGGCCTCCGCCAGCCAGCAGCCGCAGCACCTCCACCGGGTGGAAGTGACAAGCCCGGGTGGCCCCTGCCGCGTGGCGGTCACGGTGGATCCCCTGCAGGAACCCGGGCCCCTGCAGGGCATGACCATGATCGTGTTCCGCGATGCCCCGCTTCCCCCGCCGGGTGACGGCGATATCCAGGATGCCGACGGAGACGCCCGCACGGCCGAATTGCAGCAATGCCACGACGAAATCCACCGCCTGCGCAACGAGGCGCGTTCCTCCCGGGAAGACCTGCAGTCCGCCAACGAGGAGCTGCAGTCCACTAATGAGGAACTTCGCTCGGCGAACGAGGAATTGATGACGTCCAAGGAAGAAATGCAGTCCATGAACGAGGAACTGCAGACCATCAATGCCGAGCTTCAGACCAAGCTGGACGATCTGGCACTGGCCCAGAGCGACATGCAGAACCTGCTCAACAGTGTCGAGATCGCGATCCTGTTCCTGGACCAGAACCTGAACGTGCGGCGGTATACCGAACGGGCCGCGACCCTCATCCACCTGCGGGAACGGGACCTCGGGCGGCCGCTGAGTGACCTGAACACGACTCTCGACTACCCCGGCCTGCACGACGATGCGCGCGAAACCCTGCGCACCCTCGCCTTTTCGCAGAAGCAGGTCCGGGCCGATGACGGCCGCTGGTTCTCGGTCCGCATCATGCCCTATCGCAGGCTGGACAACGTGATCGACGGGGTGGTGATCACCCTGCTCGACATCACCGGCCCCAACAGCCCGAAGCCGTAGAGCTCAACGGAGGTCACTTGAGCTGCATGTCGTTCTCGACGGACCGCACGCCCTCGACACCACTCGCAATCTCCACCGCCTTGTCGATATCCTCCCGTGAGCTGACGAAACCGCTCAGTTGCACGCGGCCCTGGTGGGTCCTGACCCTCACCTCGAATCCGCTCAGGGAGGGCTCGTTGAACAGCGCCGTCTTCACCTTGGAGGAGATCACGGAATCGTCGACGGTTTCGCCAAAGCTTCTCTGACTCTCCGTGGCGGCACAGCCCGCCATGAACAGGGCCAGCAGCACAGCAACGAACAGAAGCGCAAAGTGCTTGTAATTGTACACAATCCAGGACTCCTCTTTAGAATGGCAAGGGCGGCGAAAAAGCCCGGTCAAACCTTCCCTTGCCGTTGTTTCCGGCGGTATCAGATGTGACCCAGCAACAGCAGGACAAGGAGGATGATCAGCACCACTCCTATCAGCCCGCTGGGGGCATAACCCCAGTTCCGGCTATGTGACCAGGTCGGGATCACGCCGATCAGCAGAAGGATAAGGACGATAATCAGGATGGTTCCCACGGGCATGATGCAGTTCCTCCGGCACGGTGAGCGATATCGGTCGCGTCATTGCGACTGATGCATGGCTTCACTCTCGCGCCAGCAGGACGGGGAGATCTGTACGTTGCCGAACACACAGCGTGGCGTAACGGCGCCCAGCGAACCGGCAGGAATGCGCAGCCGGCTTGCCGGGAGGCCGGGGATGTGCGCTTGCGTACATACAGCCAGCGCGCGGGACGGATGCCCTGGCTCAGCACCATGGGCACCAATGCGGCCATCGTTGCGCTTGGCGCCCTGCTGATGTCGATGGTGGGTGCGGGGGCTTTCGTCGTCCATCTGCCCATCGCCAGTCTGGCCGCCGCGATCGGGATCCCGTGTGTGAGCGGTCATGCACACCCAGGAGCCGGTAGCGCGGTTCAGTGACGTTGGTGCACCCGGGCAGCAGTCAAGTGTCGGATTCCACGCACCGGTTCCAGCTCCCGGTCCGGCCACGGCATCAGCCGATCCGTTTCTTTCTTGACGACCTTGTAGCACTCGCAGCTCAGCTGCTCCAGCGCGGGACGGTCCAGCACCGTGATGTGCCCGCGCCGATAGTGGATCACGCCCAGCTCGTGCAGCTTGCGGGCCGCCTCGGTAATCCCCTCGCGGCGCACGCCCAGCATATTGGCGATCAGCTCCTGGGTCATGACCAGTTCGTTCCCCGGCAGCCGGTCCAGCGACAGCAGCAGCCAGCGGCACAGTTGCTGCTTGATGGTGTGGTGGCGATTGCAGACCGCCGTCTGCGCCATCTGCGTGATCAGAACCTGGCTGTAGCGCAGCATCAGGCGCATCAGCTCGCCATGCTGGTTGATCTCGCCGTCGAAAAGCGGGACCGACATCCGGAAGGCATGGCCGCCACTTTGGACCACCGCGCGACAGGTCATGCTGCCACCCCCCATGAACGACCCGATGCCGACCATGCCGTCGTTGCCCACCACCGCGATCTCGGCCGAGGAGCCGTTCTCCGTCAGGTACAGCAGCGACACGATTGAATCGACCGGAAAATAAACGTAGCTCGGCCGATCACCGGACTCGCACAGCACCTCGCCCAGCGTCAGCGTGACGGGTTCGAGCAACGCAAACACGCGCGCACAATCTTCCGAAGAAATCATGCCGAGAATATGGTTTTCCCCTGGTTCAGTCGATTGCGACATATCCTTCAATTCCTCCCCGTGACTAAGTGTCAGGTCACGCCTGATTGCATACCGCGAGAGAAGGCACCCCTGTTTCATGCCCGGGAGTGGATGAGTATTGTGCCCGATGAGCGAACGGGAGGCTGACCGCATGGCGAGTACCATCCATTCCAACGCCCGCACCACACCCCGGATCCGGCAGGAACTGCAGGAGGCGCCGGCCGGCGTCAGCGACCCGGAACTGGCCCGGCGCTACGGCATCAGTCGCATGACGGTGCGCAAGTGGCGCCGCCGGCGCACCGAGGTGGAAGACCGGACCCATCGTCCGAAGACGATGCACACG
>NZ_QKMA01000030.1:0-10981 GCF_003208255.1 Thioalkalivibrio sp. ALE21
GTGCGCTTCTGGGCGGTACGCGCCTCGTAGCAACCGCCATCGCCGTTGCGCTTCAGCTCTCGACTGATCGTCCCCGGGCTGCGGCCCAGCGTCCGAGCAATCGCCCCCTGCGAGCGCCCCAGCCCGCGCAACGCACTGATCTGATATCGTTCTTCCTGGGTCAGCTGCCTGTAGTGCCTCATCGGTACGCCTGAATGGGTTTGGGGTGAGAGCCACCCATTCTACGGCGGCAGCTGGCCCACCCCTTCCGGGTTCAGGCGTTGCAGTTATTCTGTGAATTCAGGGCACGAAAAGACGATCTCCAAGGCGGACGGGAGTCCGAAGACCTTCGCGGTGGACGACTTCGCACAGGTGCGGTGGACCCGGAAGCCGGAGATCATCCACCCGCTGACCGGCCAGGCCTTCGACCTCGGTTCGCTGGGCGAGACCGACGTGGGCACAATCAAGACGAAGAGCTTCAGCCACTTCGAGCGGCTGGTGGTAAGGGATCAGGATGGAGCCTTCGACTTCCGGCGCACCCATGCCGCCTTCTGGCGCTTCGGCCCCGAACTGCTTGGCGAGGGCTCGCTGCTGGACGCGGCCGACGACGACACCCGTGACCACGACACCGGCGAACTGGGGCTTCTGTGGCCGCACCTGCCGGCCGACACGCGGGTTCCGGATCACAGCATCTGGGATCACCTCGACCTGACCAGCGCCTTCGCCGGCGCCTTTGCCGCAGACCCGCACGGCGACGCCGCCCTGCTGGCGGTCTCGCTGGGTCCGGTGCAGGACTTCATCGCCTCGGCGCGCAAGACCGAGGACCTCTGGGCCGGCTCCCACCTGCTTTCCCGGCTCGCCTGGGAGGCGATGCGCGTAATCTGCGAGACGCTGGGCCCGGACGCCATGGTGTTCCCCCGGCTGCGGGGTGTGCCGCAGGTGGATGTCTGGCTGCGCGACGAGCTCGGGCTGGGCGGCAGTCTCGACGATGACTGGTTCAGCCGCCACTGCCCCTGGACCTTCCGCCAGACCGATGCCAATCCGCTGTTCACGGCCGCCCTGCCCAACCGCTTCGTCGCCATCGTGCCGGCCAGCCAGGCCCGGGAGCTGGCCGAACAGGCCCGCGATGCCGCGCGAAAATGGCTGGATGACACCGGGGTCGACGTGGTCTCCCGTCTGCTCAAGGAAGCCAACATGGACGTAGAGGCCGAGACCGTGCCCTACGCCCAGATGAAGTCACAACTGGAAGGCTTCCCTGAAGTGCACTGGGCCGCCGTACCGTTCTCGCTGATCCGCCCGCGCGACCAGCAGAAACAGCGCGATCTCGACACCACGGCCCTTCAGGCGGCCATGGCGCCCTTTTTCGGCTGCGAGCCGGACGCCTTCGCCGGGTTTCTGGACACGCCCGCCTGGCAGGTCCTGCGCGACGACATCGACTGGGACGACGGCACCCGCTTCTTTGCCCCCAACCCCGGCGTGCTCTACCCGGCGGTTCACGACCTGGTCGAACGCCTGCTGGCGGCCTCCAAGGGCGTTCGTGCATTCCGTTCCAGCCCGCAGGACGGCTACCGCGACTCGCTCGCCGGCGAGGCGGAATGGCTGACCACGAACCGGGATCAGCTCGCGCTTCCGCCCGGTCAGCGCCGGGACACCCTCTGGACCCGCATCCATGCCAACCGCCCGGCCTGGGCCGGCGAGCGCGAGCACCTGGGAGGGCTGTCCGCCATCAAGCGGCTGTGGCCGACGATCTTCGCGGAGGCAGTCGGCAGGACGGTGGCCGAAAAAGACGACGGCCATATCGCGCCGATCGGCCGCTTTGTCGTCTCCACCCACACCATGGCCCTTGCGTACCAGCTCGACCGCTGGCTGGAAAGCGGCGCCGATGCCTCGGCGAGCGTGCAGCGGGAGTTCGAATACCAGGGCGAGCGCGTCGCACTGCCGCGGCGTCTGGTCGAGCGCCACCGCGGCCACCCGCAGTGGCAAATGGCCAGCCAGCTGCCGGGTTATCTCCAAGAGATGCAGGAGAGCGACAATCCGGAGGATTGGAAGGCCGGCCAGAATACCGTCCGCGATGCCCTGGCCGATGGTACAGCCCGCCCCGGGATCGAGACCTACTACGCCCTGCTGCTGATGGACGGCGACCGCATGGGCGCTATCCTCTCCGGCGACCCGGCATCCGATGTCGGCATCCGCTACGAGGACAGTCTTCACTCACAGGTGCGCGAGGGTTTCCGCCGGCACGCGCAAGGCAATCCACGCCTGCTGGACTATGCGCAGCAGCGACGGGCCCTCTCCCCCGGCCGGCACTTCGCCATCTCCGGCGCCCTCAACGACTTCGCGCTGAAAATCGTGCCCCATGTGGTCGAGCGCGAACACCTCGGCAAGCTGATCTACGCCGGGGGCGATGACGTGCTGGCCATGCTCCCGGTGGCCGACGCCCTGGGCTGCGCCCGCCGTCTGCGGTATGCCTGGTCGGGACACGACCAGCGCGATGAGGCATTCAGCTGGACCGACATTCGCAACCGCCGGGCCGGCCAGCGCGGATGGGGCCGGCAGGAGCTGTTCTGTCGCGACGGCTTCGCCCACCTGCGCGGCCAGTTGCTGCGCATGATGGGCCCAAACGCCACCATGTCGGCGGGCCTCGTCATCGCCCACCACCAGGCACCGCTGGAAGCCGTGCGGCGGGCCCTGCACGCCGCGGAACAGCGCGCCAAGAACGAGGGCGGGCGCGACGCGTTCAGCATCACGCTGATCAAGCGGGCTGGCGCCATCACGCACTTTACCGCCCGCTTCGACGTGCTGGGCACGCTCGACCGCACCGTCGAGTACCTGCGCGAACCGGCGGTCTCGCGCCGTGCGGTCTACAGCACGCTGGAATGGCTGAAGGACCTGCCCGACCCGGTCCCGCACGAGATGCTGGAGAGCCTGCTGGACTGGCAGCTCCGGCGCCAGTGCGGCCGAAAAAGTGTCTGGCAGCACCATGACGTGCCCGGGCTGGCGCACGATCTGGCCCGTTGCGCCTGCAGCGAGCGGGCCCCGCGCGACTGGCTGCGCGATCTGCTGCTCACCGCCGAGTTCCTGGCGCGGGAGATCCGCAGCAAGCCTCCCGGAACCGAAAGCTCGCCGCAGGACAACACCGATGCCGACCCGGACGGCAAGGGGGAAACCGCCGCATGACTGCCGCCATCAGCCATTTCATTCAGCCACTGGACGTGCTTTTCTTGCGCGGTAACCGGCTGTTCGGTGCCGCCGGAAGCTACGGCGAGGCTCTGGTTCCGCCCTGGCCCTCGCTGGCGGCCGGCAGCCTGCGCAGCGCCCTTCTGGCGCGCGAGGGCGTGGACCTGGGCGAATTTGCCCGGGGCCACGCGCCCCATCCCGAGCTGGGCACCCCGGCCGATCCGGGATCGTTCACCGTGGAGGCCTTCCAGCTCGCGCGGGAACACGACGGGCGCATCGAGCCCCTGTACCCGCTGCCGGCCGACCTGTCCGCGCAGGTACCGAATGACGAGGATGCACAAACTCGTGAGAGCTCGGACCCGCCGCCGCTCGAACTGCGCCGCAGCCTCCCGGCTGCGCCCGCCGCCGGCCTGGAGAACAGCCATCCGCTGCCGTATGTGCCCGTACTGCCCGAGACCCGCCGCGGCAAGCCGGTGGGTGGCCTGTGGCTCACGGGGCGCGGTCTGGCGGACTGGCTGGCGGGCGATCTGCCCCAGCCCGACGCGCTCCTGCGCACCGCCGAAATCTGGGCACCGGACCCGCGTATCGGCATCGCACTGAACCCCGCGACACGTTCCGCGGAGGATGCCCACCTGTTCACCGCCCAGGCCGTCGCCATGCGCGAGGGCACCGGCTTTGTCAGCCGGGTGCGGGGCGCCACCCTGCCCGAGTCCCTCGCACTGCGCCTCGGCGGCGACGGCCGTGCCGCCAGCGCCCGACAACGCGCGGTCGACTGGCCCGAGCCGGATCTCGAGGCCATCGCCCGCAGTGGACGCGCCCGTCTGCTGCTCACCACCCCCGGCCTGTTCGCGCACGGCTGGTTGCCCACCGGTACGGCCGCGCCCGCGGACGACTCCGCCTCACGGGGCGCCGCGTTCTCGCTGCACGGCGTGGAGGGGCGCATCGTTGCCGCCGCCGTGCCCCGCACCGAGGTCATCTCCGGCTGGGATCTCGCCAGCAACCGGCCCAAGCCCGCGCACCCGGCGGTTCCGGCCGGGGCGGTCTACTGGCTGGAACTCGCCCCGGGCACGACCGCCGAGGCCCTGCAACGGCTCGCGACCGAGGGCCTCTGGCCCGCCGACTGCAACGACGAGGAGGCCACGCGCCGCGCCGAAGGCTTCAATCGCTGCCTGCTGGCCACCTGGCCGGAAACGGCCTGACCACCGATCCGCCGCCATGCCCATCACCCTGAATATGGAACGCCATCATGTTTGAGAAACACGCCGCCGCCTTTCTCTACGCCGTCAGCCCCGTACACGTGGGGGCCGGCAATGCCGTCGGGGTTATCGACAACCCCATCCAGCGGGAACGCCACACCGGACATCCGAGCTTTGCCGGTTCGGGCATCAAGGGCGCCGTACGCCACGGCTACAAGGCCCTGAGCGGGCATCAGGAGGATATTCCGCACGATATCCAGCGCGATATCCAGCGCCTGTTCGGACCCGAGGCCGGGGCCGACTCGCTGCACGCCGGGGCAGTCAGCTTTGGCGATGCCCAGCTGGTGGCCTTCCCGGTCCGCAGCCTGAAGGGCGGATACGTCTACGCGACCAGCCCCGTCACGCTGGAGCGCACACGCCGCCTTCTCACACTGATCGGCGTCGCACACGACTGGCCCGATCTGCCCGCCGTCGAACCAGGCCAATGCCGCGTTGTCCACCCCGGCCTGCTGTCCCGAGACGACCGCCTGCATCTGGAGGTCTTCGAATACGAAGCAGCGGCAACCGACTGCACGGCCCTGGGGGCCATTGCCAGCTGGCTGGCCACTCACGCCCTGCCCGAAGGCGACGGCTACCGGTTCTTCCGTGACAAGCTCGAAAAAGACCTCGTGCTGCTCTCCGACACGGATTTCGACTACTTCGTGCAGCATGCCACCCTGGTCGAGCCGCACGTTCGCATCAACGAAGAAACTGGCACCGCCGACGACGGTGGCCTGTTCTACACCGAGAACCTGCCCCCTGAGGCGTTGTTACTTGCGCCACTGTCGACCAGCCGAACCCGCACCGGCCAGCAGGAGGACCACCTGGAGGCCCAGGCGGTGATGGCACGCATGCAGACCGTGATGAACGGCAGGCTCCTGCAGATCGGCGGGGACGCCACCACCGGAAGGGGACAGGTGATCACCCGCCTGGTGGCCGCGCACAGCGAAGGAGGAAATGCGTGATGAGCAACCACTCCACCCTGTCGATCGCTGACAACCAGCAAAAGACCCCCGCGGGCAGAAACGGCAACCCGCCCCCTCCCGAGCGTGCAAAACGCCTGTCGCTCGAACAGCAACGGGCGCAGCACGCCTGGGAACGGGCCGGCGACGGCGTACAGCAATTCAAAAAGGATTACACCAACGTCGCCAAGGCCGTACCCGGCCTGATCATGAATTCAGGGCTGATGCAGGTACTCGCCTTTCTCAACGGCAAGGACGATCAGCACCGGCTGCTGGCCGAACACCTGCGCGACTGGCTGCACCGCCAGCACGAGCTGCCGAAGGACTTCAAGGCCTGCATGGAGGCGCTGATGCAGTCGGACCCACGGGAGTTTCAGCTGGTCACGGCCGAGGCCCTGGCCTGGCTCAAGTGGCTGCGCCAGATGGCCGACGCCCGGACGGGCGGGGAGGAATAACATGCCGATCGCCGCCGTACCCGACTACCTCGGGCAGGAGTTCACCCAGGCCTCGCCCGGTATGCGTTTCGGCATGTACCTGGCCCTCTGGGGCATCGACCAGCGGACGCAGGAGCACCTGTGGGAAACCCATGACACCGGCTACAAAAATGCCGGAAAAGACGGGCGGGAGCGATCGGAGCGCGTTGAAAACAAGGCCCCTGCGCTGGAAGCGGCCTGCACGGTCAACCGCCACGACCAGCAGCGCATGCAGGCGCTGGAGGCACGCGCCCACGCACTCGCCGCGCACCTTCCGGAGGACACCCACCTGCTGGTCGAGGGCCTGGCCACCGCGCCGTTTGCCACCGGGCTGGGCATCGAGCATCCGCTGGAAAACGGTTTCGCGTTTCTCGACCCCTACGGCCTCCCGGTCCTGCCGGGTTCCGGGATCAAGGGCGTACTGCGCCAGGCGGCGCGCGAACTGGCCCGTGGCGAATGGGGCAACGACACCCGCGGCTGGGACGACGCCATCCGTTATCCATTCAAGCTCGACAAAGAAACCGTTGAACTGAGCATGCTCGACGCCCTGTTCGGCCTGGAAACCGACGACGGCGCGCGAATGCACGTCCGCGGCGCCCTGACGTTCTGGGACGTGGTCCCGCAGATCGCAGGCAACCGCCTGCACGTGGAGATCATGACGCCGCATCAGGCGCACTACTACCAGCAGCATCCGGATGCGAAGACCGGCGACAGCGTCACCCCGCACGACTCCGGCCAGCCCACGCCCATTCCGTTCCTGACGGTCCCCCCGGGATCGCGTTTCAGCTTCCATGTCGTCTGCGACACGGCCCGTCTCGCGCGCCTGGCACCGGAGCTGGCGGAGGGCAACCGCTGGAAGGACCTGCTGGCCGCCGCGTTCGAACACGCCTTCGACTGGCTGGGCTTTGGCGCCAAGACCGCCGTCGGTTACGGGGCCATGACCATCGACCGCGAACGCCAGGAGCAACGCCAGCGCGAGGAACAAGCGCGCCGGGAGGCCGCCGAACGCGAAGCCATCGAGCGGCGCCGCCAGGAAGAAGAAGCGGAGGCCGCCAGACGCCGGCAGCAGGAATTCGAGGCCCTGCCGGAGAGCGAACAGGCGCTGCGCGAACTTGGCGCCGCGCTCGAAGGCTTTGCGGGTCTCAAACCACCGCTGGACAAGAACCGACACGGGGAACTGACCGGCCTGCTCAACAAACTCGACCAGAAGGCCCGGGACTGGACCGAGGCGGAAAGGCACAAGGCGGCCGATGCCATCGAAGCGGCCTACGATCGCTTCGGGTGGACGCCTTCCGGGCTCAAGAAGGACAAGCGAGAGAAGCAGGAGAAAAAACGGCGCGACCAGCTCGCCGCCCTGCGCAACGGCAGCGGCACGTCGTGAACACGCCTCGCCTTTCCCTGTGCCGCTTGGGTCCGAACCCCGCGGACCACTGACATGGGTTCATCGCCCCGTTGCATCCTGGTCGGCTCGCTGGGCGGGAGCTGGGCCGTGGTCCCGGAGATCTACGGCGCCCTGGCGCCGGAGACGCTGGACCTCTATGCCCGGCATCCGGAGCGTGATGCCGTGCGTGCCGAGCTCCACGGCCTCCGCCCGCCGGACGCGATCCACCTGGTCACCACCAGCGGCGACCGTGCTGCCCGCTCGATCGACCAGCTCTCCGCGTGGTGGGAGGCCCTGGGCCAGCCGTTTGCCCTGCGCATCTGGCAGGCCGAAGGCACCGACGAACTCTCCACGCCAGCGGAATGCCAGAGGCTGCGTGAACTGACCTACCGCGTGGTGCTCGCCGCCCGCGAAGCCCTGCCGGACTCGGGGCAACTGCTGCTCTCGCTGGCCGGCGGGCGCAAGACCATGAGTGCCGACCTGCAGGCCGCCGCGCAGTACATGGGCTGCGACGCCCTGCTGCACGTGACCGACGTAGGCAACCTCGACCCCGCACTGAGGGAAGCCGGGCCCGGGCTGTTCGAGACTGCACTGCCGGCGGTTCTCGCCCGCCAGATCCGTCCGCTGAACCTCGGCGCGAACCCGCGCAGCGAACTGCTGGACCTGGATCCCGCCATCCATGCGCCGGACTTCCCCCTGCCCGAATCCGCCAATGGGGACGTATGCCGCTGGCACGCCGGAGATGCCGATGCCCCCCTGTTCGAGACGCTCGAAGCCCGCACCCGCGAAAGCCGGCGCCTGCTCGGCAACTTCGTCTCGGAACTGGTACAGCAGGAAACCTACGGCAACTGGCGGAGCCTGTACCGGCTGCCGCCAGCCCGCCTGCAGGAACTGCGGCATACCCCGATCGGTCCGGAGCATCGTGAATGGCTCCAGCGACTGCCGAAAGCCGACCTCCACCGCCATATCGGAGGGTGCCTCGATCTGGACCAGCAGCGCACCATCGCCGAAGCCATCTGGGCCGCGAGCACCGCGCCGGAACAGGCCGCCGCACGTGAAGCCACGAGCACCCTGCTCCGCTACCCCGGGGCAGGCGGTGGTCCGGCGTCCGCCAGCAGCCGCTCGCCCGAGGGCAGCTCCGACTGGCCCTGGAACTGGCCCGAACAGCTACGCGCCCACTGTCCGCCATGGCAGGATCTGCGCCACCACCGCGCACTGTGTGCCAGCGCCCTGCTGCTGCAGTGCCCGGACGCCAGGCTGCGGCGCCAACTTTACGGCATTACCGAACCACGGGTCGGGCTGAAAAACACGCATGCCTACGGGTTTCAGGCCTACGAGCGTCCGGGCGAACTGACCGGATCCGCAGTACTCGGCCACCCGGCCGCCCTGCCCGCATATGCCCGCGCGCTGGTCGACAATGCCCGCCGCGAAGGCCTGGCCTGGGTGGAACTGCGCGGCAGCCCACACAAGTACCGACCCGAGGATCCGGAAGGCTTCCTGCGCGAACTGCGCGACGCCCTGCAGGCCGCCGGCGCCATCACCAGTGACCAGACCGATGCGTTTCGACTTCCCGGCACGCTTGGCGGCCAGCCGCGGATCGGGTTCGTGTGGATCCTCGACCGGCGCCAGCCACCCGCAGCCATTGGCGAAGTGGTGAACCGGGCCACCCGGGTGCGCGGCAGCCTGGGGGCCTTCCTGCTGGGCCTGGACCTCGCCGGCGACGAGGCACAGAACCCGCCGGCAGCACTGGAGCAGCACTTCCAGCCCGCATTCCGGGCCTGCCTGCCGATCACGATCCACGCCGGAGAAGGCGAAGCCGCGGACAACATCTGGGAAGCCGCCTACCGCCTGCATGCCGACCGTATCGGCCACGGCCTGACCCTGGCGGACAACCGGCCGCTGGCCCAGCGCTTTCGGGACCGCGGTATCCTGCTCGAGCTGTGTCCGAGTTCCAACCGCGAAGTCATCGGTTTCCACGACCCCGGGATAACCGAATCGCATAGCCAGCCCCCGTACCCACTGGGGCCGCTGCTCGAAATGGGCATCCCGCTCACCGTGTGCACAGACAACCCCGGGATCAGCCGAACCACTCTGGCGGACGAATACCTTGCGGCGGCCCGAATGCAGGCCGGGGCCGGGCACGCTGGACTGACCCAGTGGGAAACCCTGGCGCTTATCCGCCAGGCCTTCGTGCACTCCTTTCTCCCAGCCCAGTTGCGCGATCCGCTCGAAAAGCTTGTCGAACAGGAAATCCTCGGGCGAGTGATGGAACATGAGCGAGATCAGCCCCTGTGAGACGACTGCCATGACCGCCACAACTTATCTGGTGACCCGCCATCCCGGTGCCGTCGAGTGGGCCGAACGCAGGGGCATGCCCATCGACCGGTGTATTCCTCATCTCAACCCGAGCATCCTGCAGCCCGGTGACTGTGTCCTGGGAACCCTTCCGATCCACCTGGCTGCGCGGGTCTGTGCGCGCGGTGCCCGCTACCTGCATCTGTCCTTGGACATCCCGCCCGAACTTCGCGGCCAGGAGCTCGACGCGGACACCTTGGACACCTGCAACGCCCGGCTGGAAGAGTATCGCGTCACTCACATCCCCGACGATGACGCGGCACAATGACGAGCTCCTGGATTCCCGAAGGTCAGAATCATGTCCCGGCCCACCATTGACTCCGCCTCCCTGCACAACGGCATGTCCGGCGATTCTACGGAGACGGCTCCACCCGTAATTGTGGAACTTCCCGAGCTATCGCTGGAACGGCTGCGGTTTCACGCGGTCGCCCAGGCACCATTGCGCCTGCCACCATTCGCGGGCTCGATGTTGCGGGGCGCGTTCGGCCATGCCCTGAAGACCAGCGTGTGCATCACCCGTGCCCCACGTTGCGCAGACTGCAAACTCTACCGCCACTGCGCCTACCCTGCCTTGTTCGAGCCCCCGCCGCCAGCCGAACACCCGCTACAGCGATTCAGCCAGATCCCCGCTCCCTACGTCATAGAACCACCCACCGGTGGCGAACGGATCCTGCAGCCTGGTGACGCCTTCGATTTTCACGTCGTGCTCGCAGGGAACGCCGTGCAACAGCGCGAACTGATTCTCTCGGCATGGCGTCAGGCCCTCGCCCGCGGTCTAGGCAAGCGACGCGCCCCCGCCGAACTCACATCCGTCACATCCGAGCCCCCCGCCAGCGTGGCAACTGACCTCGAAGCCGAGTCACTGGCTACTCACGGCCTGCCCGAGGAAACACACCGCGCCACACTGCAACTGCACACTCCGCTTCGCCTACAGCACCAGGGGCACGCACTGGGGCCCGACGCCCTGGATGCCGAACGCCTGCTCATGAACCTCACGCGGCGTATCTCCCTCATCTGCGAATTCCATGGCGGCACAGCACCGAACTGGGACTACCCCACCCTCAAGGGCCTCGCACAAACTATACGCAGCCAAAAAGCGCTGGAATGGCAATCGTGGTCACGCTACTCCTCGCGTCAGAAACAGACCATGCAGCTGTCCGGCGTGGTGGGCCAGTGGACCCTCGAGGGCGAAATGCGGCCATTCAGTGCCATACTTCAAGCCGGACAATGGCTGCATGCAGGCAAAAACGCCAGCTTTGGGATGGGGCATTACAGTCTGAGCGCGACTTCCGCGTAAGCCGCTTCAAGGTTTTTACCTCCGCAGTGGTACCACAACACGCTGGCCGTTGGATCCAACGCGGAAAAGCCGCGACCCACTTCCAGTCTTAATCCCTTTGTCTTCAGGGCTGTCGTTCAACA
>NZ_QKMA01000030.1:12444-12704 GCF_003208255.1 Thioalkalivibrio sp. ALE21
CTGGAGCAGCGTCTTAATCCCTTTGTCTTCAGGGCTGTCGTTCAACATAGCGAGTGGAACATCGTAGGCGACGGAACTAGTCTTAATCCCTTTGTCTTCAGGGCTGTCGTTCAACACAAAACTGCCCCGGTCGGCCGACCCCAGAGTTATGGTCAAGTCTGGTGTATGAGTGATCGCTGGTTCAGGCGGCGCTCCGGTCGGTGATGGAGGATTCCTCGTCGTTGGTCGGTTCGGTCTGCTCGATGCCGTCGATGAACTGA
>NZ_QKMA01000031.1:0-12323 GCF_003208255.1 Thioalkalivibrio sp. ALE21
CCCGAACCCGAACCCGAACCCGAACCCGAACCCGAACCGGAGCCTGAGCCTGAGCCTGAGCCTGAGCCTGAGCCTGAGCCTGAGCCTGAGCCCGAACCGGAGTCCGAGGCAGAACCCGGCTCGGACGAAGAACCGGCGTTCGACGATCGTTCCGACGAGGCGGAAATCCCGCAGGCCTCGGAAAAGGACGAGGATGACTGGGAATTCGATTTTCCCGATCCCGACGACGAATCCCGGTAACCCGCCCCGTAGGAGGCCGGCCCTCCGGCCGATTCGGCCGGGTGGGTCGTCGGGCATGATCGGCCAGGGGGCTGGCCTCCTGCGGGCGGAAGCAATGCCCCGGGGCGCATGACGTTGTTCGAGGGCGGCGGGCGCCGTGCGCATAATCGGGGTACATCGACCCGAATGCCCGCGCGAGGTAAGCCGAGCCCCATGGCGACCGTGAAAAGCACCTGCTACGAATGCGACGCCAACTGCGCGATCGACGTGACCCTGGACGCCACCGGGGAGCCGGTGAAGATCGACGGTCCCGACTGCCCGCGCTGTTACGTCCAGCTCGATCGCCGTAACCATCCCGAACGCCTGCTGTACCCGCTGCGGCGCACCGGACCGCGCGGCAGCGGCGAGTTCGAGCGCATCTCCTGGGACGAAGCGCTGGACACCATCGCCGAGCGCCTGCGCGCGACCCGCGAGGAGCACGGTGCCCCGGCGGCGGCCTTCTTCGCCGGCTACACCAAGGAGGCTCGGCCGCAGCTCCAGCGCCTGGCGCATGCCTTCGGCTCGCCCAACTACCTGACCGAGAGCGGTTGCTGCTTCTCCTCCACCAAGGTGGCGGAGGAGGTGACCTTCGGCACCAAGATCAAGACCTCCTCCACCGTGGCCTCGGATGCGACCCGCTGCCTGCTGGTGTGGTCGACCAACCCGCGCGGCTCCATCCCGCTATTCCATCAGCATGCGCTGGCCGCGGCGCGCCCCGGCTGCGCCACCGTGGTGGTCGACCCGCGGGTGACGCCGCTGGCGGAGCAGGCCGAGGTGCATCTGCAGATCCGCCCGGGTACGGACGGGGCGCTGGCGCTGGGCATGCACCACCTGATCTTCGAAAACGGCTGGCAGGACCAGGCCTTCCTCGACGAATGGGGCAGCGGCGTGGAGGCCTTCCGCGAATACGTGGCCGAATTCCCGCCGGAGCGGGTGGCGGCGATCTGCGGCATCGAGGAGGCCGACCTGAAGCGTGCCGCCGAGCTCTACGCGACCCGTAGCCCGGCGCAGATCATGCTCTCGCCCACCGCCACCGTGCAGCACTCCAACGGCTTCCAGAATCACCGTGCGGTGACCCTGCTGGCGGCGGTCACCGGCAATATCGACCGCGAGGGCGGCAACCGCTTCTTCAACGACAAGGTCACGCCGAAGCCGATCGATCTGTTCGACCATTGCAAACAGAACTTGCCGCCGCGCATCGGCGACGAGACCTTCCCGGTGTGGACGGCCCACTGGCCGGCGGCGCAGAGCATGCTGCTGCCGGAGGCGATCCTGGAAGGCCGGCCGCAGCGGGTGCGCGCGCTGCTGGCCATGGGTATCAACACCGCGATGTGGCCGAACTCGAAGCGCATGGAACAGGCACTGGGGGCGCTGGATTTCTTCGCCGTGTCGGACTTCTTCCACAACCCGGCCACGCGCATGGCGGACATCGTGCTGCCGGCCGCCACCAGCCTGGAGCGCCCGGCGCTGATTGCCTATCCCGGCTGCAACTTCCGCGGCGAGCTGCGCTACCGGCATCAGGCGGTGGCCCCGCGCGGCGAGGCACGCGCCGACGCCGAGGTGTTCCTCGAGCTGGGCGTGCGCTTCGGGATGGCGGACCAGTTCTGGAACGGCGACCTGGAGGCCAGCTGGGCCGAGGCCGCCGAAGGCATCCCCGAGACCATCCGCGAGCAGGTGTACAACGACCCGGACGGGGTGACCGTGTTCGCCAAGGCGCTGGACGACCTGGTCGAGCACGGCTTCGAGGAGGGCGATCGCCAGTATCGGCTGCACGGCTTCCGCACGGTCAGCGGCAAGGTGGAATTCGATGCCGCCGAGCTGCGCGAGGCCGGGCACGACGGCCTGCCGCTCTGGCGCGAGCCGGCCGAGAGCCCGGTTTCCACGCCGGAGCTGGCGCGCGACTATCCGCTGGTGCTGACCAGCGGCGCGCGCCACAAGCACGCCACCCACTCGCAGCACCAGTACCTGGAACGCATGCGCCGGGCAATGCCGGAGCCGCTGGTGGAGCTGAACCCGACCGACGCCGCGGCGCGCGGGATCGCCGATGGCGACACGGTGGAGGTGCGCTCGCCGCGCGGGCGGGTCGCCTTCGTGGCGAAGGTCACCGACCGCATCAAGCCCGGCGTGGCGCACTGCCAGCACGGCTGGAACCACGCCAACATCAACGAGCTGACCGACGACCGCAACCTCGACCCGATCAGCGGCTTCCCCGCGTTCAAGTCGCTGCTGTGCGAGGTGGAGCGCCTGCGCGCCGGGCACGAAGAACGCCTGCCGGAGGCGGGCTGACCTTGCCGTTCGTTGGCGTCCTCCCCGAGCGCCGGCACATCTTCCGGCCCGAGCCGCGGCGCGAGGTGGCGGTGTCGGACGCGGCCGCCTGGCGCCTGAACCCCGGGCATCGACACGTCTACGACAAGCTGCGCCTGGCCCTGGATGCGGGCCTGACCGCCGCGCCCTGCGGGGTCGCGCCCACGGACCTGGGGCTGGACGCGGCGGACACTGTGTTCGTGAAGCCGGTCATCAACCTCGCCGGCATGGGGCTGGATGCCCGCGCTCTGCCCGCCGGCGAGGTGCCGGCCGAGCCCGGCAGTTTCTGGTGCCAGCGCCTGGAGGGCGCCCACACCAGCACCGACTGCCTGGTGGAGAACGGTGAGGTGCGCTGGTTCGCCCACACCCGCGGCTCGGACGAAAAGGACGCCGCGCGCCCGATCTACTGGGAGGTGGGCGCCGCCGTGCCCGAAGTGGAGCCGTGGATCGCCGACTGGGTGCGGCGCAGCCTGGCCGGCTACAGCGGCATCTGCAACATCGAGCTGATCGGCGGCCGGCCGATCGAGGCCCATCTGCGCGGCTCCAACGGCTTCTTCGATTTCTACGGCCCGCAGTTTATCCCCGCCTGGGTGGCGCTGGCGGACGGCGAACCGTTTGCTCCGCCCCCGCCGATCCCCGGCGGCTACATCCTCTCCATCTTCGGCGAGGTCGAGCTGACCGACGACGATTTCCGCGCCGCCGAAGATACCGGCGTCGACCTCCAGCCCGATCCTTCGACCCCGGGGCGCGCCGCCATCCTGCGCACCCGCGACCGCGATGCCGGCTTCGCCATCTACCGCCGCCTTACCGGCCGGCCCGCCCCCGAATAGAGACGCCGGATCGCGCAGAGGGCTGCGCTCCTACGAGACCTCCCCCGGCCGTAGGAGGCCAGCCCTCTGGCCGATCGGGCCAGCCCCGGCGCCGGATCGCGCAGAGGGCTGCGCTCCTACGAGACCTCCCCCGGCTGTAGGAGGCCAGCCCTCTGGCCGATCGGGCCAGCCCCGGCGCCGGATCGCGCAGAGGGCTGCGCTCCTACGGGGCACACGGGGCACACGGGGCAGCGGTGCCGGGGGAAAAGCGCGCACAAAAAAGCCGCATCGACACCTGGCTGGATTACGCAAGAGGGTGCGTCTTCAGAGCAACCGGGCGTTGACGCCGAGAGGCTCGGCGGCGGCCACCAGAACCTTGTCGAGGGAGCAGAGTTCGAGGCCATGGTTGTATGCGATGGCGAGATGCAGGGCATCACCTGCGCGTAGCCCGGAGTCGTGTTGGTCGGCGAAATGTGCCGCGATGGCGTAGTCGGTCGCCGCGACGGACAGGTTGCTCAGCGAGGCTTCGCGCAGGCCGGCAAAGGCCGCGAGCACCGTTGCCCGCTCCCCGGTCGTCAGGATCTGTCTGCGAACCTTCATGGACAGGGCCGCCGAGAACTCGGTCACTGTCCAGTCACTGATATGCAGCGTTTCGACCGGCTGTGCCGCGAGCCAGGTCTGCATGTCGCCCGTGCGCGGCTCGCGGGTCAGTGCGGCCACTAGCAGGCTCGTATCCAGATAGCGCATCAATAGCGCGCGTCGTCGCGCAGGGAGCGTACAAGGTCCTGTTCCGAGCAGCTGCTCTGGGCGTCGGTCAACGCGCGCAAGGCACCGGCATCGATCGGTTGCCTGGCCGGGGTTGCACGGCTCAGTCTCACCACGGCCTTGCCCCGCCTGGTGATGATGATGTTTTCGCCCGAGGCCGCGCGCTCGGCCAGCTCGCTGAGGCGAGCCTTGGCGTCGGCGAGGTTGATGGTGGAATCCGACATTTCGTGCTTCCTGACTATGTTGATGGTCACATTATAGGACAGCCACCAACATGCAGGAGCCTGCTTGCAGGCAAACGAGCCCCCGGGCCGGGATCTCTCGCCGTAGCCGGATCGCGCAGAGGGCTGCGCTCCTACGGGGCACACGGGGCAGCGGTGCCGGGGAAAAGCGCGCACAAAAAAGCCGCATCGACACCCAGCCAAGAAAAAGCGTCGATGCGGCGGGGGACTCCCTTCCCGCGGCGTGTCGGGACACCACCCCGACGTGCCGGTCCAACGGAGATGTCACGCAGATACAGCAGCATGTCAGCAGCGTGGCAGGCTCTTCCGCCCCGGCGCCCCGATGAAGGCACCACAGCGGGTGAGCACGGGGATTAGTTTCTACCCTGTCCACGCATGAGTAAAACAAGTTTTTGTCACGTAGTATGTGAGTCAGGTTCATGAAGGAGGGTGGCATGCTGGAGATCCGGCATTTGCGGGCACTGCACGAGATCGTGCGCCTGGGCAGCGTGACGGCGGCGGCCGAGTCGCTGTGCGTCACCCAGTCGGCGCTGTCGCACCAGCTGCGGCAGCTGGAAGAGCGCATGGACGTGGTGCTGTTCGAACGGCGCAGTACGCCGGTGCGCCTGTCACCGGCCGGAACGCGCCTGCTGCAGGCGGCCGAGCGCGTGCTGCCGGAGGTGGCCGCGGCCGAGCGCGACATCGCCCGCATCCGCGACGGCCGCGGCGGGCGGCTGTACCTCGCGCTGGAGTGCCACAGCTGCTTCCAGTGGCTGATGCCCTCGCTGGCGGCCTTCCGCGAACACTGGCCCGAGGTGGAGCTGGACCTGAGCCTGAGCCATGGTTTCGATGCCCTGAATGCCCTGCGCGAACGCGAGGTCGACGCGGCGGTGTCGCCGGATCCGGTGGAAGACCCGGAGCTGATCGCGCTGGACCTGCTGGAGTACGAGAACCTGCTGATCGTGCCGCGCGGGCATCGTCTGGAGGGGGCCAGCTACGTGGAGCCGGCGGATCTCGAGGGCGAGACCCTGATCACCTACCCGGTGGAGGAGGAGCGCCTGGATATCTGCCGGCACTTCCTGCACCCGACGGGCATCTCGCTACCCCGACGGACCACCGAGGTGACGGCCATGCTGCTGCAGCTGGTCGCCAGCGGGCGGGGTGTCGCCTCGCTCCCCGAATGGGCCCTGCCGGAACTGGAGGCGCAGATGCAGGGCGCGGGAAACGGCGCGCGGGGTTCCGGGCGTTCCGCCATCGCGCGTCTGCGCATGGGCCCCGACGGCCTGTGGAGCACCCTGCGCCTGGCCATCCGCCGCGAGGACGAGGGCCTCGCCTTCATGCAGGACTTCGTCGGCATCGCCCGCGACGAACTCCACCAGGCCTCCGTGCGCCGCGGCTGAAAGGGACGTGTCTCGACTATACTGCTACCCTCGAAGTTAGGTCTGATACCAACGATGAGTCCAACCGTATTCAGAGAGAAGGGGTATCGATTCTTTTTCTTCTCGCGAGAAGAAACGCGCAAGCACGTCCATGTGGTTTCGGCGGAGGGCGAAGCAAAATTCTGGCTGGAACCGGAACTACAGCTGGCGCAGTCATGGCGATACAACCGGGCGCAGCTGAAAGAGATCGAGTGGCTGATCGAGGAGCACCATCATGAGCTTGTCAGCGCATGGCAACGCTATTTCGGAAGTTGAGGTCACGAACATTTCGGGGCATGGTCTCTGGCTGCTCGTGCGAGGCCAGGAACTGTTCATGCCCTACGACGAATTCCCCTGGTTCCGTGACCAGCCGGTCAGGGCCATCGTGAATGTGGAAGAACCATCCCCGGGACATTTCTACTGGCCCGATATTGATGTCGACCTGACGCAGGAGATCATTGAGCACCCGGAGCGGTTTCCGAACAGGGCGACCGGCTGATCGGCGCGGGGTCAGCAGCCGCCACCGCCACCACCTCCGCCGGCCCCTCCGGCGCCGCCGCTCGAGCCGCGGGTGCTTTCTTCCAGCCACATGGCCATATGGCAGGCGATGGCGATGGCCCCGACCGGGCGCGGATGGATGACCTCGACGAACCAGCCGCCGGTCAGGCCGGTTTCCTGCTTGGGCCGGAAGGTGGCGACCATGTCGCGGTTGTCGCGCAGGGTATAGCTGAACAGCCCGCGCCAGTCGGTGCGTTCGCCGTTGACCTGGTAGTGATCGTCGCGATAGCTGAACAGCCCGCTGAGCGTCTTGCGGTCGGTGCTGGTCTCCTCGATCTGCGTGACCGTGCCCGCGCCGGCGCGCCAGACCTCCTGGCGCTGCGGCATCCCGAAGAAGCCGACATTGCGCTGAATCTGCTGGAAGAACCCCGCGTCCGGCGGGTCGGCCAGGCGCATGCGCGTGGTGGCGAAATGCAGCTCCGGCTTGCCGAACCACGCCGCAAATCCGCCCGAAGGGCGGCGCAGCCGGGCGATCGGCGTGCCGGCCTGGCGCAGTTCCGCGATGCTGCTGGTCTTTTCGCCGAAAAACGGCAAGCGCTTGAGCGGGGAGATCTTCACGAACTCCAGCTGGCCTTCCACCGGGCTTTCCTCTCCCGGCGGCGGGGACCCGGGGCCCGAGGGGGCTTCGGCAACCCCGGAAGCCGCGTTCGGTGAGGGTTCGTCCGGTTGCCACCGGGCCGCCGGCCCGTAACCACGCCTGGCCATGCTGATCTCCTTCCTGGATTGCGGAGGGCTGTGCATTCAGCCCGAGTATAGGCACGGCAGCTCTCGCCGTGCCCCGCATGAATGCATGGGGTGCAATGCCCGGTCCTGTTGCCCGGCGCCGATGCCGAAGAGGCCTGCGAGATCGCTGAACGACTGCGCCGGGCCCTGGCCGCGAATGGGTTCGCGTGCGAGCACGCTCCCACGGGCGGGGGCGCGCACGGGCTATACTCGAGGCCCATTTCTGCGGGAGGCGTCATGAGCCGGCTGTTCGAAAAAACCTATCCCGAGCCCGGCGCGGCACCCGGCCACGGGGCCCATGCACGCGAAGACGTGGGCGAGGGCGCCCGGGCTTGTGCATGGCATTACGGCCATGAGCGGCTGACGGAGCTCGATGCCGACCGGATCCTGTCCGGAGGTGCGGGTGACACCGGCGAGGGTTTCATGTGGCTGCACCTGCAGGGTATGCCGGGGCCCGAGCAGCTCCGTGCCCTGGGCAATGCCTTCGGTCTGCATCCGCTGGTGCTGGAAGACATTCGTCACCAGGGCCAGCGCCCCAAGGTCGATTTCTTCGACAACGCGCTGATGGTCATCCTGAGCCACCCCCGCCACGAACAGGGCCGCATCGAACTCGACCAGTTCAGCCTGTTCGTGGCCCCCGGCCTGATCATCAGCATCCACGGTGGCGAGCAGGATCCCTTCGAGCCCGTGCGCGATCGCATGCGCAGCGTCAACCGCAACTTCAACCGCCTGGGTGCCGCGTACCTGGCCTACGCGCTGATGGACGCCGTGGTGGACCAGGGCTTCCCGGTGCTGGAAGAGATCAGCGAGTGGCTGGAACGCCTCGAAGACGCGGTACTCGAGCGGCCCGACGCCAGCACCCTGGCCGAGATCCACCGGCTGCGCCGGGAACTCCTGGTGCTGCGTCGCCAGCTCTGGCCTGCCCGCGACGTGGTGGCGCGGCTGATGCGCGACGACCTGGAACCGTTTACCGTCGAGCTGTTTCCGTACCTGCGCGACGTGCACGACCACGCCATCCAGATCGTGGATCTGCTGGAGTCCTACCGCGAGATGGCGGCCACCCTGATCGAGGCCTACATGTCCGCGATCAACCAGCGCTCCAACGACGTGATGCGCGTGCTCACCATCATCGCCACCATCTTCATCCCGCTCACGTTCGTGGTGGGGATCTACGGCATGAACTTCGACCACCCCGACAGCCCGTGGTCGATGCCCGAACTCTACACCTATTACGGCTACCCCGTGGTCTGGCTCGTCATGCTCGGCGTGGTTGCCGGCATGCTCTATTTCTTCCGCCGCCGTGGCTGGTTGTAACGCCCGGCACGAATCGGCCGGAGGGCCGGCCTACCGACTACCCCCGCCCGTAGGAGGCCAGCCCCCTGGCCGACCGGGGCCCGGACGACCCACCCGGCCGAATCGGCCGGAGGGCCGCCCACCCCGCTCAGGAGGCCAGCCCTCTGGCCGACCGGGGCCCGGACGACCCACCCGGCCGAATCGGCCGGAGGGCCGCCCACCCCGCGTGGGAGGCCAGCCCTCTGGCCGACCGGGCGCTCCGTCAATGTTCCAGTTGGGCGACGTACTCGCCGACCACGACCAGCTCGGACGCGCTGTCTTCTTCCAGGATGATGGACTCGTAGCCGGGAAGGCTGGATTCCGGTTTCAGGATGATTCGCTGGTGGCGCCACTCAGTGTCCGGGTCCGCCGTCTTCTCGCTGTGATAGCGCTTGATGGTGAAGCTGGCGCCGGTGTCCGGGTCATTGATGTCGCGGTGCTGCACCAGCACGATCTTGCCTTCGCGCGTTCCGCCGCCCGGCGCCCGGAACAGACACCATGCCCCGTTCGCGATACGGCGGTTCATTGACTCGCCGACCACCTGAGCGATGAACATCCCCGGTTGAGGCGTAATGAAGTCCGGGGGCATGACCCAGTCGAATGCATCCGGGTTCTGGTCCACGGTCTGAAGGTCACTGAAACTGCCCGCCGCCGCCTTGATCGGCACCACCGGCAATGCATTCACGAATGGCTCGACCTCCTCCGGCGCCATCTTCTCGAACGGCAGGACATCCGCCGGTGCGGCCTCTGCCGGGGCAGACTGCGGCTCGGGTGTGTGCTGGCCGATCAGCGCGCGGAAGTAGGCGTGCGTCTCCGCATCCGCCGACCAGATGAGGCATCCCTTCATCCCGCGACTCATCAGTGTGCGATAGGTGTTCTTGATGATCCGGTCGGCCTTGGCTCGGGCCGCATCCGGATCCTCCTTCAGGGCCTTCTTGTAGCCCTTGATGGAGGCGTCATTCTTCGAACGCGCTTCGGGCACCGTGATCACTTTGCCGTCCCGCACGATAAGGTCGGGCCCGATGATTACGCCCACATAGTCCAGCTCCAGCCCCTGACTGGTATGGATACAGCCGATCTGGTGGACCGAGTCCGGCTGGATCATCCAGGTGGAACCGTCCTTGTCGAGGTTCCACTGCATGGCGAAGTCGTGTTCGGGAAAGCGGATGTCCATGGCCTGTCCATCCTTCTTGCTCTCCCAGTCCCAGCAGTAGCCCGCCAGCATCCGTGCACGGTTGGCGTGCACGTTCAGCGCGAAGATCCGGTCGCGCATGGCGGTCGGCGAGTCGACTACCTCGACCGAATAATCCAGTTCATCCAGATCCTCGTTCGCCGTCTCGCGAATCTGCAGCGCCTGATCGAGCCAGGCCAGGTAGCCGTCGGACCCGGCACAACGGAACTGCGAGCGCAGCTCGGCGTAGTGCACGGTAGCGCCCGCCGCCTGTGCCCAGCGCTCGATCTCCTCCCGTGACCCGGTGTCCTTCCAGTGAATCCGCTGATCCTCGTCCAGGAAGAACACCGCCGTACGCGCCGCGTTAATGATCTCCTTGGTCTGGTTCTCACCCAGGTTCTGGAAGATCCCCGACTTCTCGTTCAGGCGGTGTGCCTCGTCCACCAGCAGGGTGTCGAAGGTGTCCGCGTCGGTTTGGTGAAATGCACCGGAGCTACGGAACAGGTTGCTGATCCGGCTCTTCTTCATCGTGCCGGTCAACCTGGCCTCGTAGACCGCCCGCGGGGCCGCATTGCGGGTCACATACTGTGCAACCTTTTCCCGGCGAGTCAGTTCCCCGAGCAGGTTCACGGCTACCACGGATTTCCCGGTTCCCGGCCCGCCCTCCACGATCAGCACCTGCTTGCTGTGTCCCTCGGCAATGTCGGAAAGCTCCAGCGCGCTTTCGAAGACCAGCTTCTGGTCGTCGACCATCACGAACTCGGCGTTCCCCTGCAGCAGCGACGCCAGATGGTCCGCGAGCGACTTCGAGGGGCGAATCCGGCCATGCTCGACCCGGTAGAGGATGTCGTTGGTATCCCCCTTGCGCACATGCTGGCCGAGAAAACGAGCGAGCTTTTCGGCATCCGCCTTCAGAAAGGCCGGCGCGCGCTCCAGGTGCTCGTGGTACCGCGCATCGGAAATCGCGCCCGACACGCTGTTGTGGAGATAGGCACAGGGGTGCAGCCCGATGCCGTCGGTCTGCACGGTCTCGTTGTAGTCCTCCAGCAGCGCCGCATACGACCACGCCTGGTAGGAGGGATGCGTCACCTCGCGTTCCTTGCCGCCCACGAAGGTGCGCACGATCGCGTCCTTCTCGGTCGCCTCGACCTGCTCCCACTGCTTCAGTTCGACGATCACCGCCGTATCCCGGCCATCGTCGTTGCGTCCGGTCAGGATGAAGTCCACCCGCTTGGAGGTCTGCGGGATCATGTACTCGATGGCGACACCGGCATCATCCGGGATCCCCGATGCGCTGAGCACGTTCTCCATGTACTGCATCGAGTTGCGCCACGAAGTGATCTCGTTGGGCGAGGGCTTGCCCTTGCCGGCCCCCAGCATCCCGGCCAGGATGCGATCCTCGATCTGGTTGTGCTGGACATGCTCGACGAAACGGCGCTTGTCAGCGGTATAGATCAGCATCGTGACTTGCCTTTTGGCTACAGATCCGTGTACTTGCGCGCACTGCCCCGCGCCTTGTCGACCGGATACTTCTGCTCGTTCACGGTCAGCTTTTCGTTCGCTGCCTGAACCACGTCGATTCCCAGCCCCCGCGCCAGCAACAGCAGATAGATCTGCACGTCCGCGATTTCCGCCTGAACGGCCTCCCGCTCCGCATCCGACAGCTCACGCGACCGTTCCTCCGTCAGCCACTGGAAGTGCTCGATCAATTCTCCCGCCTCGCCCGCAAGCGCCATCGACAGGTTCTTCGGCGAATGAAACTGCTCCCAGTCGCGCTCCCGAACGAACGCCTCCAGGCGGCCCGCCAGATCATCCAGGCCCGTTGAAGTGCGTGACTCCGTACTCATCGATCCCTCGCCTGTTCCGTTCTTGCCTGCTGGCATCGTACCGAACTCCGCCAGCCCCAAATACCGCCAAACCAGCAGCGGTACCCGCCGCAGCATACGCTCAAAATTGCTATGGTTTCCGCCGGGAGACACAAACCACAAACGCAGACAACGGAAGGGCTGCTCCAATGGTGCCTTCAAACCGCGCTTACGATCTCGACCATGCCGTCTCCGGCGCCTACGGCTGGAACGACCTCGCCGACCGCCTCGTCGGCCGCCCCGGTGCCACCACCCCGTTGCCGGACAAGACCGCCGACCAGGCCGAAGCCGAAGAAGAACTCCTCAGCCGCCTCGTCGCACTCAACGCCGAACGCGCCGCCGAAGAAGCCCAGGGCCACATCCGCTGGCTGCGTCCCGACTACCAGGCGCCCGAAGCCACCCAGACCACCGCCACGCTCGAAGCCAAACCCGAGGCCGCCGCCGACACCCAGACCGAACCAACCAAAAAGCCCACCTGGCCCAAATCCATGCCCGACCAGGTCGAAGCCGTCCGCCGCCTCCTCGCCATCGGCCCCCAAACCCCGGACGCCCTGGCCAGCCACTTCAAGCGCAAACCAACGAAGTCGATCACCCAGGTCCTCGCCGCCCTCCAAATCCCCCTATCAGTCAACGTAGTTGTCGCCTCAACGCAACCGACAGGTGACAACCATGAAGCACTACTCCGCGGAGCGTAAGGAAGCCGTCCTGCGCAAGCTGGCACCACCGATGAACCTCACTGTCCCCGAGGTGGCCGAGGCCGAGGGGATCTCCACGGCGACCCTGTACAATTGGCGCAAACAGGCCCGTGAGAGAGGACAGGTTTTGCCATCACGAGGATCGACCCCGGAGGGCTGGAGCAGCGAGGAGAAGTTCCGCGTCGTGCTCGAGACCGCGCCAAT
>NZ_QKMA01000032.1:0-10794 GCF_003208255.1 Thioalkalivibrio sp. ALE21
ATTGGCGCGGTCTCGAGCACGACGCGGAACTTCTCCTCGCTGCTCCAGCCCTCCGGGGTCGATCCTCGTGATGGCAAAACCTGTCCTCTCTCACGGGCCTGTTTGCGCCAATTGTACAGGGTCGCCGTGGAGATCCCCTCGGCCTCGGCCACCTCGGGGACAGTGAGGTTCATCGGTGGTGCCAGCTTGCGCAGGACGGCTTCCTTACGCTCCGCGGAGTAGTGCTTCATGGTTGTCACCTGTCGGTTGCGTTGAGGCGACAACTACGTTGACTGATAGGGGGCGGTCGCCAGATGTTCGGGCGGGATGGTAAAGCCGATGGACGAGAGTTCGCGCACGATGCGGGCGCGCGAATGGCGCGTGGTATTGGTCACGTAGCGCAGGGGATATCCGGCGGTCTGCAGTCGCCGGAGGGCTTCGGCGACCCCGGGGATCGCGCGGTCGCCCACATACAGCACGCCGGAGAGATCCAGGAGCACCGCGCGGATGCCGTTGAGGCCACTGGGTGGCTGCAGGAACATGGTCACCTCCCGGCCGTCGGGCGGCCCGTATCAGCGCCGGATCAGGCGGCGCAGGATTTCATGCTTGCCGTTGAAGTGCTCCGTGGCCCCGGCGTCGTCGCGCCAGATCCAGTGCTCCTCGGGAAACAGTGCCTGCATGTCGGGCAGGGCGCAATGATAGGGTGGCCCGCCTTCGCGCCCGGTCTGCATGAAGCAGGCGAACAGCTCCCCACCCGGGCGCAGCCAGCGCCACAGGCGCTCGGCGTAGGCTTCCCACTGCGCGGGCGGCAGGGCACACAGCGAGGTCTGTTCGTAGATGGCGTCCGCGGGCGCCGCTGGCATCCAGTCGAGCATGTCCGCCTGTACGGCCGCCGCGTGTGCCTGCAGGCCCCGGTGTTTCAGCTCTGCCTGCAGGTGCTCGACCGGCGTGGGCGCCACGTCCAGGCCGGTGACCCGGAAGCCGCGTTCGGCCAGCGCCGGCACCTCGTGGCCATAGCCGCAGCCCGGTACCAGCACGTGGGCCCCGGGCCGCAGGTCGGTGAGCGCCAGCCAGCGCTCCAGAGAAGGGCTGGGTTCGCCCCGGTCCCAGCGGGTCGAGCCCGCGTCATAACGGGCCTGCCAGTGCTGTTCGGGGTTTTCGGCTTCGGGCGCGGAACTTTGCATGACGTTTCGGGATTCCACAGGATGTAGGTTTCTCCCTTATGGTAGCCGGCCCGCGTTTCGGGCCGGAATCGCGACAGCATTACCACGGACATCACCACGGAGACAGCCAATGCCCCAGTCCAGTGCGCTTCCCTATCGGATCCATCGCCAGGAACTCGGTCCCATGGAGAACTTCGTCTACCTGATCGAAGATGTGGGCAGCCGGCGCGCCGCCGTGGTGGATCCGGCCTGGGACCCCGACGCGATCCTGCGCCAGGCGCGGGAACAGGACGTGGAGATCAGCGACATCCTGCTGACCCACAGCCATCACGACCACATCAATGGCATCGAGGCGATCCTCGAGTACAACCCCTCGGCGCGTCTGCACCTGCTCAAGCCCGAGGCGGAGTTCTGGGGCCGCGACCTGGAACAGCCGCAGCTGCACCACGGTGGCGACCGCTTCATGCTCGGCGACACCGAGATCCGCCTGCTGCACACCCCCGGTCATACCCCGGGCTCGACCTGCTTCCACATGCCGGCCGGCGACGACCTCATCACCGGGGATACCCTGTTCGTGTTCGGCTGCGGCCGTTGCGATCTGCACGGCGGGGACCCCGAGCAGATGTTCCACACCCTGAAGGGCCTGCGCGAGGGCCTTCCGGAGCACACCTGCATCCATCCCGGGCACAACTACGCGGAAAAGCCCGAATCCACGCTGGCCGAGGAAGAAGAGGGCAATCCGTTCATGCACTTCGATGCGGTGGACGACTTCGTCCACTACCGCATGCACGAACATGACCGCGTTCGCAGCCAGCCGTATCACCCCGTGCCGCGCAAGCGCTGAAAGGATTCGTTCGGGGGGCTTGCATCACTCCGTCCGGATCCCCATAATTCGCGTTTCAGTCGACGCGCCCGTAGCTCAGCTGGATAGAGTACCTGGCTACGAACCAGGCGGTCGGAGGTTCGAATCCTCCCGGGCGCGCCATTATTTCGAGAAAGGGATCAGTGACTTACAGTCGCTGGTCCCTTTTTCATTTGGGGCCTCGAAAGCCTCTGTGACCATTGTGTGACTACCCAGTGACGGGCCGGGATTGGTGCTGTCTTCCAGCCCGGGGAAAGGGCCGCCTGTCTTTGTGACCGAACACGGCGGCGCGGGAGACGCAGCTCTTCTCGGAATCACACATCAAGGCAAGGGCTCGGCCGGTGACGGAATATCTGGTGGGCGGAACCCGCCGCCCGTTTCTGCATGCACAGCTGCGGATCCAGCCGGGCCGTTCACCAGAGCAACGCCGAATGCTCAGCGAGCATGTGCTGGACGTCCTCTGCTCGAGGGCCCAACAGGCCGTGGTGACCGTGGAGGTGGTCGAAATGGAAGCGGCGAGCTACGCTTGGCATTATCCCGAGACATCGACCGGCCGTTTGCAGGCCCGGGGATTCGCGGGCAGAGCCATGTGTGGCAACGCCGGCTTCAGCCCAGCCCGGCAGGCAGCCTGCTTGAGTCAAACGCATCGGCACCGTCGAACATGTCGTCGGTATTGGCCTCCTCGGGGAAGGTCCAGGCGCTCAGGTCCTGGTTGAAGGCCCCGGCATCACGGAACATCTGACGTGCATTGAGGACGCTGGAGACATCCCAGCCGCTGATGTCCTGATCAAAGGATGCGGCTTCGGCGAACATCAGCCAGGTGTTGGTCACGCTGGATACAGCCCAGTCACCGATGTCGCGGTTGAAGGATTCCGCCTTCCAGAACATGCGCCCCATGACCTCGACGCTCGACACGTCCCAGTCACCGATGGCCCCGTCAAAAGTCCGCGCGCCCCAGAACATGCCGTTCATGTTGGTCACCGCGGAGACGTCCCAGTCGTTCAGATCCTGGTTGAAGGCGATGGCGTCCTTGAACATCGAGCGCATGTCAGTCACGCCGGACACATCCCAGTCGCCCAGGTCCTGGTTGAAGGACTCAGTGCCGGAAAAAACCTGATTCATGCTGGAAACCCCGGATACGTCCCAGCCGCCGATGTCCTGGTTGAAGTCGCGGGCACCGGCGAACATGCTTTCCATTCTTTCCACGCCGGACAGATTCCAGTCGCCGATGTCCTGGTTGAAGGAGTCCGCGCCGCCGAACAGGCTCCTGACATCGCCAACACCGGAGACGTCCCAGTCACTGATATCCTGATTGAAGCTCTCGGCCCGGCTGAACATGCCGCGAAGGGTGGTCGCCGCGGACAGGTCCCAGTCGCCGATATCCTGGTTGAAGGACTCAGCCTCTCCGAACATGTAGCTCAGGTCCTCGACGCTGGAGACATCCCAGCTGCCGATGTCCTGGTTGAAAGAGCTGGCTCCGTCGAACATGCCGCTCATGTCGGTCACGCTGGAGACGTCCCACCCACCGATGTCCTGGTTGAATGCGGTGGCCTGCCCGAACTGCCTGTTGAACATGCGGCTCATGCTGGTGACGCTGGAAACGTCCCAGTCACCAATGTCCTGGTTGAAGGAGTTGGCTCCGTCGAACATGCCACTCATGTCGGTCACGCTGGAGACATCCCACTTGCCGATGTCCTGATTGAACGAAGAGGCCTGTTCGAACAGGTGGCTCATGTCCTCGATGCCGGAGACGTCCCAATGACCGATGTCGCCATCGAAGGAATGGCCCAGCGCAAACATACGGCTCAGGGAGCTCACGTCGGACAGATCGGGCGCATCGGTGGCATCGAGCGTCAGATTGACCGCGCCGGCGAAGGCGCCTTCCATGCTGGTCCACTCGATCGTCCCCCATTGCTCGACGGCCACCAGTCGTTGCGCGTTGTCCCCGGGGTGGATGTCGCCCCGCGCGGGCCTCTGGAAGTCCATTTGCGAGAGATCGAAATGAATGCGCGGAAACCTCCCGGTAATGGCGACCTGGTAGATACCGGGCTCGGCGTAAGCATGCGTCGGATCCGGGTCGGTGCCGGAGATCTCCTCGACGGTCCCGTCGCCCCAGTCGATGGTGAAGTGGTACTCGGTGGCCGGTGCCGTCGGGATGAAGATCTCATCGCCGGGTTCGCCGATTTCCCAGGTGGTGATGAAGGCGTCGGGGTCCTGCGCCGCGGCTGGCCGGGCAAGCGCTCCGCTCAGAAGGACGAGGGCCATGGCGATCCATGCAACATGGATCATGAAGCCGGAGCGTTGTTCGGACGGGGCGGAACGCGGGAAAGAGGCCATAAGCGGTTCGAGCTCCTGGGTCGATTTGGCGGTCCGGAATTCCGGGGTGGAGAAAACGCAAAGCGATGACGCGTGCCGGCATCGGCAGGCTGTTTCGAGCGATACTTGCACGCATGCAACGCCGTTGTGACTACATGAATGGAGGGGGTGTCAGCATGATCCGGAAGGCACTCACCGGGACGTCCATCCCCCGTGGCCCGGAAACGACTGCCTGGCCGAGGCCGGCAGCGGCGGGCGATTCCGCCTCCCGCGCGTGTTCATGAAGGGCCCTCGTGGCCCGGCAAAGAACCGTGGGGGAACTTCAGGCCTCCGGACGGGGACGATCTGGTAGCCATCTCTGCATCGTGCGAGGCATCCCATGATTGATCGCCGGCGCTCGCGCCGTTCCTTTCTGAAGCTCGCCGCTGCCTCTGCAGCCGGTTGGTGGGCCAGCCTTTCGCCGGCGGGTTTTGCCGCCGAGCGCGAGCCCCATCGCAAGCCGATTCCGTCTTCTGGCGAGCGCATCCCGGTGATCGGGATGGGGACGTGGATTACCTTTAATGTCCCGGACGCGCCGGGTCCGATGGCGGTACGTCGCGAGATCCTGGGACGTTTTTTTGCCCGGGGCGGGGGCATGATCGACTCGTCGCCCATGTATGGCCGAGCGGAGGCAGTGGTGGGGGACTGCCTGCGTGCGCTGGATCGTCCCGAGGCCCTGTTCTCGGCGACCAAGATCTGGACCCGCAGTACCTCCACCGGTCGTGAGCAGCATGCGGATTCCCTGGATCTGTGGGGCGCGGGCCGCCTGGACCTGCAGCAGGTGCACAACCTGCAGAACTGGCAGGCGCATCTGGAGACCCTGCGTGAGCGACGCGAGGCCGGGGAGGTTCGCTACATCGGGATCACCACGTCGCACGGGCGGCGGCATGACGAGATGGAGCGCATCATGCGCTCGGAAGACCTCGATTTCGTCCAGCTTACCTACAATATCCTCGACCGCGAGGCGGAGCAGCGCCTGCTGCCACTGGCAACCGAGCGCGGTATTGCCGTGATCGCCAACCGCCCGTTCCGGCAAAAGGCCCTGATCGAGCGGTTCGAAGACCACCCGCTGCCGGACTGGGCGGCCGAGATCGAATGCGAGAACTGGCCCCAGTTCCTTCTCAAGTTCATCGTGTCCCATCCGGACGTGACCTGCGCGATCCCGGCGACCTCGGTCGTGGCCCACATGGGGGAGAACATGGGCGCGCTGTACGGACCCATGCCCGATGCAGCAATGCGCGAACGCATGGTTGCCTGGGTCGGCGACCTGTAGGCGGCCAGAGGGCTGGCCTCCTGCAGAACCGGTTCTGAACCCACGGACATGGGAGTTGGTCAATGCTGCCGTTTGACGGACCCACCTGGCTGGCGATCCTCGAGCAATACAACCAGGCGATCTGGCCCCTGCACGGGGTGGCTGCGCTGTGCGTCCTGGCTGCGATCGCCCTGGCGTTCTCCGGGGCGCGTTTCGCCGGGCATGCGATTGGCGTGCTGCTGGGCGTGTTGTGGATCTGGATCGGGCTGATCTTCTTCGGTGGTTCGGTGGCGCCGTTTCACTTTGCCGCCGAGGAGCTGGCGGGCGTGTTCGTGGCGCAGGGTCTGATGATGGTGCTGGCCCTGACCGTGATGGGGCGGGGGGGCATCTTCGGCTGGCCCGGTGGCCGGACGGGTGTACTGGCGGTCGTGCTGGTGGTCTACGCTGTGGCCGCGCACCCACTACTCGGGCATCTGCTGACGGATACGCCCTGGTCGCAGCTGTCGTATGTCGGGGTGGCACCGGCTCCCACCATGCTGCTGACCCTGGCACTGTTGCTGCTGGCGCTTCCGCGGCCGCCACTCATCGTGGCCATCATCCCGTTTCTGTGGGCGCTGGTCACGGGCTACATGGCCGCGGGCCTGGGGCTGGCCCTGGAGTACATCCCCGCGACGCTGGGTGTGGCGGCCTTTGCGGTCATGGTGGTGCGTCGTTTTCAGCGCAGCGAACCGTGGCTGGACGGTTGATCGTCGGATGCGGGGGCGTTGCCACGATGGCGGGTTGCGACATGCGGCGGGCAGGTCTCCGACCCAACCCGTCTCCCCGGTATTCGGGGGCTCCTCTTCGGTAATTGGCATGTGATGGTGGCACTCTCGAGCCGGGTGCTCGTACCCCTCTCATAACACCGCCACGAAAATCGGACCGTCTCACGGCACCCTCGGGGAAAATCGGGACTACACTCAGAGAGACACCCCGGGAACGCCGAGAGGAAAACGAAATGCCCTGGCTCATTGGAACCAGGCGTGGCCTCGCCGCCATCTCCGCCGTGTGTTCTGCAAGGAACGGGATCGCCCTGTCCGCGGTGTGGCTCGTCCTCGCCGGCCTGTTGCTTCAGCCGCTCCAGGCCGAAACCCTGCCCGAAACGGTCGAGCGTGTTGAGGGCTCCGTGCTGGGCATCGCCACCTTCCAGCCGACCCGCAGTCCGCGGATCGAATATCTGGCCACGGGTTTCGTCGTGGACGACGGCCGGCTGGTCGTGACCAATCGGCATGCGGTCCCGGAATCCCTGAATGATGACCAGCGCGAGCGGCTGGTCGTGGTCAGTGGTCAGGGCCGCGATACCGTGATCCGCAATGCCCGGGTGGTGGCACAGTCGCGCGAGCACGACCTGGCCTTGCTGCACATCGCTTCGCCGTCATTGCCGGCGCTGGAGCTGGGTTCTTCCGATTCCGTACGGGTCGGCGAGGAGGTTGCCTTCACCGGTTACCCTATCGGCATGATTCTGGGGCTGTATCCCGCCACTCACCGGGCCACGATCGCCGCGTGGACCCCGATGGTCATCCCGGCTCGCAGCTCCGGTGAACTGGATGCGAGGCGCATCCGCGCCTTGCGCGATGATCCCCCCATGGTGTTTCAACTGGATGGAACCGCCTACCCCGGGAACAGCGGTAGCCCGCTGTATCGCAAGCACGATGGCGAGGTGATCGGCGTAATCAATCAGACCTTCGTGCAGGGCGGCCGGGAGGCGGCGGTCGAGCGGCCGAGCGGGATCACCTACGCGATTCCGGCGGAACAGATTCGCCCCCTGATCCGCGAGTATCACTCCAGCGGGCAGTGATCCCGGTCACCCGTGCCGCTCCGGTTCGGGGCGGACATCCCCGTCGTCTTCCTTTTCGGCCAGGAACGCCTTGTAGAAGAGATGACGGGCCAGCAGGCCCGGCGGCATCTTGAGCCAGTGTCCCCGCAGGAACAGCAGTCCGCGCGCGGTGGCATCCCGCCAGGGGGTTACCGAGGCCGCGCGGGTGCGGATCCCGTGCCGAAACGCCCAGCGCGCCCAGGGGGATATGGGGCGGCCCGTGCGGGCCTGTTCAAGCCCCTGTATGACCGCGTTCGGTACCGGGGTCAGCAGCACCCGCCGGCTGAGCCACAGGGCCCGTTGCGCCAGCCACGCCAGTTCCAGCGCCTGTGCCTCCGCGACGAATGCCTGCCAGAAGGCCTCGCCCTCGCGTTCGGCGAAATGGCCGGCCAGCATGTGGATGTCGTAGAGATCGCGCAGTCCGCGGTCCCAGTCGGTCTCGGAGAACAGGTGCACGATGGCATGCAGCACCATGTGGGCGGGGGCCAGCATGCGAAAGCGCCAGGGCCCGGGCAGGGCGACGCTGTGCTCGCGCAGTCGCTCGGGGTCGGTGCGCACGCGGAAGGTCTCCGGCAGGATGTTGTGATGCAGATCCAGGGTGGTGCCCCGCTGGCGGTGGGTCAGGGGAGGCAGCTCGTGCATCCACTCGCGGTAGTACCGCTGGTCGTACGCGTTGTGATGGGCCCCCGTCCATCCTTCGAAGAACAGCAACGCCTCCGCGCGCTCGACTTGCGCGCGGGGGAAGAGCAGGTCGATGTCGTTGGCCATGCGACCCGGCGCGTTCGGGAGTCCGGCCAGCGCATACGCCGCGCCCTTGAGCAGGACCGGGGGCTGCATGCGGGTGAGCAGCCCGCGATCCAGGCCTTCCAGCTCCCAGTGCAGGGCCTCCGCGCGGCGCTGTGCGACCATGGCTGCGCCCTCCAGATGGGCGGCGACCGGTTCGCACAGCCGATCCAGGACACCGGCCGCGCGGGCGCTGTGCCAGAGCGTGCCCTGCAGCGACGTCTCGCGCGCGGCGCCCAGCATGGCTGCCCACTCTGCATCGTTGCGTTCCGCCATGCTTTCCGGGCGGGCGAGGGCGAGACCAAGGGCGCTATTGCCGTCCATCCGCCAGCGCCTCGAAGGTGGCCATCGCCTCGTCGAGGCGGCTGTAGGTGAAGTCGAACGCCCGCGTCCGGTCGACCAGATCCCCGATGGCATGAAAGGCCCGTCCGCCCAGTGCCGCATAATTGAATGCATTCGCCACCAGCCCCATGAACGCCTCGCCCGGGGCGCGATCAAGCAGCCGGGTATCGGCACCGGGGCGGAAACGGGGGAACACGACCCAGGCGGGCGGGGCGCGCTGCCTGGCCCGTTCGACCGCATCCCGGGGCGGGCGCATGTGCGCGACCGTTCCCTTGAGGGTGTCGTGCACCGGGGTATTCACGTTCGCTTCGGGACAGAAGTCGCGGATCACGTTGATCGAGGCATTCTTGAGGCTGATCGGACGCGCCGGCCCGGAAATCTCCGCCGTATCCAGTGCCACCAGCACGGATTCGTCGGTCATCAGGCGCCAGCCATGGCTGGCCAGGGCCGCGCACAGTGTGCTCTTGCCGGAGCCGGGCGGCGCCGGAAGGATCAGCGCCCGGCCATTGCGTTCCAGTGCCGCGGCGTGCAGCACCAGGCGGTTCTGGACGTGGCTGGCGATGCACCAGTTCATGCCCCATTCGAGCATGGGGTAGGCCTGGTGCCGGGGCAGCGGCTTGAACACCACGCGCTGATCCGAGAGGAACACCACCTGCGGGCGATAGAACCGGCGCAAGGACCGGGGCGGGCGCAATTCGCAGTCAAAGTCGTAAAAGCTGTCGGCGTTGTGTACCTCGCAATCGGGATACAGCGAATTTATCCCCTCCGCAACGCTCGGGATGCGGCTGCGAATCCGGGTCACGAAGGGGCCCGTGGCGAGCAGGAGCCCGTCTGCGGAAAGCCGTCGGCGCAGGCCGGCATGGCCAAGCTCGCTGACTCGCACTAGGCGTCGTCCCGCACCAGGCCGCTGTCGCGAAGCCCGGCCAGCCAGCCGGTCATTGCGCCGGCAGGCGTGTCGCTTTCCGGGCCCAGACGGGCTGCGAGTGCCGGCAGGTCGAGGCCCGGCTCGCGTTGCAGGCATGCGAGAACACGTCCGGCCCCGGCGTCCACGAGATGCGTCGTGCCGTGTCCGGAATGGAAGGCGACCCACTGGTCGCCGCAGCGCCGCAGGTGCAGTTCCGGGACCAGTCGCCAGCGCGGAGAGTCCAATCCAGCAGGGGGGCGCTGATCGGTGTGCACGTCCGCGCTTGCGTCGCCCTTTTTCAAGGGCCCCAGGTTGGCACGTTCATGGTGTTTTCGAGGAACGCCTTGACCTGTTCCGGCTCCAGGCGATCCCCGCTGTCGGCGACGTAATAGCCGTCATTCAGTGTGTCGGTCACGATATCCCGCACCTGTTGCTCCGACAGCGGATATCCGGAGATGTAGCGTGCATTCAGCAGGGCTGCCATGCCGAAGCGGATGATCTGGCGCTCGTGCGGGAGGCCGACGAGCCCGAGTACTTCCACTGAAGCGGCAACGGCCCCCAGAGCCGTGAGAGGTATCTCGCCGTGGGACGAGCCATCCGGCACATCCGGGTTGGCCGAGTGGCCCGGTTCGCTGTCGCCGCCGGTATCTTCAACGGCATATTCCCGGTAGTTGTTGCCAATCCCCGGAAAGCCGTATTCGGAAACGAACGCTTCTCCCTCTTCCACCGCCTGGTGCCAGCCCGGATGGTTCTGGAAAGATGCACTGCTCGGGTTCAGGTCGCCGGCGTTGGCCGAACCGCTCCAGTACCCGGGCGTCCGTCCGCCGCACTCCTCGGGCTCATCGTGTTTTGATGTGTTGCCGGAAACCCAGCCCGAAGCCATGCAGTTCGCCCCCGCCGCCTTGAGTGGCGCGGAGTGGAGGGTCATCAGAACCGGCGCGGTTCCCAGCGCGGCCTTGCCCAGCCGCCGTCGTGTACGCCCGCGCGTTCCCAGCTGCTCGGTTTCATGTTCGGGGCCCGGGGGGCGGTTTGGTGTCGGGTCCCGGCTGTTTGTATACATGTTTACGAAATAAATCGGGGCGTTCCTGTTGCCAGGCCTTGAGTGTCTCAACCGGCGTTCGATGCCCCAGCGCTTTCTGCCCGATCTGATGGTTGTAAAGGCGCTGGTAGTCCTGGAGGGTGTCCTTCAGATGTTCTCCCGAGCCGAAGCGCCGGGTCCGCAGCAAGTCGGCGATGCGGCCGTTGAAGCGCTCCACCATTCCGTTGGTCTGCGGCCGTTTCGGCCGGATCAGACGATGC
>NZ_QKMA01000033.1:0-9190 GCF_003208255.1 Thioalkalivibrio sp. ALE21
GTGCGCTTCTGGGCGGTACGCGCCTCGTAGCAACCGCCATCGCCGTTGCGCTTCAGCTCTCGACTGATCGTCCCCGGGCTGCGGCCCAGCGTCCGAGCAATCGCCCCCTGCGAGCGCCCCAGCCCGCGCAACGCACTGATCTGATATCGTTCTTCCTGGGTCAGCTGCCTGTAGTGCCTCATCGGTACGCCTGAATGGGTTTGGGGTGAGAGCCACCCATTCTACGGCGGCAGCTGGCCCACCCCTTCCGGGTTCAGGCGTTGCAGTTATTCTGTGAATTCAGGGCCCGAAAACACACCGCTGGAGCTGCCTTCACCATATATCGGCTTCGTGTATGCGGGCAGCGCCGTCGGCGCCATGGCCTTCGCGGGCATTCTGGTGCAACTCTTTCGCCTCGAGATCGATCAGGCGGAGTCCGCACTCATATCCAGAAACCGGGAGCTGACACGAATCAGCGCCACTGATCCCCTGACCGGTCTGGCCAATCGCAGGACCATGGATTCGTACCTGGAAGAAGAGTGGCAACGGCTTGAACATCTCCGATCCCCCCTCTCCGTTGTCCTTCTCGATGTAGATCATTTCAAACCCTATAACGACCTCTACGGTCACCCCGCGGGTGACGAATGTCTCCAACGGGTGGCCGGCATACTTTCCCACATCGCCCAGCACAGTGGCGGCCTGGCCGCCCGCTACGGCGGAGAAGAGTTCGCAATCGTCCTGCCCGGACGCGGAAGCGAGGACGCATACCGGATCGCCGAGCAAGCCAGGACGGAAGTAATGGACCTGAGCATCAGACACGAAAATTCCGATGTCCTCCCGCAAGTAACGCTCAGCGTGGGCGTGGCCTCGGCCGTTCCGGGTACGATCGATAATGCGTACGAGTTGCTGCGATATGCGGACGAGGCTCTTTATGCCGCCAAGCGCAATGGCCGGAATCAAGTAATAGTCGGCCCGTCACATTCCTGCACGTCCGGGCGCCAGGAAAACACTTGATCGATGTGATGCCCGTGCGGCAACAATGCGCTCTCGGGTGAGCCGCAAGGGCGGGAAGCTGGAGTCCGTGCCACTACTGCGCCATGACGGCGAGCAGGCCACGGATGCGAGAGCATGCTCGCACGCGAACACCCCGACGCCCTCAAGGGCCCCGGCCGTGACGAAACCGCCGCGACCCGCGACCCTCAATCCGCCTTCCCGGCCCCCTGCCATCCGCGAAACCCCTCGCGCACCGACAGGCTGCGGGCATACCCCAGATCCCGCAGCAGCCGCGCGGCCCGCAGGCTGCGCCGCCCGCTGTTGCACAGGCACAGCAGGATCTGATCCTGGCGCACATGGTGCTGGTTGATCAGCGACAGGAAGTGCTGGAAGTCCCGCTCGTCCGGCTCGTCCGCATCCAGCAGCTCCTGCTCTTCTTCCGACAGATGCTTGCCCAGCAGCTGCTTCAGCCGGAACAGCGGCACCGACACCGCGCCATCCACCGCGCCTTCCAGCTCCAGTTCGAACGGCTGGCGGATATCCAGCAGCACCGCCAGCCCGATATCCACCAGCTCGCGCGACGCATCCACGCTGATCTCCAGCTGCGGCCCTTCCGTATCCGTCACCTCTTGTGCCTCGCTCGTCATCGACTTCCTCCGGTTGTGCCCTGCGGGCGCTTCAGACAGGTCTTGCGGAATGTTGTTCCACCCAGCCCGGCTCGTTATATTCCATTGAGCATAACGATTCTGACAGCAGCCATGTTCGCCCCGGGGTCGCCCCCGGCTCAATCCGACGAAAGGACGAACCCAATCCATGCCCCGCCACCCGCGCCTTGTCTTCGCGAGCCTGGTCATCGCTCTGTTTCTTCTGCTGGCCCCGTCCGCTGCCCACGCCAATCAACCGCTGACCATCGCCGCCGCCTCCGACCTGCGCTTCGCGCTGGACGAAATCATCGAGGAATACGAGCGCGAACACCCGGACGACGCGGTGCGCGTGACCTACGGCTCCTCCGGGCGCATGACCACGCAGATCATGAACGGTGCGCCGTACGACGTCTTTTTCTCCGCCGACATCGCCTACCCGCAGAAACTGCGCGCGGAGGGCCATGCGGTGACCGAACCGGAGGTCTACGCCATCGGCCGCATCGTGCTGTGGAGCAACCGCATGGATGCCTCCGAGCTGACGCTGGAAGACCTGACGCGCGACGACATCCGCCGCGTAGCCATCGCCTCGCCCACGCACGCCCCCTATGGCGTGCGCGCGATGGAGGCGCTGCAGGCCGCCGGCGTCTGGGACGACCTGCAGCCCAAGATCGTCAACGGCGACAACATCGCCCAGACCGCGCGCATGGTGCAGGCCGGCGGCGCGGACATCGGCATCATCGCCCTGTCACTCGCGGAGTTTCCCGATCTGGCCGAGCACCCGCACCACCTGATCGACGACGCCCTGCACGACCCCCTGACCCAGGGCTTCGTGATCACCCGCCGCGGCGCGGACAAGGACACCGCGCACCGCTTCGCCGAGTACATGAATGGCGACACCGCGCGCGAGATCATGCGCCGCTACGGCTTCGTGATGCCCGGCGACGAACTCCCTGACGACGCCGACCAGTAACCGGATATGTTCGACCTGAGCCCCACGGACTGGATGGCGATCGAGGTCACCCTCAAGCTGGCGCTCTACACCACGCTGATCCTGCTGGTGATCGCCACGCCGATCGCCTGGTGGCTGGCCAACGGGCGCGCCCCCGGCGGGCTGCGCACCGCGGTGCAGGCCCTGGTGGCCCTGCCGCTGGTGCTGCCCCCCACCGTTCTCGGCTTCTATCTATTGGTCCTGCTGGGCCCCGCCGGCCCGGTCGGCAGCACGCTCGAGAGCTGGAGCCTGAACCACCTGGCCTTTACCTTTCAGGGCATCCTGATCGCCTCGGTGATCTACTCCCTGCCGTTCGCCGTGCAGCCCCTGCAACAGGCTTTCGCCAACCTCGGCCGCCGCCCGGTGGAGATCGCCGGCTCGCTGGGCGCCGGGCGCATCGACCGCTTCGTCACCGTGATCCTGCCGATGACGCGCGGCGGCTTCATCGTCGCCGCCACGCTCGCCTTCGCCCACACCCTCGGCGAGTTCGGCGTGATCCTGATGCTGGGCGGCGCGATCCCCGGCGAGACCCAGGTGCTGTCCATCCTGATCTACGACCACGCCGAGGCGATGGACTTCGACTCCGCCCACCGCCTGTCCTTCGGGCTGCTCATCTTCGCCTTCGCCGTGCTGTTCATCGTCTACGCGATCAACCGCCGCTTCGACACGGTGCGCCTGTGACCCGGCCCGAGCCCGACACGCTACGCATAAAGGCCCGGCTGGAACGCCCCGGCTTCGCACTGGACGTGGACACCGCCTTCCCGCTGGAAGGCGTCACCGCCCTGTTCGGCCGCTCCGGCTGCGGCAAGACGACGCTGCTGCGCATCATCGCCGGGCTGGAACACCCGCCCGGCGGCGAGGTGCACTTTCGCGATACCGCCTGGCAGTCCGGCAAGACCTTCGTCCCGCTGCACCGCCGCCGCGTCGGCCTCGTGTTCCAGGAATCCACCCTGCTCCCGCACCTGTCCGTGCGCGGCAACCTGCTCTACGGCTACAAGCGCACGCCGGAGCCCCTGCGCCGCCTGCACCTGGACGAGGTCGCCCGCCTGCTCGGCATCGCCGACCTGCTGGAGCGCCGCGCCGACCAGCTCTCCGGCGGCCAGCGCCAGCGCGTCGCCCTCGGCCGCGCCCTGCTCACCAGCCCCGACCTGCTGCTGCTCGACGAACCCCTGAACGCCCTGGACACCCAGACCAAGCGCGAGATCATGCCCTTCCTCGCCCGCCTGTCCGAGGAGACCGGCATCCCCAGCCTGCTCGTCACCCACGCCCCGGACGAGGTCGAACGCCTCGCCACCCGCGTCGCCTTCATGCACGACGGCCAGCTCGAACGCCTGGAACCCCTGCGCGACGCCCTCGCCCGCGCCGACTCGCCTCTGTTCCGCGACGAAGGCGCCGTCTCCGTCCTGCAAGGCACCCTGGGAGCGGCCGACACCCACGGCCTGCACCCCTTCGGCCCGCCCGAGGCCCGCTACCGCGTACCGACCACCCCCGGCACCACCAACGGCGCCGGGAGCCAGGCCCGTCTGCGCATCGACGCCCGCGACGTCTCCATCGCCCTGTCCCCGCCCCAGGACGTCTCCATCCTCAACATCATCCCCGTCACCATTGAGTCGCTGGACGAGGCACCCGGCCACCACGGCCCCGCCCGCCTCCTCGCCGTCTGCCGCCAGCACGACGGCCAGACACTGATGGCCGAACTCACCCGCTTCTCCACCGAACGCCTGCGCCTGAAGCCCGGCACCCGCGCCCACGCCCTCGTCAAATCCGTCGCCCTCCTCGACTGACCACCCATTTGTGCCAGGCCATCCATGCACGGGCTCGTCGACTGTTAGTATTACTTGCACCCGAGCCAGCCGGGGAGAGAAACCCGGTCTTTGTTCAGATCGGCAGCAGGCCTGGCCTTAAAGTTGATAACGGTCAGAAACGGAAGGCCGATTCGGTGGATTTTGGTGTGATTGAGGAAGGCGGATCATGGACGATTATCGGGAAGCAGCCATGCGATGGTTACAGGACGGAGAGTGTCTGCTTCGTTCAGATCGCTTCGGTGGGGCGAGTCACGCCTTCGGGCTGGCCGCCGAATGCGCGGTGAAACACGCGATGGACCGGCTTCCGGGAGGGGAGCGTGAACTCCCCCGCCGGCACTTGCCGGACCTGATCGATGACGGCAAGCGCTGGTTCAGCGGGCGCACCCAGCGCGGGCTTTACCAGTTGCTGAATTCCACGGGCTATATGGAAGGCTGGACGATCGACAACCGCTACCGGGGAGACGATGCGTTTGATGTCGAAATGGCCGAACGCTACCGCGACCACGCTCGCCGGACGTGCCGCGCGGCGAATCTGGGGGCGTGAACATGGAAGGCCGCCAGATATCCTTCGACCGCTGCATCCCGGAGCTCGTGCATGCAGTGCGCTCGGTCGAACCGACCGCCGATTTCTCCGGACTGCGCGTGGTGCGCGACATGCACGGCCGCCTGTATCTGACAGTCCCGGATGACTGGCCCCAGCCGGCCCTCGACACATTGCGCGAGCAACTGCACCGGGTGCTTGGACCGTTCAGCCCGGGCAGGAACAATGGCGTGGCCAGATGCTCGGAAACGCTGTCTGGCGAAGCGCTTTACCGAGAACCCAGCCTGGTGCAGTGGGTGGGCGATACGGGGGTGCACCTCGTGGAGCGGCGTGCCATGGGCCAGGACTGGGTCCTGCAACCTGACCCTGGTCAGACCTCACATCCGCCGCGATTCGTGTTCCACAGCCTGAAGGGCGGTGTCGGGCGTTCCACGGCGCTCATGCTGTGGGGCCGAGAGCTTGTCCGACAGGGGCGTACGGTGCTGCTGGTGGATCTGGACCTCGAGGCCCCGGGGCTTGGCGCCCACATGCTGCCCGAACAAAACCGACCGGAATACGGCGTGCTGGACTGGCTGGTGGAGGATCTTGTCGGCAACACCCACCCGGGCCTGGCGGCCGACATGGTGGCTGAAAGTTCACTGGTCGACCGGCCGGGACTCTGGCTGGCCCCGGCCCTGGGTCGAACCGCAGCCGAGCATTCCGAAAGTGCGCTGGCCAAGCTCGCGCGCGCCTACCTCGAAGGCGAGGATGGAAGCGGCTTTGCGGTGCGTCTGCAAAAAATGCTCGGTGCCCTGGAGGCAGAGGTACAACCGGATGTCGTGTTGATCGACAGCCGGGCCGGCCTTCACGAGACGGTCGCAGCGCCCCTGTTGCATCTGGATGCGGAAGTGTTCTTTTTTGCCGTGGACGTACCCGCCACATGGGAAGGTTACCGGTACCTGTTCGCGCATCTCGCCCAGCTGGCATCCGTCAGCGGTTCCGGATCGAACGATGCGCAGTGGCGAACGCGCTTCCATATGGTTCAGGCGCGTTCAACCATGCGCATGGAAGACAAGTACCGTTTCGCCTCCAGTTCCTACGGGGTATGGGTCGACACTCTGTATGATGCCGTTTCATCGGATGGCATGGACGGCCCGGATATCGCATTCACATTCGACGAACGTGACCCTGAAGCACCCCACTGGCCATTCGGCATCCTGCGTAGCGAGCACTTCGAGGCATTCAATCCGATGGAGCAGCTGGCGGACGTCGGGGAGGCTGCGATACGGGAGGCGTTCGGAGAGCTCTTCGAAGGCCTGCACTCCTGTCTGAGCCTGCTGGAGGAAGAAGCCGGATGAATCAGCCCGCCTTGCACCGTGACGACCTGCGCGCGGCCTTTGAAGCCATCCCGGAAGAAGTGGCGCATCACGGTACCCACCCTCCGGCACCCGCGAGCGTATACGTGGTCCCCGGTCACGAAAGTGCACTCAACCCCAATACACCAGTGGTGGTCGGGGACCGGGGCACGGGCAAGAGCTTCTGGAGTGCCGCCCTCAACGGTGAAACCACTCGTATGATGATCGGCCGCCAGCTGAAGCGGCTGAGGCTCGACAAGGTTCGTGTCGGCTGGGGCTACTCTTCCGAGACAGGCAACCGCAGCCACCCTTCCCGGCGAGTATTGCGGAAGCTGCTTGACGAAGGATTCCGGGCCGAGGACATCTGGCGCACGGTCATCCTGTACCAGCTTGCCGATCCAGCGGAACACGCCCTGTTTCGGGGGGCGGAACGCTGGGCCGAACGTGTTCAGCGAATCGTCGATGACCCGGAGACCGAAGAACAACTGTTTGCAACGCTGGACGCTGACCTGAAGGCACGCGGGGAACGGCACCTGGTGGTATTTGATGCGCTGGACCGTCTGGGCGATGACTGGGCGCGCATCCGCACCCTGCTGCGGGGGCTGCTGCGGGTTGGTCTCGATCTGCGGGAATACAGCGCGATTCGTACCAAGTTCTTTCTACGCCCCGACATGTGGGAAGACGAAAGTGTCTGGGCCTTCCCCGATGCATCCAAGCTCACCCACGGGCGTGTACTGCTGGAATGGCATCGCGCGGATCTGTATGGCCTGCTGTGGCACCACCTGGGAAACGATCCACAATCCGGCCCCGCTTTCCGCGGATGGCTGGCCGCTACGCACAACGAACACTTCGAGTCGGTGGAGATCGACGGCGGGACCGTTTTCGTGGTCCCGGAATCGCTGCGAACACAGGACAAGGCACAGGCCGAAGTACTTCGGGCCATCGCGAGCCCCTTCATGGGGCGCGACCGACGCAGGGGCAAGACCTACACATGGGTGCCAACCCATCTGGCGGATGCCAAAGGGCAAATCAGTCCACGTAGTTTCCTGGTGGCACTGAAACAGGCTCATGTGCTCACCGAGCACCAGTACGCCGATTCCGGCGTTCTGCTTCACTTTGAGGGCATCAAGCGCGGCGTACAGGAAGCCTCGCGCATCCGTTTGCAGGAACTGCAGGAGGACTACCCCTGGATCAAGCAGATGCTCGAACCACTGCACGGGATGACCGTACCGACCACCAGAGAGGACCTCCAGACCCGCTGGCGCGAAAGCGGCGTGGTGGACGCCATTCAGCAGGCCGCAACGGACGACGACAACCAGGACGACTCCGCACGCCCCTACCTGCCACCGCATGCGCTGGAAACGCCCGCCGCCGGCCAGTGTGCGGAAGACGCGCTCATCGAGGCCGCAATCGAGATCGGCGTGATGAGTCGCACGGCCGATGGCCGTCTGAATATCCCCGACCTGTTCCGGGTGGCTGCCGGTATCGGGCGTCGTGGCGGCGTCCGGGCGATCCGGTGAGATGACGATGCACAACCCTCCGCATCCGGGCGAGTTCATTCGCGAGGTCTATCTGGAACCATTCGGGCTGAGTGCCCGCCACCTGGCCAGCAAGCTTGATGTCTCGCCTTCCACCCTGGGGCGTATCCTGCAGGGGCGCAGCGGAGTCAGCCCCGAGATGGCGCTGCGTCTTTCGAAAACGCTCGGGCGGTCTCCGGAAAGCTGGCTTGCCATGCAGGACCAGCACGACCTCTGGTGTGCACGCAGGAGCGTGAAGCTGGACGGCGTACAGCGAATCCAGTTCGACGGGCTCGGCGACAGCGGACAACCAGGCGCGTAGCCCGGCAAGCAGGTGCGCGACGGGCAAGGTGGCTACCCCCGGCCCGGTCAGCGCCGAGGCATCCACCGATATCGTTAAGGACCAGAGGGGGCCTCCAGCGCATGGAGAAGAAGACCCCTTCCGTCTCGTTACGCTGCTTACCGGGCCGCCTCGGCTTCCAGCATATCTGCGAGTTCGGCTGCGGGGACAAGGCCGTACCTGATCTGGCCCTCGGGGGTGATGATGGTGGGGGTACCCAGGAAGCGGTGCTCCCGGGCGATGGCCAGATGATCGGCCACGGGATTCGGGCAGTCTTCCGCCTTTATGGTCTCGGCCCGCTTGGCCCGGGTGATGGCATCCTGCCGGTCGTCGCTGCACCACACCGCCTCCATCTGCTCGAAGGCGTTGCCGATGACGGGGAACGCCGCATAGCGAATGCGGATGTCCCACAGGAGGTAGTCATCGATTTGCTGGTGGAACTCGCGGCAATAGGGGCAGTTGACGTCGGTAAAGACCGTCACGGTGTACTGGGCGCCATCCGGCTCAAAGACGATGAGCTCGTCCTCGTCCAGGCCTTCCACCAGTTGCACGATCTCGGCCTGCCGTTCCCCGGCGGCCGCGTTGCCGCTCAGGCCGAACACCAGAAGCGCCACGGCCACCAGGACCATGGGCCATGTGCAGATCCCGTTCGTCCGTATCACGTGCACCATCCTTCCGGCTTGATATGTTGACAGCCGGATTTGTCGGTCTGGCGGATCCCCTCCCCCGAAACACATACCAATGGACCATTGCGAGAGTTACTGTCGAAAGTGGTGTACGGGGGGGATTGAGGAAGGCGGCGTATCCGGCTGGAATGGGAGTGCGACCAACCAGCCAGCCAGAGGAGATACGCCACCATGGCTCACGATACGACAGACCTGCCGAACGGACCAGAGGACCCGTTGACCGAACTTCTGCGCCGCGGGGCGCGGGATCTGATCAAGCAAGCGGTGGAGGCAGAGTTGCAGACGTTCATGGAGACCTACGCGGAGGATCGTTTGCCGGACGGTCGCCGGGCGGTGGTGCGCAATGGCTATCAGCCGGAGCGC
>NZ_QKMA01000034.1:0-9107 GCF_003208255.1 Thioalkalivibrio sp. ALE21
TAAAGGATGTACTGCAGCAGCTCCAGGGTGCGGGCGGTTCCCTGCGATGCGATGAATTGCGACGGTTGCTCGAAACCCTGGGCTTCGAGGTCCGCGACGGGAAGAAAGCAGGCCACAAGGTGGTCACCCATGCCGGGCTGCCGAGTTTCTACTCGACCTCCTACACATGCGGACACGGGAAAAACCCTGAAATCAAGCCAGCTTATGTCCGGAACATCCGCAAGATGCTCGAGGAGCGGGAGCCGGAATTGAGCCAATGGCTGAAGGGAGAGACGTCATGAACGCACAGGACTACGGGATCACGATACGCCGGGTTATCGAGGAGGGAGAAGCCTGCTTCGAGGCCCGGGTACGAGAGCTGCCGGACGTTGTCGAATACGCCGACACCCACGACGAGGCCTACGAGCTCGCGATCGATACCATCGAGACCACCGAGGCAGCGCTGAAGGAAAGCGGACGCGCGCTGCCGCAGCCCTTGCCGCCCGCGGATGACTTCAGTGGGCGCATTACACTGCGGGTGCCCAGAACGCTGCACCGCGCACTGGTCTCCCTGGCCGAAGACGAAGGCGTAAGCCTCAACCAGCAGATCGTCGCCGTATTGAGCTACTACGTCGGAGTGCAGACGCCAACCCGTACGGTTTTCGCCGAGTGGCATGCAGAGCCCGCCATTGCCCGACCCGGCGGCAAGGCTGCAACGGCTTGCCCGCAAATCATCCATGACATCGGCGCGGGCGACTCCAGCAAAGCCGATAAGTGGATGGCGCCAGCTGTATGACGGATTCCCCGATCCAAGCAGCCATCGATTGCCTGCGAATCCACGGGGTAAGCGTGCGCCAGTCCAGTGCCTGGCTGGCGGAAGATCATGACCCGCGGTTTTCACCCGTCGAGGCATACCAGCCGCAGTTCAAGCACCATGTGGAACGCAGCTATCTCATGGAAGTCCGCGAGGCGGAGACATCGTATTATGTCTTCCGGGTGTTCATCGGGCTGGGCCTGCGCTTGTTGCCAGCTTCTCCCGCTCGGGAAGGGGAAGACCCGGAGAAACACGAAGCCGGTGAGGCAGAAAGCGATGGTGTGCTGGCGCAGATCGAGGCGACATTTGTTGCGGAGTACGACACCGATACCGACCCGGGTCCGGAAGCGCTCGAAGCCTTTGCACAGAGGAATGCCAGCTGCCACGTATGGCCATACTGGCGTGAATTTGTAAGCAATCAATGCGCCCGCATGGAGTTGCCGAGAGTCACCATTCCAACCGTCCAGTTTGCCGCTCCTACAGACATACGATGACGCCAAACCCTGAACCCACAACCAAAGCCGTCGTCCTCGCCGGCGGCAGCGGCACCCGCCTGTGGCCGCTCTCGCGTCTTCAGCTGCCCAAGCAGTTCCTCAAGCTGGAAGGGGAGCGCACCCTGCTGGAAGAGACCATCCAGCGGCTGCACCCCCTCATCGGCGCTGACGACACCCTGGTCGTCACCGGCGCCGAGCACGCTACCGGCGAGGCGTACACCGCCCTGCAGCCCTACGCCACGCTGCTGGAGCCGGTGGGCCGCAACACCGCCCCCGCCATCGCCCTGGCCGAGGGCGGCTACTACTGGAACGCCGGGATCTTCGTCTGGCGCACCGGGACGATCCTCGACGAGGTGCGTCACCACCTCCCGGACGTCGCCGCCGTGCTGGACCGGATCGTCGCCGAATGGGGCGACGCGGCCCCGACCCAGGCGGTCGTGGAACGACACTTCCCGGACATGCCCGACATCAGCATCGACTACGGCGTGCTGGAGAAGAGCCACAACGTCGCCCTGGTGCCGTGCGACATCGGCTGGTGGCCGCCGCTCTCGGCGTGCGCGAACTCTGAATCCTGAAGGAACCCAATGCTGGAAACCTACCGCAAAATCCGCGACCTTCTCGATGCCCGCGAACGCCGCAATGCCGTTCTGCTCTTCGGCATGATGCTGGTCATGGGCCTGCTGGAAGCCGTCGGCGTCGCCTCGGTGATGCCGTTCATCTCCGTCGTCGCCAATCCCGAGGTGGTGGAGACCAACGATTCCCTCAACGCCGTCTATACCGGCCTCGGCTTCACCAGCACCGACACCTTCCTGCTCTTCCTCGGGGGTGGTGTCTTTGTGCTGGTGGTCGGCGGCCTCGCCTTCAAGGCGGTGACCCACTGGGCCATGGCGCGTTTCACCCACATGCGGGAATACTCCCTGAGCAGCCGTCTGCTGCGCGGCTACCTCGGGCGGCCCTACAGCTTCTTCCTCAATCGCCATAGCGCCGACCTCGGCAAGTCGGTGCTCTCCGAGGTCGGCCAGGTTATCAATAACGCCCTGATGCCGGCGGTGAACTTGCTCGCCCACGGTATCGTCGCCATCTTCCTGGTGGCGCTGGTGGTGGCGGTCAACCCAGTGGTGGCCGTGTTCGCCGTACTAGTCCTGGGCGGGGCGTACGGCCTCATCTACTGGGTGCTGCGCCGCTACATCGGTCGCATTGGTGCCCTGCGGGTGAAGGCGAACCAGGAACGCTTCCAGATCGCCCAGGAGGCCCTCGGCGGTATCAAGGACGTCAAGGTGCTCGGGCTGGAGAACGGCTACCTCCGTGGATTCGCCGGCCCGGCGAGTCGCTTCTCCCGTGTCCAGGCCAGCAATCAGATCATCAACCAGGTGCCGCGTTTCGCCCTGGAGGCGCTGGTTTTCGGCGGTATGCTGGTCCTGCTGATGGTCCTGCTGGCGGCGGAAGGGGGGGAACTCGCCAACGTCCTGCCCCTCATCGCCCTCTACGCCTTTGCCGGTACCCGCCTGATGCCGGCCCTGCAACAGGTCTACGGCGCCCTGGCCAAACTGCGCTTCGGTCAGCCCGCCCTGGAGGCGCTGCACCGCGACCTGGTAGAGACGGAGCAGGCCGGCGCCTCCGCCACCGCCAAGGTGCGCGCTGAGACCCACGAGGTGCTGCCACTGACGGAGAGCATCGCCATGGACGGTATCGTCTACACCTACCCGCAGGCCGAACAGCCCGCGCTGAACCACCTCAGCCTCACCATCCCGGCGCGCACCACTGTCGGCCTCGTGGGCAGCACTGGCGCCGGCAAGACCACCGCCGTCGACCTCATCCTGGGCCTGCTGGAGCCGCAACAGGGCCACCTGAAGATCGACGGTCAGCCGGTCAGCGGCGAGGCCGTGCGCGCCTGGCAGCGCAACATCGGCTATGTGCCCCAGAGCATCTTCCTTACCGACGACACCGTGGCGGCCAACATCGCCTTCGGCGTGTCGCCGGAGCAGATCGACCCGGCCGCCGTGGAGCGCGCCGCACGCATCGCCGAACTGCACAACTTCGTGGTCAGCGAAATGCCCCAGGGCTACGACACCCTGGTGGGGGAGCGCGGCGTGCGCCTCTCCGGCGGCCAGCGCCAGCGCATCGGCATCGCCCGCGCCCTCTACCACGACCCGGAAGTGCTGGTGCTGGACGAGGCGACCAGCGCCCTGGACAACCTGACCGAGAAGGCGGTGATGGATGCGGTGCACAATCTTGGCCATCGCAAGACCATCATCATGATCGCCCATCGGCTCAGTACCGTGCGTGAGTGTGACCGGATCTATGTGCTGAATCATGGCGAACTGGAAGCTCAGGGCACCTACGACGAACTGGTCGAAGGCCACGAGGCTTTCCGGGCCATGGCCGGATCATGACAACGACCGATTTTCTCATCATCGGGGGCGGCATTATTGGCCTCACAATCGCCCGCGAAATACAGCATCGCCAGCCCGGTGCCAGCATTACCGTCCTGGAAAAGGAGGCCGGTCTCGGCCGCCACGCCAGCGGCCGCAACAGCGGCGTGCTGCACAGCGGCATCTACTACACCGCCGACAGCCTCAAGGCGCGCTTCACCCGCGACGGCAATGCTGCCTGGCAGGCCTACTGCGAAGAGCGCGAACTGCCGCTGGACCGTTGCGGCAAGCTCATCGTGGCTCGCAATGCAGAAGAGCACGCCCGCCTCACGACGCTGGAAGAGCGGGGCGCCGCCAACGGCGTCGAGGTCCAGCGGCTGGATGAAGCCGAGACCCGCGCCATCGAGCCCCGGGCGCGCACCGTCGGCCACGCGCTGTTCGTGCCGTCCACCGCCACGGTCGACCCGAACAGACTGGTGGCCGCCCAGCAGGCCGACTTCACCACTGCTGGCGGCACGCTGCTCTGCGGCCACCCCTACCGGGGACACTTCGGCAACAATACCGTCCTGGCCGGCCACGAGCGCATCCAGGCCGGCACCGTGATCAACTGCGCCGGTCTCTATGCCGATCGGGTGGCGCACGACTTCGGCTTCGGCCTGCGCTACACCCTGCTGCCGTTCAAGGGGCTCTATCGCTACGCCGACCGGGGCACCGAAGCACCGCGCACCCACATCTACCCAGTGCCCGACCTGCGCCACCCGTTCCTCGGTGTCCACTTCACCCGAACCGTGGACGGCCACACCAAGATCGGCCCCACCGCCATCCCGGCCCTGTGGCGCGAGCATTACGGTGGCCCCAGCGGCTTTCGCCTGCGGGAACTGCTGGAAGTGGCCGGGCGCGAGCTGCACATGCTCGCCACCAACCGCAACGAGTTTCGCACCCTGGCGTGGTACGAGCTGCGCAAGCGGCGCCGCGCGCACATGGTGGCCGACGCTGCCACCCTGCTGGAAGGCGCCGAAGCGATGGGTTTTCATCGGCGTGGCCAGCCCGGCATCCGCGCCCAACTGGTCGAACGCGACAGCAACCAGCTGGTCATGGACTTTGTCATCGAGGGTGACGACCGGAGCGTGCACGTGCTCAACGCCGTCTCCCCGGCCTTTACCTGCGCCATTCCCTTTGCCCAACACGTGGTGAACCAATGTCTGACGACGTGAAACACATCTCCGCCGATACCCTGCGCCAGATGGGCCACGAGGCCCTGGCCCGGGTCGGCGTTCGCGAAGATATCATCCACCCCGTGGTCGACGGCCTGGTCTGGACCAGCCTGCGCGGTGTTGACTCCCACGGTATTCGCCTGTTGCCCCACTATGTGGAAGGGGTCAAGGGTGGGCGACTAAACCCGGACCCGAAAATGGTCTTCGAGCGCACCGCCGCCGCCACCGGCACCCTCGACGCCGACCACACCTTCGGCCACGCCGCCGGGGTCGAGGCGATGAAGCACGCCATCGAGCTGGCGCGGGATAGCGGCATCGGCGCCGTTTCGGTACGCAACTCCAGCCACTGCGGTGCGCTCTCCTACTTCGCCCACGCCGCCGCCGAGCAGGACATGATCGGCATGGCCTTTACCCACGCCACTGCTCGGGTCAAATCGCCCGGGTCCAGCCGTGCGTTCTTTGGCAACAACCCGCTCTGCCTGGTGGCACCGATGCGGGATGAAGCACCATTTTGCTTTGATGCTGCCACCACTAGCACCACCTTCAATGCCGTCAAAGCAGCGGCAGCAGCGGGCAAGACCCTGCCCCCTGGCTTGGTGGCCGATGCTGATGGCAATGAAACCACTGATCCGAACAAGGCCGAACAACTGCTGCCGATTGGCGACTACAAGGGCTTCGGCCTCTCGATGATGGTGGACATCCTATGCGCCGTGCTCAGCGGCATGCCCAATGGCAACAACGTGAGCAAGATGTTCGGCGACCCGATGAGCAAGAAGCGCGAGCTGGGGCAGTTCTACTGCGCCCTGCGCATCGACGCCTTCCGCGATGTAGAAGAGTTCAAGGCAGAAATGCAAGAGATGGCCGAGCGGGTGCGCAACGAACCGGCCATCGACCCGGAGATCAGGCGGGTGATGGTGCCGGGTGATCCGGAGAAGAAGGCCTGGGCGGAATTTTCAGAACTTGGAATAAACGTGCCACAGCATGTGATGGCCGAGATACGTCTGCTCCGTGGAGAATGAGCGTGCTGAACATTGTCAATTTCGTCCCGAAAGTTCAGGCGCTGGACAAGAGCGCGGCAACGCTGGCCGAGATTCGCAGGCAGCTGGGCCCGGTGCGGGTGCTGTCTGTGATCGGGCTGACCGAAAAGCACCAGATCGAGCGTATTGACTCGCTGGTCGAACTAGTTGCCAGGGTCAGCGACAAAGTGGTCTTTGTTGGTCACTCGACGTTGCAGGACTCGGCTTTCTACTTCCTGCAGGAGACTGTGGCGAATGTGGAAAGGATCGACGAAATTGCTCTTGTCGAGGCGATCGAATCCTTTTGCAGACCCGCTGGTCAGAACGTCTACCTGATGCCCGTCGGGAGCGGGAACGGAGAGTTCAACGACCAGCTCGTCCGCAAGGCTAAGAGTGCCGAGATTCCGATCCTAGGATATTTCAAGTCGCTTCATGACGAAGGCATGGGGCTATCAACCCTGCCGGAGTCGACTTCTGAGGGAGGCGGACTATATCATGGTGTTCGTCAGATTTTCCGCCAGTTACGGCATGACGTCTCGAGTGCATCAGTGATTAAAAAGGACAGGGGATTAACCCCGGTGCAATGCAACTGGCTTATGGTTTTCAATGCGAGCCACGCACAGACAGTGATTGCAAAAGCGGGAAAGGCGCGCTGCGTAGAGACAGGGTATCAACTGCTGTTTCCGGCCTGGCGCGATCTTGTCGCCCAGTCGCCTTATTGTCGGACCTATCCACGCGGCACGCGGTTGGAAGTGGTGCTGTTCACCCGTGGCGAAACTCCTGGACGACCGCCAGAAGAGAATGTCGTGCCCCATGCCAATCTGGTGCGGCTGCTCGACGATATCGTCTCGGCTTTGGACGATAGCGGTCGCGACTGGCATCTGAGGATCAAACCACACCCAATACAGGACGTAGGCTTTTTGCGCCGGCTGATCGAGGATCGTGCCAATGTCGAGATCGTCTATGAGGCACCCGCGCTGCTGGCTGTTACAGCTGATCTCGCGATCTCCACTTATTCCTCGACAGTGGTGGACACCATAGCTTTCGGGGTGCCGACAATCGAATATTTTTTTGAGACGCCATTCTTTCGGGCTAAGCATCCAACTGGATCGCCCTTTCCCGCACTGGGGGCGATGGAGGCAAGAACAAATGCGGAGTTCCTTCGCTGCCTGCAAAATGTCCTGACAAATTCATTGAAGTCGACTCCTAAATTCCCGGATTTAGCTAAGCAACCGAACTTTAAGTTTCTTACCAATTGAAGCCGCATTCCTTGGCACTCCTGAGATGACTATACCAATCAGGCTCTAGATTTTCTGGGAACTGCAATGTAGTGATTTCAGAGTGGTCTTGTAGCGTCATAGCGCGCTACACCCAAGAGTCCATTCTTTTGGTTGAATGTTTTTCATTTTCAGGGTACCGGTAACATGAGTAAATTTGACCAGTGTGTGATTCAATATCTTCACTCCGGACATGTTTATGACCGCAGGAAGGCTCAAAACTTCTTGGAAGAAAAGCTTCTTGCTATTGATGGTTCAGTATTTGTTGATGCCGCTCACCACAGGACTGCAGAAGTGCTGGAGGCGTGTGTCGCGGAAGCAGTAAAGGAGAGTGGCAAGTCTCGCGTGTTACTGCCACTAAGGAAACACTGATTTATTCCGCCGCGTTGCCCAGTTCCTTGCCGATCGCGAGTGTGCGATCATTGCAACAGGCCCAGCGACAGAGCGACTTCGAGCATGCAGACCACCTTCTCGGACCTGGAATACGCGCACAAGAAGAAGGTCACGCGGCGAGACCGCTTCCTGGCGGAAATTGAGTCCATCACGCCGTGGTCGGCGCTGGTGGCCGAGATTGAGGCGTACTATCCCAAGGGCCGCGGCCGGGGCCGCCCGCCGGTGGGTCTGGAGCGCATGCTGCGGATGTACATCGCCCAGCAGTGCTTCGGCCTTTCGGATGAAGGCATCGAGGACGCCATCTACGACAGCCAGTCCATCCGGCGTTTTGTCGGCATCGACCTGAGCCACGAGTCGGCGCCGGATGCGACCACCCTGCTCAAGTTCCGGCGACTGCTGGAGACCAACGGCCTGACGCGGAAGATTTTCGAGGCCATCAACGCGCACCTGGCCGAGCAGGGTCTGATGCTGCGCGAGGGCACCATCGTCGATGCGACGCTGATTGCCGCGCCACCCTCGACCAAGAACACGGAGAAGAAGCGGGACCCGGCCATGCACCAGACCAAGAAGGGCAACCAGTGGTACTTCGGCATGAAGGCCCATGCCGGCACCGATGCCCATTCCGGGCTGGTCCACTCGCTGGCCTGCACGGCGGCCAACGTCGGTGATGTCACCCAGACCCATCGGCTGCTCCATGGTGACGAGACCCACGTCTTCGGCGATGCCGGCTACCGGGGTGTCGAGAAGCGCCCGGAATGCCGGGAGGCGCGAGTCCAGTGGCTCATTGCGATGAAACGCACTGAGCGCAAGGCCCTGCCGAAGAGCCTGGTCGGCCGACTCGCCGAGGCGATGGAGACGACCAAGTCGCGCATCCGCGCGCGGGGCGAGCACCCGTTCCACACCCTGAAGGCCATCTTTGGCTACCGGAAGGTGCGCTACAAGGGGCTGGCGAAAAACGAGGCGCAGCTGCTCACGCTGTTCGGGCTGGGCAATCTGTACCGGGCGCGCCGCCAATTGCTCCACAATCGATGGGGTGGTGTGTTCTGAAGCCGGGGATGGGGCCGGGAAAGGCCCTCAAACACCCCGCAATCGACCAATCGTGAGCTGAAAACCGAAATAAATCGGCCCTTCGGTCCGACAATGAGGCTTTCAGCTCGTCAGTGACAACCGGAAGCGATTAGTTCAGCGTTTCCCTAATGGAGCCTGCCAATGAAATTGCCCGGGAAAAACGCTTTGATTTGGCTGGCCCGCAAGATATTTCCCGCTAGGAGAAGTAATTGTCAGGTCTCGCCTGATTGCATACCGCGAGAGAAGGCACCCCTGTTTCATGCCCGGGAGTGGATGAGTATTGTGCCCGATGAGCGAACGGGAGGCTGACCGCATGGCGAGTACCATCCATTCCAACGCCCGCACCACACCCCGGATCCGGCAGGAACTGCAGGAGGCGCCGGCCGGCGTCAGCGACCCGGAACTGGCCCGGCGCTACGGCATCAGTCGCATGACGGTGCGCAAGTGGCGCCGCCGGCGCACCGAGGTGGAAGACCGGAC
>NZ_QKMA01000035.1:0-7951 GCF_003208255.1 Thioalkalivibrio sp. ALE21
CCCCGTCCGGCCAACCCCTGCGCCCGATCGGCCAGGGGGCTGGCCTCCTACAGGTCGAACCCTGCCCCCCGTAGGAGGCCGGCCCTCCGGCCGATCCCGCATCCGGCCGATTCCCCGTCTTCCACCAGGAATCAGGGATCACGAGCCACCGAGGGTCAGCCGCTCCCCGTCCCCGTGCAGCCGGTATTGCGGGATCTCCAGGTTGCGCGCCCCGGGCTGGCCGCGGAACACCCGCCCGGCGGCGTCGTAACGCCCGCCGCGACAGCGATCCTCGAAACCGCCCGGCCAGCCGTCGGCCGCCTGCGGATGCACCAGGTCCAGCTCGCAGCCCAGATCCGCGCTCTCCCCGTAGACCACCAACCAGGCCGGGTCGAAACTGCGCTCCGGCAGCTCCAGCCCCTCCGGCTGCCGCCCGCGCCGCGCCTCGGGGTCGCGCAGCGCATCGGCCTCGATCGCCTCCAGCGAACCCAGCAATGCCGAATCCCGGTGCACCACCAACACATGACGACCGTTCCAGCGCAGGCGCTTCACCTCGCTCGGCCCGATATCCGCCAGCTCCAGCACCCGCGGCTCCGGATCCGAACCACCCGGCAGGGAGATCACATTCGCAGTCAGCGCGACCACCAGCGCCGCGATGCCGCCCAGCGCCATCAGCTTCAGCAGCGCCCGCAGGCGCAGGCGGCGCAGCGCGGTCTCCGGATCCGGCGAAGAACGGGGCACGATGACGTTACCTCCACAACAAAAGATTGCCAGAACCCACTGCAAACGGTGCCCCGGCCCTTCACGGGGAGGGGTCAGCGGCATACACTACCGGCATGCCTACCTCCAATCGAGAATCCATCCGCAACGACCGGCGCTACGTCGGTCTCTACAATGACCTCTACGGCGGCATGACGCCGATCGGCAACATCATCCGGGATGCCTGGGTGTTCGGCATCCTGCCGGAAGAGCAGACCTGCGACGGCTGGGAGATCGGCCAGATCCAGGCTCTGCAGAGCCAGGTCAACGCCAAGTGGGACGAATACGGCCTGCGCCCCTCCGCCCTGCCGGACGACCTGCGCGAGCGCCACGAACGCATCCACAACGAGGCGATCGAACGCGCCCGCGAACACGGCTGGGTCCCCGGCCGCGACATCGACAGCGACATGGACGACAACGGCTGACCGCCATGGTCCGCACCCTGATCGTCATCGGCGCCGCGCTGGCCGCGGTCGCCGTGGTGCTGGGGGCCTTCGGCGCCCATGCCCTGGAACAGCGCCTGTCCGAACGCGCCCTCAACACCTGGCACACCGGCGTGCAGTACCACTTCATCCACGCCCTCGGCCTGCTGCTGATCGCCGCGCTGTGGAGCCAGCTGGCCACCGGCTGGGCCACCGCCGCGGCCGTGGCCTTTGTCACCGGCATCCTGCTGTTCGCCGGCAGCCTGTACGGCCTGGCCCTGGGTGCCCCGCGCATGCTGGGAGCGATCGCCCCCATCGGCGGCACCCTGTTCATCCTCGGCTGGGTCGGCGTCGCCATCGCCGCGTGGCGCGCGGGTGGATAGGCAACCGCTCCGCGGCGTCCCTATAATCCGCGCCATAGCCGTTACAGCCCATTCCGAGCGGGAGATCCCATGAGCCAGCCTTCCTTTGCCGTGTTCGCCGAACAGACCCTGGACGACTTCTACGCCCGCCTGAGCGACCACCCCGACCTCGGGGACCTGGATATCGACCTGATCGACGGCGTGCTGACACTGGAGTTCGAGGACGGGGCGCAGATGATCCTCAACCGCCAGGAAGCGGCCGAGCAGATCTGGCTGTCCTCACCGGAAGGTCCGGCGCATTTCGGCTACGACGAGGCCGCCGGCCAGTGGCAGAACGACCGCACCGGCGAGACCCTGGAAACCACCCTGGCCCGGGTACTGGGCGGCAAGCTGGGCACGTCGATCGAACTCTGACCCGCCGGAACCGGCGTCCTCAGGAACCGTCCCGATCCCCGCCCCGGGGTCCTTCCCCGGTTTCCCCGGTGGCACCGCGGCGGGACGGCCCCGCGGACTCCTCGCCCGGGTCGCCCGGCTCGTCCTCGTCGATCGCCCGCAGGTGATTCTCCACCTCCGAGAGCACCGCGTGGGCGCCGTCTTCCTCCAGCGCCAGATCCAGCGCCTTCAGCGGCTCCGCCGTCCCCGTCTCGCCGCGCAGCCCGGTGCGCGCCAGCCCCAGCGACACCAACCGAAACTGGCGAAAGAACAGATACGCCAGCGTCGCCAGGATCAGCGCGACCCAGGGCTGCTCGTTGAAGGCCATCCAGGCCGCCACGCCATACGCCAGAAAGGTGATCACGAAGATCACCACGGCGACCTTGTGCGCGCGTGCCACGATCCGCTCGAAGACATCGCGGTGCTCGCCTATGAAGTCCTGCTCGAAGTGCATGATGCGTCCGTAGTCAGCGCCGGGCGCGCCAGCGCTCGAAGGTGTCGAAGTCCTCGTAGCCGCGAGTCAGCACGTATTCCATCACGTTGCGCACGCGGTTGAGATGGGCGACCGAGTCCAGGCGGATGATCTCATCCCCCTGCTCGTCGAAGAACACCATACTGGGTGCCCAGTGGATGTCCAGATCCCGGGACCACCGGGCTGCCGTAGTCTCGCGGCCATCGGGGGTGACCACCCGGGTCGCGTCGTCGCCCATGTCCAGCTGCACCGCGTCCATCAGCGAGATCTGCTCCAGCACCTGCTGGTTCTGCAGCGGCTCGGAATGCAGGATGTCGCAGGCGTGGCAGGCCTCGCGCTCGAAGAACACCACCAGGGGCCGCTCGCCCGCCTCCCGGGTACGATCCAGGTCGTGCGGCGGCGGATCGAAGAAATCCCGTTCGTTGATGTCCTCGAGATCGAACTTCGGCGGCGGTTCGGCGCGGTCCAGGTACTCGCGGAAGCTCCCCTCCCGGTCATGCCGGTCGATCACGTACTCCAGCAGGGCGCGAAAGCGGTACGGGGGATAATAGCCGCGCATCGCGTGGATGCCCTCGCCATCGGCGTCGAAAAACGCCAGTGACGGCGTGAAGTTCAGCCCCATGCTGCGCGCCCATTCCTTTTCTTCCAGGGTCTCGCCCTCCAGCGTGGTCACCTCGCGACTCCCCAGCACGTCGATCGCGATCACGTCGAAGTGCTCGGACAGATAGGAACGGATGTCGTCCTGGCTGAAGTTCTGCTCGAACAGCGCCTCGCAGTAGGGGCAGTCATCCATGCCGAAATACACCGCCAGCCCCTTGCGCCCGCGCTCGCGCGCCAGCTCCAGATCCTCCTCGATATCGAGAAAGCTCGGCCGGAACCAGTCGGGCGTCCCCAGGCCGATCCGGCGCGGGGTGTCGTCGAACTGCAGGCCCTCCGTTTCGCTGGCTTCCGGCACCGGCTCGTCCGCCAGTACGGGCGCTCCGGCCGCCGCCCACACCAGCGCGAACATCAGCACGGCGCCCCACGCCGCAAGCAGCCGCCCCGAACGCCTGTCGCTACCGGATCCCGTTTTCCCCAACACGCCAACCTCCTTGCGGACCGCTCCGTCGCTGGACAGGCGTGGCAGACCGGCCTGCCGCGGGGCGCCATGTGATTTTCCGGCCCCTCGACTCCATTGGACGCTGCAAGGCACCCGATTACTCCCCCGACGTGCGATCGGCCGCACAATCGGCCAGGGGGCTGGCCTCCTACCCCCACGTTCGCGCGCCACGCAATCGGCCAGGGGGCTGGCCTCCTACGTCCTACGGGGTCGTCGGGGGGGCGATCACCTCGGTGCCGCCCAGCCACGGGCGCAGGCGCTCGGGGATGCGCACCGAACCGTCCGCCTGCTGATGATTCTCCAGCAGCGCCACCAGCGCGCGACCCACCGCCACGCCGGAACCGTTCAGCGTATGCACCAGCTCCGGGCGCTCGCCCGCCTTCGGGCGGAACCGCGCCTGCATGCGCCGCGCCTGGAACGCCTCGAAGTTCGAACAGGACGAGATCTCGCGGTAGGCCTGCTGCCCCGGCAGCCAGACCTCCAGATCGTAGGTACGCGCGGCGGAAAACCCCATGTCCCCGGCCGACAGCAGCATCACCCGATAGGGAATCTCCAGCGCCTGCAACACCTTCTCCGCATCGCCCAGCAGGCCCTCCAGGGCCGCGTCCGAGTCTTCCGGCCGGACCACCTGCACCAGCTCCACTTTCTCGAACTGGTGCTGCCGGATCAGGCCACGCACATCGCGGCCATAGCTGCCCGCCTCCGCGCGAAAACACGGCGTGTGCGCCACCATCTTCAACGGCAGCTCCTCCGCCTCCAGGATCTGCTCGCGCACCAGGTTGGTCAGCGGCACCTCCGCCGTGGGGATCAGCCGGAACTTCTGCTCGCAGTCCACCGAGAACAGGTCATCGTCGAACTTGGGCAGCTGCCCCGTGCCCACCAGTGTCTCCGGGTTGGCCAGGTACGGGACGTAGGTCTCCTCGTAACCATGCTCGCGGGTATGCAGATCCAGCATGAACTGGGTCAGCGCACGGTGCAGCCGTGCCATCTCGCCACGCATCACCACAAAGCGCGCGCCCGCCACCCGGGCCGCCCCCTCGAAGTCCAGGCGCGCCCCCGGCTCGCCCAGCTGGATATGATCGCGGCAGTCGAAATCGAAGCGCGTCGGCTCGCCCCAGCGGCGCACCTCCTCGTTCGCGGCCTCGTCCAGGCCCTCGGGCACGCCCGCCTGCGGCAGGTTGGGAAGCTGCAGCAGCAGATCGTGCAGCTCGGCCTGAATGCCCTCCAGCTCGTCCTCGCAGCCCTTCAGCTCGTCGCCCATGCGCGACACCTCCGCCTTCAGCGGTTCGATGTCCTCGCCCCGCGCCTTCGCCTGCCCGATCGCCTTCGACCGCGAATTGCGCTCGGCCTGCAGCTCCTGCGTGCGCACCTGCAGCTCCTTGCGGCGCGCCTCCAGGCTCTCGAACCGCTCACGGTCCAGGGTAAAACCGCGCCGCGCCAGCGCGGCCTCGGTAGCGTCCAGATCCTGACGCAGACTGCGGATATCCAGCATGGGCTCGCCGTCGACCAGTAGTAGTGGAAACCGCGCAGTTTAAGCCAAACACCCCGCGCCGTGCAGGCCGACACCGCGCAACCCCCCCTACCCAGTGGAGGCCGGTCCCCCTGGCCGATCATGGTGATCGCCTCGGATGATGAACTGAAAGAACTCCAGCGCACTCTGATCGCCCAACCCGGCAAAGGCGACCTGATCCAGGGAACGGGCGGCTTGCGCAAGGTTCGCATCGGTTAAGGCACTCACCTCACGGTTAAAAGAGGAAGCCCCCTGATGAACATCTACGACGAACTCCAGACATCACTGCAGGAAGCGGTCGACATCAAGGAAGGCAAGAAGGCGGCCAGCCGCGTCACCCGCCACGAGGTGGCGGACGTAAAGGCCATTCGCGCCCGCTTGCGCGTTTCTCAGGCAGAATTCGCCAAAGCCATGGGAACGAGCGTGGACACCGTCAAGAGCTGGGAAGCCAAACGACGCAACCCTACCGGACTGGCCGCCAAGGTTCTGGCCACCATCCAGGACAACCCGAACTTCTATAACGAAATCGCTGCACACTGAGCACCGGATCGGGCAGAGGGCTGCCCCCGCACGGCACCATGCGATTCCAGCCCTCTACCCGAGCTCGTCCAGGAGCTGCCTTACCGTAGCCAATGGGAGGAACAGCCTGCGAGGATTGGAAGGTAGCGGGGCGAACCCGTACCCCTCATACAACGCTTGCCTTCGTGCCATGCGATCCGGGTCGCCACAATCCAGGACATCCAGCATCACAACCGCGAGTCCGATCTGCTCCGCGGCCCGGGCGATGCGCGTCAGGGCATCGATGAGCAGGTCTCCCCCAATACCGCTTCCACGATAGCGCTCGTCCCGGCCCATCATCGAAATGAACGCGGCGGGGATGGATCCATGCGCAGGACGGGTTCGGGCATACCGTGCGGGCAGCCCCTCGTAACACACCGCGTGGGCGTTGAGCGTGTAAAAGCCGGCCACCGCACCATCGGGCGCCGCCATTACATACAACCGGACGTTACCGGCTTTCGCCAGCTTGTTCGCGGTGTGGTGAAAATAGTTGTCTACGGCGGCGACGCCGCAGCGGAATCCCTTCCGGTTGTGCCGCTCCGGATCGAACGGCTCAATGACGAAGGGCCGCTCACCGGCCCCCGCCATTACCCGGAGACCGTCCGCGCGCGACTGCGCCGCGCGGCCTCACGCAGCGCTTCCGTCGGTTCCGGGGGAGTCTCCAGGGCAGCGAAAAACGCCGCGTGGTCCTCGGCACTCAGCACCGTGCGCTCATGCGTGGCAATGGTCTCCAGCGCCGCCTGATAGGCCGCGTTGATCACGAACGACGAGTCATCCATCCCGGATAGCGATGCCGCCCGGTGAATGGCCTGCTTGATCCTGGGCCGGGTCCGAAAATGCATCCGGGCATCGTTGCGCTCATCTCCTTCGCCGGATGAATGATTGACCGGATCCATGGCATGCTCCGCTTTGATCGAGCTTCCAATGTACGCCGCTTATGCGTACACGGCAACACCCGCCGCATTCGCGGGCAAGCCCGCTCCCACAGAACCCCCTCCCCCCGCAGGAGCCTGCTCGCAGGCGAACGAGCCCGAATGCCCCGCCCCACGCCCCCGGCGCCACCCACCCTGACCTACAATCCCCTTCAATGGCACAAAACACGTGAGGCATTCCATGGAACGGAACATCGTCTTCTGCTGCGACGGCACCGCCAACCAGAAGGGCGAGGTCAACACCAACGTGGTGCACCTGCTGCGGCGCATCCCCACCACCGCCCGTCAGGTCTCGGCCTACGAGCCCGGCGTGGGCACCTTCTCCCCGTTCGGCATGCGGCGCGAGAACATCATCGGCACCACCCTGGGCAAGCTGTTCGGCCACGGCCTCACCGCCAACATCGAGAACGGCTACCGCTTTCTGATGCAGCAGGTGCGGGAAGGGGATCGGGTGTACCTGTTCGGCTTCTCGCGCGGTGCGTATGCGGTGCGCGCACTGTCCGGCATGCTGCGCAAATGCGGGCTGCTGCAGCCCGGGCGGGAAGATCTCATCGCCGAGGCCTCGCGCCTGTACACCGGGCGCCACAACGAAGACGAAGCCGCGCGCTTTCGCAAGCAGCACACCCGCCCCTGCCCGGTGCACTTCATCGGCGCCTGGGACACCGTCGGCTCACTGGGGTATCTCTACCGCAACCGCCGCTTCTTCGACACCCGCCTCAGCCCCGAAGTCACCCACGCCCGCCATGCCCTGGCCATCGACGAACGCCGCCCCAAGTTCGAGGCCCTGTTGTGGGATGACACCCGCGTGGAATCCGGGCAAACCCTCAAACAGCTCTGGTTCCCCGGCGCCCACGCCGATGTCGGCGGCGGCTACGAACAGCGCCAGCTCGCCGAAATCGCCCTGCAATGGATGCTCGAAGAAGCCGCCGAGGCCGGCCTGATCGTCGAAGACGCCCATGAACCCGCCATCGCCCCCGACCCCGCCGGCCCCATCCACGAACCCTGGAACACCTGGGCCGGCCGCACCCTGCGCCTGCTGCACCTCGGCGACCGCCCGCGCGACGTACCGCCCGACGCCCTGCACCCCTCCGCCAAAGCCCGCCACCAGGCCCTCGGCTATCGCCCCGAGCTCTTCAACCCGCACACCCCGCCGTAGGACGTAACGAGTTACTGTCGAAAGTGGTGTACGGGGGGGATTGAGGAAGGCGGCGTATCCGGCTGGAATGGGAGTGCGACCAACCAGCCAGCCAGAGGAGATACGCCACCATGGCTCACGATACGACAGACCTGCCGAACGGACCAGAGGACCCGTTGACCGATCTGCTGCGCCGCGGGGCGCGGGATCTGATCAAGCAAGCGGTGGAGGCAGAGTTGCAGACGTTCATGGAGACCTACGCGGAGGATCGTTTGCCGGACGGTCGCCGGG
>NZ_QKMA01000036.1:0-6481 GCF_003208255.1 Thioalkalivibrio sp. ALE21
GACCACGGGATCGAGCATCGTCTGATCCGGCCGAAACGGCCGCAGACCAACGGAATGGTGGAGCGCTTCAACGGCCGCATCGCCGACTTGCTGCGGACCCGGCGCTTCGGCTCGGGAGAACATCTGAAGGACACCCTCCAGGACTACCAGCGCCTTTACAACCATCAGATCGGGCAGAAAGCGCTGGGGCATCGAACGCCGGTTGAGACACTCAAGGCCTGGCAACAGGAACGCCCCGATTTATTTCGTAAACATGTATACAAACAGCCGGGACCCGACACCTAGAGTGCCCGGAGAACTCCCATTTTCGATGAGCGCAATTCATGCGCAGGCGACCCCTAACCTGAAATTATCCCAGACAGTAATTAACAGCGAATTACTAGTTTTTGTTTCATATAAATCGGCTAGGATAGGTAATGAAGAAACACAGTAATGGATTTTCCGTCTGTAGGTTCAGGTGATATGGAAAGCTCCCTCTCCTGGTCGATTTCAGGGGGTGCGCAGTTTTATATAATAATCAATTAACGAATATGTTTAATTTAAGGAGGAAGAGATATGGATGGCTTCGATAGTGCACGACTGCCGGAAATTCACATACCGGAATCGGAGGTTCCTAAACGTTTCGGCAGCTATCAATTGCGCGTGATAGAGGAGGGGCACATTCCGCGCATGCTTTCCGGAATGCGCGGGACAGCGCCAGAATTTGGCGGGAAGTATGCGAAGAGCCGATCGGCGGTAGAAGAGTGGGCGCGAGAAACCTACGGCATCCGGGCGGCAAAGGTTTTGGTTAATCGGCGCTGGACGAAAGTCTGGACCGACTCGACCGGCAATTTTCCAATCCGACTCCGCATCATGATGGGGGGGCAAAATGAGGAGGGCGCGTAAGTGTGATCTTGGACTCGGCAGGGGTCTAAGTGCGCCATTCGGCCGATAGGTGTTAACCGGGCGAGGGCCGTGGCCCCGTTCGCCCGTTCCCCCGGGGCCACGATGTTGCGTCTCCCTCACAGCGTTTGGAAAACCCAATGGAGATGCGCCGTCACGCGGCTCACGCCGGAGTCGCCCGTGGATCAAGGCGGTCATCCGTTGTCGTTACGGCTTAATCGGGCCAATTCGTCTGCTTCCGCCCTCAGTATCGCGAGAAGCCGCAACATCATGTCCGTCAACAATAACGTGTTTGCACTTTCCCGCTCGTTTGCGTGCCTGCGGCTGTACCCATGAACATGGTCATGGCGGTTGGGCAACCGGCCATCGGCACCTCCATCTCTCGTGTCCGCGTAGATCTTGTCCTTTGCCAAGTAGTACCCGATTCCCGTTGTCCCGCCAAACTGTAGCTGCGATATGGAGAGCTCGTCCAAGAGGGCCCACACTGGTCGCAGTTGCGCGGTGATCTTCCCCCGCAGTTCGATCCCGTCCAGCGCGGCGTGGGCCGCCATCTCTATCTCCCCGAATAGGGTTCGAGGCACGCAGCGATAAAGCCCAGCGTGGTGCGCCGCCAGCGCCTGGCGAACCGTCTCCCGGTGCCCATTATCGAGAACACTGAACACCTCGTCGTCCAGAAGCTGCGCCTCGACGGAGGTCCACTGCTCCAACAGGTGGGTCAGAAGAACCTCATCGAGCCTGTCGGGATCATTCAGCAACTCTGCCGTCACCTTGTTAAATGGGAGCAGCGGATGCGGAATCCATCCGGCTTCGCCAAGGCGTTCCTCTCTTTCAATGGCATCGGCAAACACCGAGATCTGATTGAGCGAGCGCTGAACACCTGCAAACAGCTCCCGGTTCCGCTCGAAAGGCTTGATGATCGCCCTGTGGGCCTCGTGAAGGGGCCGTGTAATGTTGTCTACCGCTGCAAGCACGCCAGCAATGGGGCTCACGATTCGCTCGGCATTTGGGATGTCCCGGATCTTCGCCATGTCGGACTATTTCTCTCGCTCAAATCTCTTACAGGCAGCTCAATCACTCATTCTGGAACACAGGATACCGGACATGGGGCAAGGCGCTGGCAGATTGTGCGTTCGGATGATCTGATGCCACGTGGCGCACTGCCTTTCGCACGATACGGAAGGCCGTTCGAATCGGGCGCAACACCGAGCGGATTCCGGCTGCGCGATGCGCAGATTGAATCGCTCTGTGGCTGCGACGATGAAGTCGAGACTCATTAAACCCTGAGTTTACGAGGGAAGTGCCCCCCTCAAGGGATGTAACGTAGTCGGCGACTGGTCGGAATCGCCCACGCAGGGGACCGGTGACCTCGCGGTACTGGAGGGTCTTATCCGTCGGGTTGGGAAGGGCAGGCCGTGCGCACCGGCCTTTCTCGCTCGGCGGCTCAAGCGCCTTAAGCACCCGAGTTATCGCATCGCGCACGAAGCGCACCCGGCAGCGTTGCCAGCCGCCATGGGCGACGACGGAGGTGAGATGACCTTCTTCAGGTCCTCGTTCGCGGTCGATATGAGCAGGCAAGTTCCCTTAACGCTTTGTGGACCGAGTCGGACAGCCGGGACGCCTGCGACGGCGACTCCAAAGAAGGACCACTGTGGCCGCACCTGCCTCGATTAACAGCATCCCCCTTTGGGGATGCAACCCCAACCAGGGAATTGGGCATTGGCCTTCACCGCGTTCCTTGTGTCCAGTTCCTGCGCAGCCGTTATCCGCTGTTTAATCGGTTCTTTCGGGCCTTAGTGGCATGCTACGGCGACGACGCATTAGGGTGATCACTCCCTCACCTGGATGGGGATCTCGAACGTCTCCACCACTGACGGGCAGGAACGAATACCGCGCGCGCGAACGAAACTAGGGAAAAATAGGGTCCCCGTGGGTGGTTCGGGTGTCGGGATTCAGATCAACGGCACGGGCGGCATTGGTGAGACTGGTGTGCCGATTGTTGGGGTTCATTGAGTGCCCTGGGCCTGCGGAGTGGGAATGCCGCAGCGTGCTGCTCCGTGGGGCACTACCCCGGTGCCCCCGTAGGGGTAGGAACTTACCCCGCTACCCCACCCAAAGAAACAGGGGCTTGCGGGCGTTTCATCGGGAAAATAAGTGCCCCATGGTGCCCCACGATAAATGGTGTCATGGTGCGGAATTCGTGGGGTGGTGGGGTAAATACCCCGCTGTATCCCATTACCCCGGTAACCCACCCCCTATTTATCGTCAGGCACCAGGTGCAGGTGGTTGCCGTTGCCATTGGGGCAGGGTCGGGAGATCAGCGCGCCATCCTCAACCGCCCGGTCGAGTGCCTCCCGCACCGTCTTTTCCCCGGCCTGGAAGACACCGCTCTTCCCAGCGTAATGGTCGCGGATATGGCGGATGCTCATTGGTCCATGTCGGCGCAGCAGATCCCGTGTTTCGCCTAGCACTCGCTGGTACGTTTCTTCTGCGCGTTGTTGCCTCGCATTCGCTCGGCTCAGGTTCAGCTTCGTGGGGTATAGGACCCCACCGTCGCCGCGCTCTAGCCACATGCCTTCCCAGGGCGGGCCGTAATTACCCTTGACGATCGTGAAGCGAACAAAGCGGCTGGCTTCGTCGGCCTCGACCCTGTATTTCTTCGCCTCATCGCGACGAAGGGTCGCCATTAGCCCGACCCAGCGCGCCCCATCCACCAGACCGCTCGCACCTCGGATTGCCTCTTGCCCTGCTTCGGAGTCGCGAAAACCCGCCTTGCTCACGTGGTGGGGCAGAAGAACCGTCGCACCTGTCGCTCGGCGGACGTGTTCGGCGGTCTCGATTAGTCGGGTGCCGTCGGCGTTACTGTTTGGGTCACCACCGTCGAAACGAGCCAGCGGGTCCAGCACAATTAGCACTGGGGCCTCCGGCATCGCCTTCGCTGTGGCAATGATGCGATCCGCGAGCTCGGTCCGCTCGATCTCACCGCCGACCGTCGTCGTCAGCCGGTTGTCCCCACCAACGCGGTCCAGAATGAACACACGACTCCCTATCGCCTCTAGGCCCTTGGTGTGTTCCGGGTGTCCGGGCGGGTAACAGTGTTTCACCACGGCATGGAGACGCCTGTGAATCTCGTCGCGGTCATCCTCGGCGGACAGGATCAGGCTCGAGCCCTCCACCCCGAGCTCCATACCAAGCCAAGGGGTGCGGGTTGCGAGGCTTACGGCCAGTTGCAGCTTCGCGAACGATTTCCCGGTGCCTCCGGCGGCACCCAACAGACCAACCACGTTGTGCGGCAGCACGTTCCGCACTAGCCATTCACGCGCCGGCGGGGCTGTTGTCAGAAGGTTCGCTACGTTGCCGGACGCGAGGTCGAGCGGCTGAGCCTCGTCTGGCGGATGGCTCGCCGCGACACGCTCATCAAGCCAAGCAGTTCCTCGATCAGACATGGGCACCGACCTCGCGAGCGGCGGCCCGGATCCTTCCAGCGGCTAGCGCAAGCCGTTCCATGTCGCTCTGGGTTGGCGTCCGCCCCTCGTGAATATCTTCCGCAACGATCACTACCAGCAGGGCTTCTTGTGCCAGGGCATCGAGTGCTTCTCGCGGCACCCATCGTTGGCTCGGTCGAATAGGTGACCTGCTGATCGGGAGCTTGCGTGGGAAGAGGTCCCGCATCTCCAAGCCAACAGCCCTGACCACATCTGCTGCACCACACCCAGCCCAGCATTTGATGAGGAGTGTGCCGTCGTCCGTTTCTCGAATGCTGAGGCTCGGCGTGCGATCCGGATGTGCGGGGCAGCGAGCTGACCACCGGTTAGGCCCGGCTGGCTTCACCGCTTCCAGCCGTGGTAGAAGGCGGTCCAGCGGGGTGTCGTGGGTCCCTTCGCTCACCGCGCACCCCCTTTGTTATCGAGGTGAGTGCGGGTTGCAGAGATCCGTTCCTTGATCCAGTTGTCGACTTCTTCCTCAATCCAGCCGACAGCGCGACCACCAAGGGGGATGGGTGGTGGGAAGCTACCCTCTGCGATGCGCAGGTAGATCGTCGAGCGGGAAAGACCCGTGCGGGCTTTGACCGTGGGAAGTCTGAGGATTTGCGTAGCCATGTCTGTGCCTCCTTGGGCGTTGTTGGACATGGCTATCGATTATTCTGAAGCTTCCCGCAGTAAACATCGTAATTGCGGCTCTCCAAACCGCAATTGCGGAACTAGGTAGATTGCATGAGAACGGTTCGGGCGAGAGGGAATTTCTTCTCTAGATTTCTCTGGGATATCCCGAATTTTTTTGGATATTCTTCAATTAAAAAATTAATAAGTGCGGTCTGGTTTTTGAGCTCCAAACGCTTTTTTGTTTTTGGTCCGTCGCCCAGTATAGTTTCCACGAGAGCGCCTATAATTATTTGGTACGCGACCTCGGCTCGGGTTTCTGGTGGCTCGTTTCCTTCGAATTGGGATCTAAGCGACTCAACCTCTTTTTCGAGTTCCTCTTTCTCGGATCTTAGACTTTTAAATGCCTCCTCGGCCTTTTCTATTCTTCGGGCTAGCATTTCGTTTTCTGCTTTAAGTGAGTTGTAGCTGTCAATAGTCAGGTCGGAGGTAGTATTGCGTTCAATCTCGTAAAAGAGGAACTCAGGTTTTTCAAGCGGAAATGCTTCTTTAATCCAGTTTCTTAAGTCGCGACCAAAAAAGTGGCGTCGCTCGTGCGCGACGTGTTCCCCTGGAGCTACGGGTCTCCCGTCCTCGCGGCCGTGTGGAATGTCACCGCTCTCGATGGCTTCAGCAATTGCGCGGCTTCTCGGCTCCAGGCAACCCACTGAAGGATGTCGCCAGATACTCCGGCCAATCCCTGTTTGAGAGATTTGTTGAGCTTCGTTGAGAATATCTGGGACTTCATTTTCGGGTATTCCGCACCATAGGGCTGCGGCTTGTGGAATGGAGTAGACTGTGTAATGGGCGCGCATTTCCGCGCAATTGTCAGTTTCCCATTGCTTGTTCATCTTGGTAATCGTTCCTTTTGTGTTTGTTCCTTGGCGATGCAGGGTGGTTTATCTGCGGCTGGCACGATGTCGAGAATATTATTTAATAATGCAACCAATAAGGAGTGGATCCCTGTCTGTCAACCTGAAGCCATACAGCCCTTGTATGGGTTAACGTAGATTTCAGGGTCATGACAGCAGGAGCCGACTGATGCCGAAGGCACCGAGTGAGTTACCCGAGTCTCAGGTGAGCCCGGACCCGAAACAAGAGCGGCGGACACGCCGCCGTTTTACCGCCGAGTACAAGTTGCAGATCATCGCCGAGGCCGACCAGTGCCAGCGGGGCCCTATCAGTCAACGTAGTTGTCGCCTCAACGCAACCGACAGGTGACAACCATGAAGCACTACTCCGCGGAGCGTAAGGAAGCCGTCCTGCGCAAGCTGGCACCACCGATGAACCTCACTGTCCCCGAGGTGGCCGAGGCCGAGGGGATCTCCACGGCGACCCTGTACAATTGGCGCAAACAGGCCCGTGAGAGAGGACAGGTTTTGCCATCACGAGGATCGACCCCGGAGGGCTGGAGCAGCGAGGAGAAGTTCCGCGTCGTGCTCGAGACCGCGCCAATGACCGAG
>NZ_QKMA01000037.1:0-6038 GCF_003208255.1 Thioalkalivibrio sp. ALE21
CTCCAGATCCCGAACCCACATGCAGTCGAGCTTGTTCTTGCTGACATCAATGCCGATATGAGCCATCTCGTCCTCTCGCCTTGTCCGTACAGCCTCACCCGTCCTTCACGGGGGGCTTGGATACCGTTCAAACTTCGAGATGAGAAGGGCGCGGGGACCGATCTACGGAGCAGGTTCAAGACCTCAGGAGGCCAACGGGTTACCCCGAGCCCGGTGCCACAGATGGTAGCGCTCCCTCTGCGACGACACACAAGGAGGCCAGGGGGCTGGCCTCCTACAATCGGCCAGGGGGCTGGCCTCCCACAGGGCCGACACCTCACCGGGCATTACCCCACACGAAAAAGCGGCCCGGGCAATGCCACGGGCCGCTTCTCCGGGAGATATGGTGGGCGGTGCTGGGTTCGAACCAGCGACCCCTGCCGTGTGAAGGCAGTGCTCTACCGCTGAGCTAACCGCCCCGGAAGAGGCGTAATTTAAGGCTCCGGCGGCGTCCGGTCAAGGGGGCTGAACGCCCGCAGGTAGGAGGCCAGCCTCTGGCCGATCAGGCGCAGGGATTGGCCGGACGGGGAATCGGCCGGAGGGCCGGCCTCCTACGGGCATGTTCACGGGCGCCTGCGGGGGGATGCGCATAGAAAAGGGGCCGCGTGGGCCCCTTTTTCGCGTGCAAGCACGCTCCTGCGGAATTCTGGCGGAGAGGGAGGGATTCGAACCCTCGGTACGCTCGCGCGTACAACGGTTTTCGAGACCGCCCCGTTCGACCACTCCGGCACCTCTCCGTGCTCCGACCCGGTCGGTTGTTGCGACCGTCGCCAGTAGCGCTGCGCATCCTAGCAGATTCGGAGGCGGGGGCGGTAGGGTTGCCGTGGATAATCGGTGAGGGAACCCGGCTCCCGCATGGGGGCCGTCTGCATGGCGCGCTTCAGGAGCACCGGTTCAGGGCATCAGGCGGGTGATTTCCCAGTGTTCGCCGTTGTGATGGTAGGTGAAGCGGTCGTGCAGGCGACTGGCGCGGCCCTGCCAGAATTCGAAGAGCTCGGGCGCGAGGCGGTAGCCGATCCAGGCCGGGTCGCGGGGGACGTTGCCGTCGGGGTACTGCTGTTCCAGGTCCTTCACGCGCTGCTCCAGGGTGGCGCGGTCATCCACCGGCTGGCTCTGCAGGGAGGCGGCGGCGGCCAGCCGGCTGCCGCCGGGCCGCTGGGTGAAGTAGTCGTCCGCGAGCTCGGCGGGCAGGGCGCTGACGCTGCCCTCGACGCGGATCTGGCGTTCGGTCTCGGGCCAGTAGAACAGCAGCGCGGCGCGGGGGTTCTCGGCGAGGTCGCGGCCCTTGTGGCTGCGCGAGTCGGTGTACCAGCAAAGGCCTTCGCCCTCGAAATGCTTGAAGAGGACGATGCGCGCCGAGGGCTGGCCGTCGGCGTCGGCGGTGGCCAGGGTCATGGCGGTGGGATCGGGGTTGCCGGCCTCGCGCGCTTCTTCCAGCCAGCGGGCCAGCAGCTGTGCGGGCTCCGCGGTCAGGTCGCTGCGGCGCAGCTCGGCGCGGGTGTAGTCGCGGCGGGTGTTGCGGTGGTCGACCTGGTTCATGCGGGGCTCCCGGGGGCAGATGGCACGATCGCTCATGATACGCCCGCGGGCGTCATTGCGCCCAGACGGGGCGGCCGGGCCGGGCGGTTTGCGCCGGGGTGCGGGTTTGTGGGTTCATGTCGGGTGAGCCGGACAACCCGACAGGAGGACACGATGAGCCGACCCGTGATTGCGGCACTGGAACCGCGTGGCGTGGAGCTGGAGAAGGGGAAGGAGTACTACTTCTGCCGCTGCGGGCGTTCGGCGAACCAGCCGTTCTGTGACGGTTCCCACGCGGGGACGGGCCTGGGCCCGCTGGCGTTTACCGCGCAGGAGGATGGCGAGGCGTTCCTCTGCCAGTGCAAGCAGTCGGGCAATCTGCCCTATTGTGATGGCACGCACGCCGGACTGGACGCGCAGGTCGGGGAGGCGCCGGAACCCGCGTCGGAGCCGGGCGGGAACGCCGGGAACGATGCGGGCGACGGGGCCGGCGGGTCCGACGCACCGCCCGACCCGCGCGCGACCGCGACCGAGCCGCATGTCGAGTTCATCCATGCCCTGGCGCGCGACGGCCTGGAAGGGCTGGGTGCGCACGGGCCCACGGTGGCGATGGGCGTGCCGCGCGACGAGCTGCCGACCTGGGATGCGCTGCAGCTGCTGGCGGCCCAGCTGGCGAGCCGGCCGCTGGAGGCCGGTGCCGAGGTGGCCACCGAGCTGGTGATCGGGCCGCAGGCGCAGCGGCCGCTGCGGCTGTCCATGCCCTGGCTGGTGACCGACATGAGCTACGGGTCGCTGTCGCGCGAGGCGCGGATGGCGCTGGCGCGGGGCGCGGAACAGGCCGGTACCGGGGTATGTTCCGGCGAGGGCGGGATGCTGCCGGAGGAGACGGAGGTGGCGTCGCGCTATCTGTTCGAGCTGGGGCCGGCGCATTTCGGTTACGACGATTCCGTGCCCGAACGCGTGCAGGCCTTCCATTTCAAGGCGGGGCAGGCGGCCAAGACCGGCGTGGGCGGCGTGCTGCCCGGGTGCAAGGTTTCCGACGAGATCGCGCAGGCACGCGGGATCGAGGCCGGACGGGACGCGGTGTCGCCACCCGCCGATCCGGGGCTGCGCACGCCGGAGGATTTCCGTCGCTTCGCTGATGATGTGCGGCAGCGCTCCGGGGGGATCCCTGTGGGTTTCAAGCTGGCCGCGCATCACATCGAGGCGGACATCGATTTTGCTCTGGATGCGGGTGCCGACTACATCATCCTGGATGGCCGTGGAGGCGGCACCGGGGCCGCGCCGGCGCTGCTGCGCGACCACATGGGGGTGCCGACCATCCCGGCGCTGGCGCGCGCACGCCGGCACATGGATGCCACCGGGGCCTCGGGCCGCGTGACGCTGCTGGTGACCGGCGGGCTGCGCACCCCGGCGGACTGGGTCAAGGCGCTGGCGCTGGGCGCCGACGGCGTGGCCCTGGGCAACGCCGCGCTGCAGGCGATCGGCTGTGTGGGGGCGCGGATCTGCCACACCAACCAGTGCCCGACCGGCGTGGCTACCCAGGATCCGCGGCTGCGTGCGCGTCTGGATGTGGAGACCGGGGCGGCGCGTCTGGGCCGGTTCCTGACCGACGCCACCGAACTGGCGCGCGTCCTGGCGCGGGCCAGCGGTCATGCGCGGCTGGAGGACTTCGGCCCCAACGATCTGTCGACCTTCGATCGCGATCTGGCCCGTCTGGCCGGGGTGCAGTACGCCGGCGTGCGCGACGCACGGCACGTCTGAAGCCCCTGCCGCGCGCGGGTCCGGTTGAAGCCCGGGCCGCGCGCGCGTGTAATACGCGATTACCCGATCGCAGTGCTCCGGAATCCCCGGAACGAGGCCGCATGTCCGCATCCGTACCCGTTATCGCCGACGAGACCGTACCCGGTCTGTTCGACCGCCGTCCGTACTGGGCCAAACGCTTCGGCACGGCGCCGTTCCTGCCGACCACGCACGAGGAGATGGACCAGCTCGGCTGGGATTCCTGCGACATCGTGCTGGTCACCGGGGATGCCTATGTCGACCATCCCAGCTTCGGCATGGCCATCATCGGCCGGCTGCTGGAGGCGCAGGGCTTTCGCGTCGGCATCATCGCCCAGCCCGACTGGACCTCGGCCGAGGCGTTCCGCGCGCTGGGGCGGCCGAACCTGTTCTTCGGCGTGACCGCCGGGAACATGGACTCGATGGTCAACCACTACACCGCGGAGCGGAAGAAGCGTTCCAACGATGCCTATACCCCCGGAGACGTGCACGGCAGGCGCCCGGACCGCGCGGTGGTCGTGTACAGCCAGCGGGTGCGCGAGGCCTTCCGCGACGTGCCTGTGGTGATCGGCGGGATCGAGGCGAGCCTGCGGCGCATCGCCCATTACGACTACTGGCAGGACAAGGTGCGCCGCTCGGTGCTGCTGGATTCGCGCGCGGACATCCTGCTGTTCGGCAACGCCGAGCGCGCACTGGTGGAGCTGGCGCATCGCGTGGCCGGGGGCGAGCATCCGCGCGAGATCAACGATCTGCGCGGCACCGCGTTCCTGCGCGACCGGGTGCCGGGCGATCACGTGGTGCTGGATTCCTCCGAGGTGGATACCCCGGGGCCGGTGGATGCCAACCCGGATCCCTATGCGGAGACCTCGGCGCAGGCCTGCGCGACCGGGCAGGAATCGGGCACGCAACCCGGATCCGGGGGTGATGCCGAAGCGCAGGTGGTGCGCTTCCACCGCGAGATCCCGAAGGGCACGCCGCGCAGCCGCACCGTGATCCGCCTGCCGGCCTTCGAGCAGGTGAAGGGCGACGCGGTGCTGTACGCCCATGCCTCGCGGGTGATGCACCTGGAGACCAACCCGGGCAATGCGCGGGCGCTGGTGCAGCGCCACGGCGACAAGGAGCTGTGGCTCAACCCGCCGCCGGTGCCGCTGTCGACCCCGGAGATGGACGCGGTGTTCGACCTGCCCTACGCGCGCGCCCCGCATCCGTCCTACGGCGATGCGCGCATCCCGGCCTGGGAGATGATCCGCTTCTCGGTGAACATCATGCGCGGCTGCTTTGGCGGCTGCACCTTCTGTTCCATCACCGAGCACGAGGGGCGCATCATCCAGAGCCGCTCGGAGGACAGCATCCTGCGCGAGATCGAGGAGATGCGCGATCGCGTGGAGGGCTTTACCGGGGTGGTCTCGGATCTGGGCGGGCCCACCGCGAACATGTACCGCCTGGCCTGCAAGGACCCGGAGATCGAGAAGAACTGCCGGCGCCTGTCCTGCGTGTATCCCGGGATCTGTTCCAATCTGAACACCGACCATGCGCCGCTGATCCGCCTGTATCGCAAGGCGCGCGAGCTGCCGGGGGTGAAGAAGGTGCTGATCGCGTCGGGTCTGCGCTACGACCTGGCGATCGAGTCGCCGGAATACGTGAAGGAGCTGGTGACGCACCATGTCGGCGGGTATCTGAAGATCGCCCCGGAGCACACCGAGGAGGGCCCGCTCGGTCACATGATGAAGCCGGGGATGGGTACCTACGACCGCTTCAAGGCGATGTTCGAGAAGTACTCGAAGGCGGCGGGCAAGGAGCAGTACCTGATCCCGTACTTCATTGCCGCGCATCCGGGCACCACCGACGAGGACATGCTGAACCTTGCCCTGTGGCTCAAGCGCAACGGCTTCCGCGCCGACCAGGTGCAGGCCTTCCTGCCCAGTCCCATGGCCCTGGCCACCGCGATGTGGCACACCGGGCGCAACCCGCTGCGGGGCGTGCGGCGCAGGGCGGATTCGCGGCTTTCCGTGGCCCGCGGGGCGCGGGCGCGGCGGCTGCACAAGGCGTTCCTGCGCTATCACGACCCGGATAACTGGCCATTGTTGCGCGATGCGCTGAAGCGCATGGGCCGGCGCGACCTGATCGGCAACGGCAAGCACCACCTGATCCCCACCTGGCAGCCGGCGGGTACCGGGGGCAAGGGGGGCAGCAAGGGCGGCGGGGCGCGACCGGCCGCCGGCGGGCGCGTGACCCGCGGCGGCAAGGCCGTACGCCAGCGCGGCGGCGAGGTGCGTACCCAGCACCTGGGGGTGGAGAAGGCGGCGCGGCCAGCGCCGACCGGCCGCAAGACGGGGCGCAAGGGTGGCCCGAAGAAGGGCCCGGGCAAACGGTAGGAGGCCGGCCCCCCGGCCGATCGGGGGCAGGTCCGGTGCCGGATCGGCCAGGGGCTGGCCTCCTACGGACGGTTCGGGGAGCGGTAGGAGGCCGGCCCTCCGGCCGAGCGGGCCGGGTCTGGTGCCGGATCGGCCAGGGGCTGGTCTCCTACGGACGGTTCGGGGAGCGGTAGGAGGCCGGCCCCCCCGGCCGATCGGGGCCGGGTCTGGTGCCGGATCGGCCAGGGGGCTGGCCTCCTTGTGTGTCGTCGCAGAGGGAGCGCTACCATCTGTGGCACCGGGCTCGGGGTAACCCGTTGGCCTCCTGAGGTCTTGAACCTGCTC
>NZ_QKMA01000038.1:0-5929 GCF_003208255.1 Thioalkalivibrio sp. ALE21
CCTGTAGGAGGCCAGCCCCCTGGCCGATCGGGCGCAGGGGTTGGCCGGACGGGGAATCGGCCGGAGGGCCGGCCTCCTACGGGGGGCAGGGTTCGGCCTGTAGGAGGCCAGCCCCCTGGCCGATCAGGCGGCGGGCTTGGCCTGTGGGAGGCCAGCCCCCTGGCCGATCAGGCGCGATAGAGGTCGAAGCGTACTGCGCGGCCCTGGATGGCGGAGACCGGCGTGGTGCCGGGCAGAGGGGCGGCCCCGGCGGGGCGCTTGACCACCACGCGGCCGCGGGTGGCGGGGATCAGCGCGGCGAGCGTGGCGGCCGCGTCGCTTTCCGTCTCGCTTGCGGCATCGTGTTCTTCAGTGTCTTCCGCCCGGGATGCCTGGCCCGGATGCGGGTCCGGGGCGTCCATCAGCGCCTGCAGGATCTGCATGTCTTTCTTGACCGCGGCGTTCTTGCGCCGCTGCGGGAACATCGGGTCGAACACCGCCGCATCGGCGGGCGCGGGCAGGGCGTCGGCGGCGAATGCCTGCGGGAACAGGTGCACGCGTGCGGCGCTTGCGGCCAGGGCCGGGTCGCCGGCGTGCGCGGCGCGCTGCAGGGCATCTTCCAGCAACAGGGCGACGACCGGATGCCGCTCGAAGGCGCTCACCCGCCATCCCCGCGCGGCCAGCAGCAGGGCATCGCGGCCCAGTCCGGCGGAGGCATCGATGATGTGCGCGTGCTCGCCGACGCGCCCCACGGCGCGCACCAGGGTCTCGTGCGCCGCGCGGGCCTGGCGGTAGCCCTGCCGGCCGCGGACAAAATCCGGGGTCAGGCGCAGCGGCTTCCTGCCGCCCTCCAGAACCAGGCTCAGGCGGTCCGCTTCCACTTCCAGGGTGAGCGCCGCGTCGCCGCCATGGACGTAGCCGGCGGCGTCCAGCCGGCGCTGCAGGGCCCGGGTGCGCTCCCGGGCGCGCGGATCGTCTTCCGGGGCCGGGCGCAGTTCGAGGGTCATCGACGGGGCCGCGGTCAGTAATGCGGCGGCGGGGGTTCGGGGATGTCCTGCCCGCCCGCGCTGCCATCACCGGCGGCGGCCTCCAGCGCCCGCAGGCGGCCGTGGAGCCATTCGATCTGCCGGGTCAGGGCCTGGTTCTCCTGCTGCAGTTCGGCCTGTACCCGGGCCTGTTCCTCCTGGCTGAATTCCAGATAGGCCAGGCGTTCTTCCAGGGTCGCGATGCGCTGTTCGGGGGTGGGGTCGCTGGCGGCCATGCGGGCTCCCGGTGCGCGTTCAGTCAACGCGGTTGCGCGTCTCGCCGGCGGCGAAGGCGCGGATGTTGGCGGCGATCTCCTCCAGCACCGCCTGTCGTGCCGAGCGCGCGGCCCAGGCGGTGTGCGGGGTCAGCACCAGGCGCGGCAGGTCGGGGGCGAGCAGGGGATGATCGGGCGGCGGCGGTTCCGGTTCGAGCACGTCGATGCCGGCGCCGGCGATGCGTTTCTCGCGCAGGGCTTCGGCCAGGGCCCGCGGCTCCACCAGGCCGCCGCGGGCGGTGTTGATCAGCAGGCCATCGGGACCCAGCCGGTCCAGGGCGTCTTCGTCGATCAGGTTGCGGGTGGCGTCGGTCAGAGGGCAGTGCAGCGAGATCACGTCGCTGGTCTCCAGCAGCTCCGGCAGGGGGACGCGCCCGTTATCCGCGGCAGGATCCGCGGCGGGTTCGGCGTCGCGCAGGCTGCGGGCGTAGCGCACCTGCATGCCGAAGGCCTCGGCCAGGCGCGCGGTAGCCTGTCCGAGGACGCCGCGCCCGACGATGCCCATGCGCATGCCCGACAGGGTGCGGATCGGGTGGTCGAGCAGGCAGAACTGGTCGGACTCGCTCCAGCGCCCGGCGCGGATGTCGGCGCGGTAGTCGTCCAGGCGGGTGACCAGGGTCAGGAGCAGCGCCATCACGTGCTGGGCCACCGAGTCGGTGGCGTAGTCGCGGGCGTTGGTCACGGCGATGCCAAGCTCGCGCGCCGCCGCCACGTCGATGTTGTTGAAACCGGTGGCGGCCGCGCAGATCAGCTTGAGCTGCGGACTGCGTTCGAGCACGCCGCGGTCGAGGACCACCTTGTTGGTGATGGCGATGTCGGCCCCGCTCAGGCGTTCGATGATGGCGTCGGGGTCGGCGGGCGTGCGTTCCCGGCGCACCCAGCCCGGGGCGGCGCGGTCCAGCGGGGCGAAGTCCAGGTCGTCGCGGTCGACGGTGGCCGTGTCCAGGAAGACGGCGCGGGGGGCGGAGGACAGGTTCGGTTGGGCCATGAGGTTCAGTGTTGCGATCGGGCGGAGGGCAGGGGCCAACAAAAAGGGCCCCGCCGGAGCGGGGCCCGCGTGCTGGCGAGTCCGGGAGGGTCCGGGCTCGGCCGGCGCGTCAGTTCTCGCCCATAAAGGCGTGGAACAGGTTCAGCATGTGCAGGAACATCACGTACAGGTTGGCGTACAGCGACACCGTCATCACCACGTAGTTGGTCTCCTGGTCGTGGATCATGCGGCTGGTGTCGAACAGGATGGCCGCCGACAGCAGCAGCACCACGGCCGCGGAGATGGCCAGCGACAGCGCCGGGATCGCCAGGAAGATGTTGGCGACGATCGCCAGCAGCGCCACGATCAGGCCGACCACGATGAAGCCGCCGAGGAAGCTGAAGTCCTTCTTGGTGGCCAGCGCATAGCCGGACAGCGCGATGAATGCCACGGCGGTGGCGGTGAACGCGTTGCCGACGATCTGCGGGCCGTTGGGCAGCCCCAGGTACATCGACAGGATCGGGCCGAGGAAGAACCCGAGCGTCCCGGTGAAGGCAAAGGTCAGCACCAGGCCCCAGACCGAGTTGCGCGTGAAGTGGATGGCGAACGGGCCGCCGATCAGCACGCCGAGCATCACGATCCAGTGCACCGGCGGGGCGCCGATGGCCATGGCGACAAAGGCGGTGACCGCGCTGAAGGCCAGGGTCAGGGCCAGCAGGGTGTAGGTCTGGCGGATGACCTTGTTGGTGGAAATGGTCTCGCTGATGGAACCGGTGCTGGACGGGTTCCGTTTCGAGCGGACGATCTGGTCTCTGGACACGGTCGTTTCCTCCTTGGGTTCAATATGCGGTCAGTGTACAGCCGAGGGCCGCGCCGTGCAGCCACCCGCGCCGGAGTCCGGGCCGGGCCCGGGTCAGCTCCGGCTTTCCTGGCCGGCATCCGCTTCGACTCGCGTTTCGCCCACGCGTTCACGGCAGACTTCGACGGCCCGGTCGGTGCTGCGGAAGATGTTGTCCTTGCCGATCAGCTCGTCCAGGCCGGTGCGTTCCATCACCTCCAGCACCTGGGCCTTTACGCCGGCGAACACCAGGGTGACGCCGCGTGCCTTCAGCCGATGCACCAGCTGGTGCACGGTCTCCTCGCCGGAGGCGTCGATCTCGTTGATCCCCTTGCCGACGATGATGATGTATTTCGCCTGCGGATGGCTGGCGGCCAGGTCCAGCACCGCGTCTTCGAAGTAGGGCACGTTGGCGAAGTACAGCGAACCGTCGAAGCGCATCAGCGCGATCTTTTCGTCGGTCTGCAGGCCGTAGCGGCGCGCCTCGCGCAGGGTGCCGTCCTCGTAGCGGGCCAGTTCGCTCACGCGCGGCTGCATCGAACGGTAGAGATACAGGATGATCGCGAGGCCCGCCCCGGTGAGGATGCCGTAATCCAGGTTGGGGGCCATGGCCAGGGTCGCCAGGAAGGTGACGATGGCGGCGATGCCGTCGTGCTTGTTGGCCACCCAGGCGTGCTTGATCGCCTTGAAGTTCACCAGCCCGGCGACGGCCATCATGATGATGGCGGCGAGGACGGCCTCCGGCAGGTGGTAGATCAGCGGGGTCAGGAACAGCAGGGCGATGCCGATGATCACCGCCGTAAAGACCGACGACAGGCCGGTTTTGGCCCCGGAATTGAGGTTGACCGCCGAGCGCGAGAACGACCCCGACACCGGATAGCCCTGGGTGAAGCCCCCGGAGATGTTCGCCAGGCCCTGCCCGATCAGCTCCTTGCTGGGGTCCAGCCGCTGGCCGGTGCGCGCGGCCATGGCCTTGGCGATCGCGATGGCCTCGGTGAAGCCGACCAGGGCGATGACGAAGGCGCTGGTGAGCAGCATGGTGATGTTGCCCAGGCTCAGCTCCGGCAGGGTGGGAGCAGGCAGGCCCTGGGGCACGCTGCCGACCACGTTGCCGCCACCGTCCAGGTGGATGGTGTCGTTGTCGACCCGTTCGATACGCCAGTCGGTGCCGTCGGCCCGTTCGCGTTCCGCGTCGGTCAGGTGGTCTTCGCGGATGAAGCGGGCCGGGGCGTCGTCTTCGCCGGGGACACGGCGCAGGCTGATCGCGCCGAGCTGGTCGCGCAGATCGCGCAGTTCGCTGCGCTGTTCGTCGCGCTCGAGGCCGAGGGTGTCGATTTCGTGGCGGATGCGTACCGCCTCGGCGCGTTCGACCTCGTCCACCTCGGCCTCCAGCTCGCGGATGCGCTGTTCGATGTCGGCCAGCGCGCCGGAACGGGAGTCGACCTCTTCGGCCAGGGCGACCACGTCGGCCGGTGCGACCCGGTCGGCCGCCACTTCGGCCTTCTGCTCGTAGCCGATGGCCCAGCTGATGAGGATGGTGACGACCACGGCGACAAGGACACCGGGGATCTTCGGGACCACGCGCTTCATTGCGACCATCAGCGCGATCGCGCCCAGACCGAAGGCCAGCGTCGGCAGGTGAACGTCGCCGATCTGCTGCACCACGCCCCACAGGCCGACCATGAAATGGCCGCTGGTGTCGACCGGGACGCCCAGGATCTTGTTGAGCTGCGAGAGGGCGATGATGATGGCCGCGGCGTTGGTGAAGCCGACGATGACCGGATGCGAGATGAAGCTGACGATCGAGCCCAGCCGGAACAGTCCCAGGACCAGCTGGACCACTCCCACCAGGAAGGCCAGCACGATCGCCAGGGCAATGAACTCGGACGAGCCCTCGGCGGCGAGCGGGATCAATGCCGAGGCCGTCAGCAGCGAGACCACCGCCACGGGGCCGGTGGCCAGCTGGTTCGAAGAGCCCCAGAGGGCGGCGATCATCACCGGCAGCAGGGAGGCGTACAGCCCGTAGACCGGCGGCAGCCCGGCCAGCTGGGCGTAGGCCATGGACTGCGGGATGAGGACGAGGGCGACCGAGATGCCGGCAATCAGATCCGCGTTGATGGTGTCCTTGGTGGGACGCCAGCGCAGGAAGGGAAACAGATTGAGCAGCATCGAATTCATGATGGTCGGCCTCGGGTTGCGCCCCGTCGCCGGTCCCCGGGGCGGTCACTGAAGTTCGTGCCGGCGGCCGGGGCCGCGGCGTCTTCGTCCGGCGTCGCGTCAGGAGGCTCGGCGCCGGTGCCGAATCGCGGGAGGCGGATCCGGCCGGGAAGGACAGGGCCGCGATTTTACGGAAGATCGTTATTTTCTTCTATCAAACTCTTTCTATGCGACATATAGCTTGCAGGCGATGGATCGCGGGGTGACCGACCGAGTTGCCAGCCGCGGGAAGCTCGCGGAGAATGTGCGCCTCCGGAGAGGTGGCAGAGTGGTTGATTGCACCGGTCTTGAAAACCGGCAGGGGTGCAAGCCCCTCGAGGGTTCGAATCCCTCCCTCTCCGCCAGAATTCCGTAGATACCGTGTCTCGCTTACTGGCTGCAACCGGTGCTACAGCGAGGTTGGTACGGCTGCTGCGACTTCAGCACACCGAAGGCGATGTGGAGCAACTTCCGCATTGCGGCGCCGATCGCGGCCATCTTCGCCTTCCCACGCCGCAACAGGCGCTGGTATTGATCCCGAACGTCGGCGTTGTGATGCGCGGCGGCGATCGCTGCCATGTAGAGCTTGCGTCGCAGACCGCTTGACCCCGTCTTCGCCAGCCGCGGTTGCCGCTGGATCGAGGTGCCC
>NZ_QKMA01000039.1:0-4492 GCF_003208255.1 Thioalkalivibrio sp. ALE21
CTGATCCGGCCGAAACGGCCGCAGACCAACGGAATGGTGGAGCGCTTCAACGGCCGCATCGCCGACTTGCTGCGGACCCGGCGCTTCGGCTCGGGAGAACATCTGAAGGACACCCTCCAGGACTACCAGCGCCTTTACAACCATCAGATCGGGCAGAAAGCGCTGGGGCATCGAACGCCGGTTGAGACACTCAAGGCCTGGCAACAGGAACGCCCCGATTTATTTCGTAAACATGTATACAAACAGCCGGGACCCGACAACTACCAAAGGCGCTGTACCTGTTTGCTCCGCTCGACAGCATCGAAAGGCAAGCTCCTGCAGAACGGCACGAGTTCATCTTCAGTCGCGCAGACGCCTATCTGTTCCGTTGGAATGAAACGCATCCGGAATCGCGGCTAAATGCGCGCGGCAATAGCCCGGATTTTGAGCCGGACCGAGACGGCCAATACATCCACTGCGATGGAGGCCATACTTGGGTTCATGATCCCATGCACTGCGATCCGGACGAGCGGGATCCTGGGCCCTTCTGGGCCAATGCCGAAGAAACGGCTTCGGGCCGAACCCTCCTGGACGCACGGTTCGATCAGTACGAACGGGCTGTGGGTGGGCTGCTCCAAAGCTGGGTGATCGCCTGCTACAGGTTCGATTTGCTACCCGACAAGTACCGGACCGAAAGTGGCTCCAGCGCATCGAGCCTGATGGAAGAACGATACAGTCGCCTCGTCCCAAAGGACATGCAACCCACGCCAGAATCGCTCAATGCAACGGCCGAATGGCTACTCAGCCTCGTTCCCTCCGACCATCCTCTCCGTGACAACATCCACTTCAGGGACGAGGTATTCACATACCAGCCGGTGACCGCCGACGTCACTCTGCTGAGCTACCGCGAGGTGCAAGCACTTGAGCGAATGCTGTTAGGTCTAGGTCACGACGGAGACCGAGACGGTATCGAAACCATTCTCAAAGATCCTCGCCGCCTGAAACACTACGTCCAGCCAGTTCCACTTGATACACCAATTCCCCACGAACATGTTCGTCAGGAGAGTCTGTACTCCGGGACCGCCATGTCCTATTTCCTGGCAGGACTGAATGGCGACCGGCCCCACGCTCAGGTATTGGGATATTTCCAGGTACTTGAGCATGCGATGCACACGCAACTGGAAAAGGGTGGTCTTCAACCCCTATTGGAAGCCATGCCGGATGCGGTACTGGGACAGTGCTATACCACTGCCATAGGTGGAGAAGCCGATGCCCTTCAGGCACGCGGGCCGAATGGAGGACTGAACCGGGCCACACTAATGAACTTAATCACGAAGGAAATGAGGGACCCGTCGGTCCACGCAGGTAATCCGCGACCAGGACAATTGCCTCCGGTTGACCCATATGCCGCACACCAATTCCAGCCACGCTTCCGACAAACCGTAGCGATCACCCGAGAAATCGCCCGGTACTGGGTTTCGCAAACAGCTTCGAGTGCCATTGCGTGAGATAACGGGGTCGGACCACGGTACGCACTGGCTGAAAGGAGGACCCGTTCGTCCCTCATCCCTGAAACCAATTGTGAATCACAAGAGTTGCTCCAATGGCCAAATACGAAGTCAAACAAACCGCCGTCAGCCAGGTCCTCGCCGACGTCCGCAGCGACAAGATCGCCATCCCTGAACTGCAACGCCCGTTCGTCTGGAAGACCTCTCAGGTGCGTGACCTGATCGACTCGCTCTACAACGGCTATCCGGTCGGCTACCTGATCACCTGGCAGTCGGTGGGCGCCAAGCTCAAGGGGGGCGAGACCGCCCGGCACCAGCAGATCCTCATCGACGGCCAGCAGCGCGTCACGGCGCTGCGCGCCGCAATTGCGGGCCTGCCCGTGGTCGGCAAGCGCTATGACAGGAAGCCCATCACTATCGCGTTCAATCCGTTGACCGAAGAGTTCGCCACGCTCACCCCGGCGATCCGCAACAGCCGCCAGTGGATCCATGACATCAGCGCGTTCTTTTCTTCTTCCAGCCAGCTCAGCTTCCTGCGCGGTTACTTCGAACAGAATCCCGACGCCGATGAAGAGCGCGTCGAGACGGCGGTCACGAACCTGGCCGGTATCGAGCATGCCCAGGTCGGTGTGATCTCCCTGGCTGATGATCTCGACGTCGATACGGTGGCCGAGATCTTCGTCCGCATCAACGCCAAGGGCGTCCCTCTTTCAAGCGCCGATTTCGTGATGAGCAAGATCGCGACTTACGGCGATGAGGGGCGCAACCTGCGCAAGCTCATCGATTACTTCTGCCACCTGAATGTCTCGGGACACGCCTTCGACGACATCCGCGACAACGACACCGAGTTTGCCGATTCCCCGCACCTGGCCAAGATCGAGTGGCTCAAGAACCAGTCCGACGAGCTTTTCCAGCCCGAGTACACCGATGTGATCCGCATCGCCGGGCTGGTGGGGTTCAGCCGCGGCAAGGCGGGGGCCATTGTGAGCGAGCTGTCCGGCCTCGATCCGGAGACCCGCCGGATAGACGAGGAGCGCATCCCGGCCGCGTATGCGCGCTTCTCCGGCGCCCTGGACCAGTTGGTCAGCAAGACGCATCTTGAGCGCTTCGTCATGATGATCAAGTCGGCCGGCTTCATCGATTCCAGCATGATCGGCTCCAAGAACGCGCTCAACTTTGCCTATGCCCTCTACCTCCGCCTGCGTGGCAACGATCAGCTCTCGGAAGGGGAGCGGGCGCGGGTGATCAAGCGCTGGTTCGTGATGACCCTGCTCACCGGGCGGGCGGTGGGCAGCTTCGAGTCGACCTGGGAGACGGACTTGCGCCGGATCAATGAGCTGGGGGCCGCCGAGTACCTGCGAGTGATTGAGGAGTCGGAGCTGGGCGAGGGCTTCTGGGGGGTGGCACTGTTGCAGGAACTGGTCTCGCCGAGCAAGCGCAGCCCCGCGTTCCAGATCTACCTGGCCGCTCGGGTGACCAAGGGGGGCCGTGGCTTCCTCTCCAAGTCGATCAACGTCGCGCAGATGATCGAGGGCCATGGCGACATGCACCACATCGTGCCGAAGAACCACTTGATCAAGAACGGCTACCCGAAGCAGTGGGACTACAACCAGATCGCCAACTTCGCCCTGACCGAGACGCCCGTCAACATCGCCATCAAGGACCATCCCCCGCAGGAGTACATGGCGTGGGTCGCCGAGCAGATCCGCACCGGTGAGCTGCGTATCGGCGAGATCACCGACCAGGGCGACCTTGAGGCCAACCTGGCCGAGAACGCCATCCCCGACTTCATCGGCGAGGTGACCGCGGACAACTATCAGGAATTCCTGGAGGCCCGGCGGAAGCAGATGGCGGCGATGATCCGGGAGTACTACGAGGGGTTGTGAGCCGAGGCACCAACGCCTATCTGGCGCGCTGCGGTTCAACCCCGGAGGAGGGCGGCCGCCGCTGGGTGCTGGCGTGGCGGGGCACCGAGGCCGATTACCAGGACATCATCGCCGATGTCACCGTCTTCAAGCGCACCGCCGACTACCACCACAAGTGGCGCGTCCACGGCGGCTTCCTGACCGCCCTGCAGGCCGTCTGGGGCTCCTGGTGGAACCCGACCTCACGCTGCTGCTGGCCTGGGGCGGCCTCACCGGACTGGAGGCGGCCGGCGTGGTGACCCTGCCGTGGTACGTGAAGGGCGGCGTCATGGCCGGTTTCGCCTACGCCGCAGTGCAACTGCTGCCGAAGCTGTTGCGCCTGCTCCCCGGCAAGACGCGCACCCGCTGGCGTCTGGTCAGCGACCATTTCATGGAGGCGTATGCGTGTGGGGTGCGGGAGGGGCGGGGGTGATTGCACAACGGTACGGCGTTGCCGTATAGTCTGGTTATGCTCTTCATCGAGACCAGCACATTCAGCAAGCTTTTGCCGAAGTACCTCACGGACGACGAATATCGGGCGTTGCAATCGCTACTTGTCGGGTCCCGGCTGTTTGTATACATGTTTACGAAATAAATCGGGGCGTTCCTGTTGCCAGGCCTTGAGTGTCTCAACCGGCGTTCGATGCCCCAGCGCTTTCTGCCCGATCTGATGGTTGTAAAGGCGCTGGTAGTCCCGGAGGGTGTCCTTCAGATGCGCCCCCGAGCCGAAGCGCCGGGTCCGCAGCAAGTCAGCGATCCGGCCGTTGAAGCGCTCCACCATTCCGTTGGTCTGCGGCCGTTTCGGCCGGATCAGACGATGCTCGATCCCGTGGTCGGCGCACAGCCGGTCGAACGGGTGGCGTCCGGTGGGCTTGCGCTCCCCGGTGGCCGCAAAGCGGTCCGTGAACTCCTTGCCGTTGTCCGTGACCACGTGCGTGACATGGAACGGCGCCCGCTCGATCAGCTTCTTCAGAAAGCCGCGCGCGGCGTCGGCCGTCTTCGAGCGCCGCACCTCCAGGTAGACCCAGCGCGAGGCCCGATCGATGGCCACGAACAGGTAACCGCGCGAGGGCTCGTCGGCCATCTGGGGCAGGTACTTCA
>NZ_QKMA01000040.1:0-1927 GCF_003208255.1 Thioalkalivibrio sp. ALE21
CCCGCTGCAGCTGCGGCGCCGCCGGCGGCTCCGGCGGCCGCGGCGCCGGCACCTTCTTCCGCCGGGATTTGCGGTTCGGCTTCGTCCCCGCGGGGCGACCGGCCCTTGCCCGACTTCGCCTGCGCGCTTCCCTTCTTGCCGCCGGAAGCGGGCTTGCCCCCACCCCCGGTCTGACGGCGCCCCAGCATGATGCCGGCCACCAGGAACAGGCCCAGGCCCAGCGCCATGGACCCCAGCGCCACCAGCACCGGCGGACGGGTCAGCTGTTCGGTCAACGGCACCTCGTCCGGGCCCGGGCGGCTTTCCACCTCGACCAGCCGTTCCTCGACTTCGACCAGGCGGTCGCGCAGCTGATCGCGCTCGGTGCGCAGGGTGTCCAGGTCCTGTTCCATCTGCTCGCGCAACTCTTCGGCCGCGGCGTCGGTCCCCGCATCCAGACGCTCCGACTCCAGCAGGAACCGCAGCTCCTCCACCGCCTCGCGCAGTTCATCGATCTCGGCATCGCGCGAGGCCAGACGTTCTTCGATCGCGGCACGCGACATGCCCTCGCCGCCCTCGTCCACCGCTTCGAACCGGTCCTCCACACGCACGGCGCCGGGGTCCCAGTTCTCGATGTGACGCAGGACCTCGGCGCGGGCACTGTCCCGGTCACGCCGGGCGAACACCGATTCCGGCGGCCGCTCCAGTACCGTGCCGGCCCGCAGCGTATTCACGTTCTGTTCGGCGAAGGCCTCGGGGTTGGCCTCGAGGAAGGCGAGCATGGCTTCGTTGACCGACACGCCGGGGGGCAGATCAAAGGTCTGCACGATGCTGTACAGGGTGTCGCCGCGCTGCACCTCGTGCGTCGGCCGGTCGGGCGACTCGGCCAGCACCGGCGTCACGCCTCCGGCGACCAGACCGAGCGCCAGGCTCAGGCCGCGCGCGGTGCCCGCCAGTCGGGAACCATTGCGATTGTGTTTCGCCCGTCGATCCAAACCTGAACCCTCTATCGAAATCCGGTGGCCACGAACCGTGGCCTCGAGGAGGGTAACGGCCCGTGCAAGCCGTGCTGAAGGAAACCCCGACCGGCAGGGTGCAAGCCGGCACCGTTTGACTCACAATCCCGGCTTGCCAACACAACCACAGTGGAGGAGAAGATGAAGAAACGTTTTGCCCCCGGACTGGCCCTGGCCGGCCTGTTCACCCTGGGCCTCGCCGGGCCCGCTTCGGCGCTGGAAGTCGGCATCACCCCGGACCTGCAATCGCTGGAGGTCCCGCACGGTGACGAGACCGTCACCATCCAGCGCATCCAGGACACCGAGAACCGGCTGGACAACGAGTTCGCGAAGACCTCACGCCCCTGCCCGCCGTTCTGCGTCCAGCCCATGGATCTGGGCCGCGGCGTGGAAACCCTCGGCGAGGCGGAGTTCCTCGAGTATGTCGGCCAGCTCGGCGAGCGCGACGACCTGCTGATCATCGATTCGCGCGGTCCCGACGACTACGCCGCCGGCACCATCCCCGGGGCCATCAACATCCCCTGGCAGAAACTGGACATCGACGGCGACGCCGAGCCCGCGGACGTACGCGACATCATGCTCGACAAGTTCAGCGTGATGGATCACTGGGACCTGCTGGACTTCTCCAACGCCAAGACCCTGGTGTTGTTCTGCAACGGCCCGTGGTGCGGCCAGTCGCCCACCAACATCCGCACGCTGACCAACCTCGGGTACCCGGGCCACAAGATCAAGTGGTACCGCGGCGGCATGCAGATGTGGAACACCCTCGGCCTGACTACCGTCGAAGGCCGGTAGGAGGCCGGCCCTCCGGCCGATTTGCCCCGGTGGGTCGTCGGCCCCGATCGGCCAGGGGGCTGGCCTCCTTGTGTGTCGTCGCAGAGGGAGCGCTACCATCTGTGGCACCGGGCTCGGGGTAACCCGTTGGCCTCCTG
>NZ_QKMA01000041.1:0-1900 GCF_003208255.1 Thioalkalivibrio sp. ALE21
ATCTCCTCTGGCTGGCTGGTTGGTCGCACTCCCATTCCAGCCGGATACGCCGCCTTCCTCAATCCCCCCCGTACACCACTTTCGACAGTAACTCGCTGGTGAACCGCTTGTCCCTTGTTCTGATGCAGATTGGTGCGGGAGCTGTTTGATGAACGTTGCTGTGCTTCCAGAGGTGGATCGATTGCAGCGCGACTGGCTGGAGGAGCTTCCGGCTCGGTGGTTCTGGCAGGTTGAGGGCGGGCACTTTGCCGGCAAGAGCACTCTTCTGCGCCGGCTTGCGGCAACGGCCCGGGAGGAAGGGTATGTGGCGGTGCTGGTGCAGCCACCCGAGCGGGCTCCGGATGCGGGTATGGCCGCGATGCTGGACGTGGCCCGGGGGCTCGCGGCCGCCGGTGTGATCGGCGCGGATGATCTCGCGGGCGTGCGTGACGGGGGGCGGCTTTGGGCGGACAAGCTGGAGGACCTGGACAAGTGGTTGGAGTCGGAACCCGATCGGGTGGTTCTGTTCTGTGACGATCCGGTGCGCTGGTCTTCCGGGACTGGCGAGGACTCGGACCACTTCCGAAGGCAGGCCGATGAGGTCGTGGAGCGGTTGATGGCTGCTCCGTGTCGCAAGGTGGTGACAGGTAAACCCTGCCTTGCCCGGCAGCGAAAAGACCGCCGCTGGTCCCTCAAGGCCGTATCGGCCGCTGCACCATGGCTGCGGGAAAGAGCCGCGTGGGGTGAGCTGGCCGGTGTTGCGGAGGAGCTGGCCGCCCGGAACTTGCCGGGGCTGGAGGAGCGGTCGGCACTGGAAGTGCGCCTGCTGGTGGCGCTGGCCGCGCTTCGCTCGCCCGAGGAGGTTGCCCGCTGGTGGGGGGTGGGGCGTGAGCGCCGCAGACTGACCGGGGAGTTGATTGCGGCGCTGGAGAAGACCCCGGAGGCTCGCGCTCTGCTGGAAGCATGGGGGCGTTTGAGTCTTGTTCGCCGGCCCCTGGATGAGCCGATGCTGGAGGCGCTGGGTGTGCCGGCGGATTGGTGGGGCCAGTTGCTCCGCCACTGTCTGCTGTTCGAGGAGCAGGGGGTGTATCGGCTCCATGAACTGCTGAAGGCGGATGCTCGCGAGCACGGTCTGTGGCTGGAGCCGGCGGCTCGACGCGAGGCCCACGCGAGATTGCACGGGATCTATCGCGAACGCTTCGAAGCACGGGAGACCGGCGACGGGCTGGCGCTTGTGGAGGAGTGTGAGGCCTTCCACCACGGCATGCATTCCGGGGATGTGGCTCTCATGGATGGCGCGCGTCCCTTCTTTGCTGCTCAGCTGGATATCCTGGGCCGCACACTGTCGCGTGACCATGAGAATTTCGAGGGCGCGGCCGGGGTATTCGAGCGGGCGCTGAAGTGGGAGCCGGAGGATGATTACGCGCACCACTATCGCGCTTACAATCTGGATATCCTCGCCCGGGACCCGGGTCTCGTGGAGATTCACTATCAAAGGGCCATCGAGCTGGAGCCGGATAACGTCTGGTGGCACTCGCGCTGGATCAATTACCTGATTACGCGGGGGCGGATGTCGGCTGCCAGGGGGGCATGGCGAGAGGCCCTGGACCAGTTCGAGCTGCCGGATCCGGATGCCGATCCCGCTCTCTACGGGAGTTTGCATATCTGGGTGGCGCGTCTGCTGCTGCACCGCGGTCAGCTGGATATGGCGAGGGAGGTGCTTGACGGTATCCCGGAGGGGGAATTCCGGGACGATCCGGGCAAGGCGGCCCTGAAACGACGTCTCGATGCCCTGGTGCAGGCGCGCCGGGGTGAGGTGGTCTTTCCGGAGTTACTGTCGAAAGTGGTGTACGGGGGGGATTGAGGAAGGCGGCGTATCCGGCTGGAATGGGAGTGCGACCAACCAGCCAGCCAGAGGAGA
>NZ_QKMA01000042.1:0-1827 GCF_003208255.1 Thioalkalivibrio sp. ALE21
CAGGAGGCCAACGGGTTACCCCGAGCCCGGTGCCACAGATGGTAGCGCTCCCTCTGCGACGACACACAAGGAGGCCAGCCCCCTGGCCGATCGGGCGCGGGATGTCGGGCGCCTGCGATTGGCCGTGGTTCGTTGCGCCTTGCTGTGCCATATTGGAGCTGTATGTGGCAGAGGGTGAGAGCCGTGGCACAAAATGAAAACGAGGTGCAGGTTGGCGCACAAGGCAGGGTGGTGATCCCGGCGGCACTGCGCAATACCCTGAAACTGCGCCCGGGCGACCGCCTGGTCGCGCGTCTGGTCGGGGAAAGCCTGGTGCTGGAACGGCGTGAGATCGTCGAGCAACGGCTCCGTGATCGATTCAGGCACATCCCGCAGGACGTCAGCCTTGCGGACGAACTCATTGACGATCGGCGGCGCGAAGCCGGGCATGAACATGGTGAACCATGACCACCGTGCTGGATGCTTCCGCCCTGCTGGCCTTTTTGCATGACGAGCCGGGCGGAGACAGTGTGGCGCGTGCCCTCGACGGCGGCTGCGTGTCCACCGTGAACTGGTCGGAGGTTGTCCAGAAATCCCTGCAGCGCGGGGTGGACGTCCGGGGCATGCAGCAGGAGTTCATGGATGTCGGGCTGGTGTTCGAGCCATTCACGGCGCAACAGGCCGAGCTGGCCGCACAGCTGTGGGAATCCTCCCACCGACATGGCCTGTCAATGGCCGACCGTGCCTGCCTCGCGCTGGCCAGAGACAAGGCCCTCCCGGTCCTGACCGCCGATCGGGCATGGGAGCAGCTTGACCTGGACATCGAGGTTCGCTCGTTGCGTTAACCCCGCCAGCCGCTCGTGTCCGGGGCCTGGCCGACGGGGTAAGACCGGCACCGGGCAGATCGGCCGGAGGGCCGGCCTCCTACCGGTCGGGTGCAACCGTAGGAGGCCAGCCCCTGGCCGATTCGGGCCTGGAGATTGCCCGGACGCACAATCGGCCGGAGGGCCGGCCTCCTACCTTTCCAGGATCTCCATGGCACGTTTGGGGTCGTCCAGGCAACGGTAGAATTCCTGTGGCTTCAATCCCGTCTGGTCGATCATCGCGCGCAGGATGCCTTTCGCAAATGGCTGATTGTGTTCACTGACCAGGACCACGCGTTTCGCGCCGCGAAACTCGGGATGCACCCACTTCTCATGTGCGCCCTTTCCCTGCTTCCTGTTCACCTCAAAACCGAGGTGTCGAAGCACGCGGGTGAATTCACGATGGCTTACCTGCCGTTTGTTGGCGCCGAATCCCATGGCACATGGAGCGGTGGGTCACGCGAGGGCGCTCGGGATATCGGCATCCTCTTCGAAGCGTTGTCGATCGCGCGGCCCCTGGCCGTTGTGTCGCAACCAATCCATGAGCCGTACCCAGTGAAATTTCAGAAAAACTCCGGGTCGTGCCTTGCGCCGGAGAAGCTGCTTCGCTTCTTCAAGATTACCGGCCTCGGCGGACGCGGCCACCTCTTCCAGGTGGTTCTGGATCATGGCGTGGAGCTGTTCGCGTACGTCCTCCAGCGAATCCCCTTGAGCAGCAATCGCAAACTCGAGGGAATATCCCGCATACAGGTTGTCAGCCCGCCGCTCCAGCAGGCAGCGAACATGAATACGCTTCTGTTCCATGGTTATCGGCGCTCCCTGTCCCCGATTCAAGTTCAAAATGCTACGCCTCCGCAACGGGGCTGTCACCACGGCATTGCCTTCCCCGACCCGTAGATACCGTGTCTCGCTTACTGGTTGCAACCGGTGCTACAGCGAGGTTGGTACGGCTGCTGCGACTTCAGCACACCGAAGGCGATGTGGA
>NZ_QKMA01000043.1:0-1782 GCF_003208255.1 Thioalkalivibrio sp. ALE21
CCGGCCGATTCGGCGTCCGGCCGATCTCCTGTGCCGGATCGGCCAGAGGCTGGCCTCCCACCGCTGCGCCCGATCGGCCAGGGGGCTGGCCTCCTACCGGGGGTGTGTGACCTGCGTGGCCCTTCCACCTTTCGGCCCCGGGCGGTAGCCTTCCTGACACGGCTCGCTGCGGGGATCGGCCTCGGGCCCGAAAGGAGGCACATGAACCTGGACTGTTTCAAGGCGTACGACATCCGCGGACGGGTGCCGACCCAGCTGAACGAGCGGGTGGCGTACACCATCGCGCGGGCCGTTGCGGAGGAGCTGGGGCCGCAGATGGCCATCGTGGGGCGGGACGTGCGCCTCACCAGCCCGGCGCTGGCGGCGGCGGTCATCGACGGGCTCTCCGCCGGCGGCTGCAACGTGGCCGACATCGGCCTGTGCGGCACCGAGGAAGTCTACTTCGCCACCGCCTACTACCGCGCCGGGGCGGGGATCATGGTCACCGCCAGCCACAACCCCATGGACTACAACGGGCTCAAGATCGTGCGCGAGGGCGCGCGGCCGGTGAGCGCCGACAGTGGCCTGGAGGCCATACGCTGGCGGGCGGAGCAGGGCGGGTTTACCCCACGGGTGCGCGGGCGTACCGGACGTCTGTACCACCGCGAGGCCTACATCCGCCACCTGCTGAGCCTGGTCGACCCCGAGGTGATGCCGCCGCTCAACCTGCTCGTGAACCCCGGAAACGGCGGAGCCGGCCCGGTCCTGGACGAGCTGGACGCGCATCTGCCGATCCAGCTGATCCGCGAGAACGCCGAACCCGACGGCAACTTCCCCAACGGCATCCCCAACCCCATGCTGGAGGAGAACCGCCGCTTCACCAGCGACGCGGTGCTGTCCTTCGGCGGCGATCTCGGCCTGGCCTGGGACGGCGACTTCGACCGCTGCTTCTTCTTCGACTCGCACGGCGAGTTCGTCGAGGGGTACTACATGGTCGGCCTGCTGGCCGAGGCCAGCCTGCGCGCGCAGCCGGGGGGCGGGCAGGGGACCCGGGTGGTGCACGACCCGCGCCTCACCTGGAACACCATCGAAATGGTCGAGGCCGCCGGCGGCGTACCGGTGCAGAGCAAGGCCGGCCACGCGTTCATGAAGGAGAGCATGCGCCGCGAGAACGCCGTGTACGGCGGCGAGATGAGCGCCCACCACTACTTCCGCGATTTCTACTACTGCGACTCCGGCATGCTGCCCTGGCTGCGCGTGGTCGAGCTGATGGGGCGGCGCGAGCAGTCCCTGCGCGAGATGGTGCGCGAACGCATGGAGCGCTTCCCCTGCAGCGGCGAGATCAACTTCCGCGTGGACAACATGATGGATGCCATCCACCGCGTCATGGTCGCCACCGATGCCCGGTCCGGCCACATCGACCGCACCGACGGCATCAGCGTCGAATTCCCCGAATGGCGTTACAACCTGCGCGGCTCCAACACCGAACCCCTGCTGCGCCTCAACGTCGAGACCCGCGGCGACCGGCGCCTCCTGCGCCGCCAGGTGGAACACATCTCCGCCATCATCGAAGCCGGGGAATAACCCCTGATGCCCGATCGGCCAGGGGGCTGGCCTCCTACGGGTGCCCCGACCGGGTCGGCGGGCCCCGGCGGATCGGCGGGCACGGCCCGTAGGAGGCCGGCCCTCCGGCCGATCTGCCCCGGTGGGTCGTCGGGCCCCGATCGGCCAGGGGGCTGGCCTCCCACGCCACCCGGTCGTGGCGGATCGGCCAGGGGGCTGGCCTCCTACGCCACCCGGCCG
>NZ_QKMA01000044.1:0-1638 GCF_003208255.1 Thioalkalivibrio sp. ALE21
CTCCTCTGGCTGGCTGGTTGGTCGCACTCCCATTCCAGCCGGATACGCCGCCTTCCTCAATCCCCCCCGTACACCACTTTCGACAGTAACTCCGCAGGTGGGCAAGGCACCCTGCTGGCCTATGGCCCGCCAGGCACCGGCAAGACGGCACTGGCTCATCATCTGGCCGAACAAGCCGACCGCCCGCTGCGCAAGCGCACCGCCTCGGAACTGATCTCGCCGTACGTGGGGATGACCGAGAAGAACCTGGCCCGGGCCTTTCGGGAGGCACGCAAGGAAGGTGCGGCGTTGTTGCTGGACGAGGCCGACAGCTTCCTGACGGATCGGTCGCAGGCCCGGCAATCCTGGGAGACCACACGAACCAACGAACTGCTGGTTCAGATCGAGGCCTTCGACGGCATCCTCATGTGCGCCACCAACTTCCTGGAGGCCCTGGACCCGGCCGCGCTGCGTCGCTTCGACCACAAGCTGGAACTGCGCTCATTGGATCAACAGCAGCGCGCACAGCTCTTCGATCAGCTTATCTCGCGACTGCAGCCAAGCGATGCAGACGATCGCGCCGCAATCGATACCGCTCACGCGGTCGTGCGCCGACTCGACGGCCTCACTCCCGGCGACTTCGCGACAGTGGTGCGAGGCCACTCGCGCCGGGGCACGCCTCGCGCAGGCCTCACCTTGCAGGCACTGGCCAACGCCCTGGTCGGCGAGCATCGCATCAAGCCGGGTACGGGCGCACGCCGCGCAGGCTTCGCCTGACCCAAGACCGCCAACACGTAGTCGCACGGATTGCAGAGGCCAAGGAGCGCCACATGGATGACATTCAAGAGTCGACACAAGCTGCCACGATCGCCGCCCTGAAGGCGGAGCGGGATCAGCTCCTCACGCTCCTGAAGGCCCTACCCGACATCTCCTTCGTGCTCGACGAAGACGGCCTGTACGTGAAGGTCATCGGCGGGGCCAATGAGGCGATGTACGCGAGCGGCAAGTCGCTGGAAGGCTATACGCTCGCAGATGCCCTTCCTCCAGCGGTCGCCGAGGCTTGCATGACCCACGTGCAGCAAGCCCTCCACACCGGGGAGATGCAAACGCTGGAGTATCAACTATGCGTTGCCGATGTGACGCTGCTTCCTCCGTCCGTCCGGGACAACGATCACCACCAGGCCGAGCAGTGGTTCGAGGGCCGGGCCCTTCCGCTGCCCAGCTACGATCATTCAAAGCCGGTGGTCCTCTGGGTCGCGGTCAACGTCACGCCGCGCAAGCAACTCGAACAGTACTGGCGCGAGGCGGCCTACACCGACCCCCTGACCGGTATCGCCAACCGCCGGGCCCTCTTCGAGCAGGCCCAGCATGAAATCGAACGGGCTCACCGCCATCACCGCCCGCTTTCGCTGCTCGTCCTGGACATCGACCACTTCAAGACGATCAACACCCGGTACGGTCACGCCCAAGGGGATGAAGCCCTGCGCCAGTTCACACAGGGCTGTTTGAAGCTGCTGCGCGACACCGATCTCATGGGTCGCATCGGGGGCGAGGAATTCGTGATGAGTTACTGTCGAAAGTGGTGTACGGGGGGGATTGAGGAAGGCGGCGTATCCGGCTGGAATGGGAGTGCGACCAACCAGCCAGCCAGAGGAGATA
>NZ_QKMA01000045.1:0-1291 GCF_003208255.1 Thioalkalivibrio sp. ALE21
CAGGTCGAGGCCTGGCGGGAGAGCTGCATGAACGCCAACGCCAACGCGGCCGAGCAGGACAAGCGCTCGCGCCAGGAGCGCAAGGCCGAGCAAAAGCGCGTGAAGAAGCTTGAGCGCGAGCTCCAGCGCAAGGACAAGGCCCTGGCGGAGACGGCGGCGCTGCTGACGCTGTCAAAAAAAGCCGAGGCGATCTGGGGTCGCAACGACGAGGACGACTGACCAGCCTCCCGGATCGCCAGCACACCATCGCTCTGGTCGAACAGGCCCGACGCGATGGTGCCCGGCTGGACAGGGCCTGCGCCGTAGTGGGCGTGAGTGTCCGTACCTATCAGCGCTGGAGCACGCCCGAAGGCGCGCATCCGGATGGTCGCACGGAGGCTTCACGGCCGGTGCCTCACAACAAACTCTCCGACCGGGAGCGCGCCGTGATCGTCGATCTGTGCAACGAGCCCCGCTATCGCAGTCGGCCACCGGCGTACATCGTCGCGGATCAGGCCGACCAGGGTCGCTATCTCGCTTCGGAGGCGACGTTCTACCGCGTACTGCGCGACGCCGATCAGAACCATCATCGAGGGCGCCACAAGGCCCCGGAAGGCCGGCGCCCACCGACCACTCACGTGGCCGATACGCCGAACCGGCTGTGGTCCTGGGACGTCTCGTGGCTGCCCGGGCCGGCCTGCGGCACCTGGTGGTATCTGTACCTGATCGTCGATGTGTTCAGTCGCAAGATCGTCGGTCACGAGGTCCACGCCGCCGAGACCGGGGAGCTGGCCGGTGACCTCATCCAGAAGGCCTACTGGCGCGAACACCTGGCGGCCATGGACAAGCCGTTGATCCTGCACTCGGATAACGGCAGCCCCATGAAGGCGGCGACGTTCCTGCAGAAGCTCTACGACCTCGGGATCACGCCCTCGCGCAGCCGCCCTCGGGTGAGCAACGACAACGCCTACTCCGAGTCGCTGTTCCGTACGCTCAAATACCGCCCCGGCTTCCCGTCGAAGGGCTTTGCCACTCTCGAACAGGCTCGTGAATGGATGCTCGGCTTCGTGCACTGGTACAACGAGCAGCATCGTCACAGCGCGCTGAACTACGTGACCCCCACCCAGCGCCACAACGGCGAGGCCGCTCGGATCCTGGAACGCCGCCGAGCCACATACGAGCGGGCACGAGACGCCCATCCCGAGCGTTGGTCCGGCCCCATCCGGGACTTCGGTCTGCCAGAGACGGTGACCCTCAACCCGGAGACAGCCGCCAGTTGTTAAAGAACCCTGAACTCCATCAGGCGACATCT
>NZ_QKMA01000046.1:0-1285 GCF_003208255.1 Thioalkalivibrio sp. ALE21
CTCCCGTTCGCTCATCGGGCACAATACTCATCCACTCCCGGGCATGAAACAGGGGTGCCTTCTCTCGCGGTATGCAATCAGGCGTGACCTGACATGTAAACAAGATGGATGCCCTCTTCCGATATTTTTCCGGAGTACTGGATGAATGCCCAACGTGGGAAATCATGGGGGTCAGACCTTGCCTTTTGCCTCTCCCTTGATGCGGGGGCAAAAGGCAAGGTCTGACCCCGACGCCCCGCGCCTTTCGCTGACAAGGCGCGGCTCCTGCCGTGCAGTCACTCTGCACAAGGGAGCTGCAACGCCGTCAGCGAGCAATATGGACCGAGCCCCGGCTTTATCGAACTGATGTGGGGGTTGCCCCCTCATTTTCCCCGGTCCAGCGTTGCGCCGCTTGGCCGTAGAGTGGCTGATGAAGTCCCCTGGACCTGCAGACCGGAAACATGAAACCCGACCGAGAGGCCCCGGTTTTTACCTCTCAGAGGCCGTCAGTGGTCCAACGTTCGGGGTCCACCCCACTTCTTCCCGTCCACCGCCGAGCGGTTGTAGCACCCTTGATGGCAATGGCCTGGGAACAGGCGACTCTTGGGTCGATTTCAGCCTGACAGCCCGTCATGGCCAATGTGCTGGAGCAGGTGCAGCATCGGCGGGACGCGGGCAGCTTTCGGTTCGACACGCTCTTCAATTGAGCTCGCTGAAAACCTCAGGATGCTGTTCGGCTATCCGCAGCAAGGCCACAGCCGAGCCCTGAGGTTCTCTTCGCCCCTGCTCCCAGTCCTGCAGTGTACGAATGCTGACCCCCATCAGGGCGGCAAAGGCCGACTGTGACAGTTTGAGCTTTTGCCTGATCACCTGAGGAGCTGATGGCTCGGAAAGCTGGCGTGTCTTGAGGTCTACTTTCCCCTTCTTGTACTCCTTGATCTCATTCAGTCCTTCGAGAATTTCGGTCCCAATATCACGGTCATTCATCTTTGATCGCCTCCGCTATCTGCCTCAGAGCATGCCCCGGAATCGTTGAGCGCTCCGATTTGTGGTAAAGCGTCAGCATCCATACTTCGTGTTCCGTTTTCTTCCAGTAGTAAACAACTCGCACTCCACCACTTTTGCCAGAACCTGAAGAAGCCCAGCGAACTTTTCGAACACCGCCGGACTCCTTGATCACGACCCCAGCATCAGGTCTCTGCATCAGTAGCTGTCAGGTCTCGCCTGATTGCATACCGCGAGAGAAGGCACCCCTGTTTCATGCCCGGGAGTGGATGAGTATTGTGCCCGATGAGCGAACGGGAGG
>NZ_QKMA01000047.1:0-1283 GCF_003208255.1 Thioalkalivibrio sp. ALE21
TCGCAGGCCGCGCGGATGTCGTCGTCCGGCAGCATGGTGCGTTCGGGCGGCAGGGTCACGCGGTTGGCGCTGCCGTTGGGCAGCAGTCGCGGCACCGACTCGCGGCAGGAGGGACAGTGCCAGGTGGCTACGCGCAGATTCGCGATCAGATTCCAGGAAAGGCGTATTTGGTAAGTGTTGCGGCGTTGGTGACGCGCTCACTCCCGATGACGAGCAACTGTGTGTAAAATTGGCTGAGCTAGGTAGAGAGGCGATGCGAAACATGGAAGCAAGCAAGACTCCCAAAGCGCAGGCACACGACCTGATCGACGAACTTCCGGACAACGCCAGTTGGGAGGACGTCGTGTATCGCCTGGAGCTGCATGCGTCCATCGAACGCGGACTGGCCGATAGTGAGGGCGGGCGTGTGATGCCGCAGGTGGAGGTGGAGCGGCGGTTCGGCCTGCGGCGGTGAGCGCGGTTCACTGGACGGATGAGGCGCTTGCGTGCCTTGAGGAGCTGCATGCGCACATCGGCTCCGTGGATCCGGCAGCGGCCGCCCGGATGATCGAGCGCCTCCTTGCTCGTACTCGTCAATTACCCGACCATCCGCTGAGTGGTCGAACCGTTCCCGATTATCGTCGCGCCGACTTGCGCGAGTTGCTCGAGCGCCCTTACCGGATCATTTACCGCGTGTCGCCCGGGCAAATCGAGATCATTACCATCAAGCATTACCGTCAGCGCCTGCCACATCAACCCGAAGCTCTCGCGAGAAGCACCGACGCTAACTGATGTCGCATTCGCCACATTGAAAGTGTCACGTTTGGGGAGGGCTGGCGGGGCGGCCTTGGTCCGCTGTGCTTGAGGTGTTATGAGGGTGAGTCACTGCCTGCATGCAGTTCGGCCAAGTGTCGCTCGTACAGTTCCCAGATCCGCGGGGCGATCGCCCCGCGTGATCCGGGGTAGGTGAGGCGGTCGGGGTCGAAATCGGTCAGGTATTCGATCTCGGTGCAGCGCAGTTCGCCGGCGATCACGTTGAAGATGAGCAGCTGGGTCCCGCGTTCGGCCAGCGGGACCAGGGCACCGACCACGCCGGTGTCGTTCAGCCCGGGTTCGCCCCGGGCGTCGCCTTCCTCGGCCGGCGGGCGCACCAGCGTGCCGAGCAGTTCCTGGAACGCCTGGTCGCAGGCGTAGCACACCTCCGGGGCGCGCAGTCCCTGTACCCGTTCGCAGGCCGCGCGGATGTCGTCGTCCGGCAGCATGGTGCGTTCGGGCGGCAGGGTCACGCGGTTGGCGCTGCCGTT
>NZ_QKMA01000048.1:0-1238 GCF_003208255.1 Thioalkalivibrio sp. ALE21
CGACCCCATCCCGCCCTGTAGGAGGCCGGCCCTCCGGCCGATGGAGCCGCGCTGGATGCCCGAACGCCGGATCGGCCAGGGGGATGGGCTCCTGCCGGGTCGGGGGTTGGCGGGCATCCGGGAGCGCGATAGGCTTTCTGGCTCAAGGAACACAAGCTGGAGAAACGCGCCATGGATGGCCGCCCTCATGCCGAGGCCCTTCGCCGGGGCCGGTATTCCGAACCCGGCCGTATCTATCTGGTGACCACGGTCACGCGTGACCGCACGCCGGTTTTTCAGGATCTGTGGGCCGCCCGCGCCCTGATCGGTACGCTGCGTTACGCGGACAGGGAGAACCACGCGGAGACCCTCGCTTTCGTGGTGATGCCCGACCATCTGCACTGGTTGATGTCGCTGGGCGAAGTGGAATCGTTATCTACCGTGGTTCGATCCATCAAGGCCGTCACGTCCAGGCGTCTGGGGTATGCGGTGTGGCAGCCGGGGTTCCATGACCGAGCATTGCGGCGGGAGGAGGAGCTGTTGCCGATCGCCCGTTATATCGCAGCCAATCCGCTGCGTGCGGGGCTGGTCCGCAAGCTGGGCGATTATCCGCACTGGGACGCGGTATGGCTGTAACCGCGCCCTGCAGGAGGCGAGCCCGAAATCGGCCGGAGGGCCGGCCTCCTACGGGCCGTGCCCGCCGATCCGCCGGGGCCCGCCGACCCGGCCGGGGCACCCGTGGGAGGCCAGCCCCCTGGCCGATCGGGGCGTTGACCGATCCGGCGCAGGGGGGTCGCCCGAACGCAAAATCGGCCGGAGGGCCGGCCTCCCACCGTTCCCCCGCCCCGTAGGAGGCCAGCCCCCTGGCCGATCCCATGCTCGATGCTATGCTGGCCATAATCCCTTGACATTCTGGTACCAGGCTATGGATCCACCCATCGAAAAAATGTCGGTCGCCGAGAAACTGCGAACCATGGAAGCCCTGTGGGAGGACCTGAGCCGCACCCCCGAGCAGGTTCCTGCTCCGGAGTGGCACGGTGAGATCCTGGAGGACCGGGCGGCGCAGATAGAACAGGGGCAGGCGCAATTCACTCCCTGGAGCAGTGCGCGGGAACGCTTGCTCAATCGCCCCCTGAATGAAGATTGAGCTCCTCTCGGAAGCCGAACGAGTTACTGTCGAAAGTGGTGTACGGGGGGGATTGAGGAAGGCGGCGTATCCGGCTGGAATGGGAGTGCGACCAACCAGCCAGCCAGAGGAG